>CAZFHG010000187.1:0-3820 GCA_964518665.1 uncultured Opitutaceae bacterium | reverse complement strand
GATGTTTGGCGGGAATTGCCAGCACCCGTTTGATTTGCTCTGCTTGCGTAGGCAGCTCGAAAGCCGCGTAGCTAAAGAAAGAACGGACAGCCGTCAGTCGGAGATTGCGGCTCCGCGCAGATATTCCCCGCTGTGTTTCAAGATCATCGAGGAAGGCACTGATCAGCGGGGCATCAATAGCCTCCCAGGCAAGCTGCGACGGCTCCTTGGCGAGACGGGCCTTTGCAAACTGGAGCAGGAGACGGAAGGTGTCGCGGTAGGAGCTGATCGTATGGGGGCTGGCTTGGCGTTGCTGCATCAAACGCTGAGTAAAGAAACGAGTCAGCAACGCGGCAAAGGTGACGCCGGCCTTCATGATCCCTGCTCCCAATGGCGCTCCAGTCGAGTCTTCGCAGCCCCCAGTAATTCAGGACAGGCTGACAGATACCAATACGTGTCCCTGACTTCTACGTGCCCCAGGAAAGCCGACAGTACCGGGAGTCGTTGCTCCACATCCAGCCCATCGCGATACCAATTCAGTAGCGTCTTCAGCGCAAAGCGATGACGAAGATCGTGCAGTCGTGGTTTGGATCGGCCCGGCTGACTGGGCAGTCCGGTACGCTTCGCCAGGCGATGGAAAGCGCCACTCGCGCAGTCGTAACTCAGTCGCGTTCCTTGAGAATTGATAAACCAATACGGCGTCTGACGCCCGCCCAGAAATTGCTTCCGGCGTTCCTCGTAATCTAGCAAGATGTTGACGGTTGTTAGATGCAGCGGGATGAGGCGCGACTTGCCGAATTTGGTGGACCGGATCGTCAGAATGCCCTCATCGAGATCGACGTCCTCCGTGGTCAGGTTCAACGCTTCACAAATGCGCAAGCCCGACACACTGAGCAGTCCGAACAGGCAGTGAAAGGTGTGATTCGCCAAACCCTCCTTGGTTGGCAATTCAAGCGCCCCTCGCAACAAGCCGTCAATGTGCTCATCGGTGAAGAAGTAAGGACTAGGCCGTTGATGACAGAACGGCAATAGCCCAGCGGGTGGAACCTGAGTGCGTGCATCAATCGCACTGCAATAGCGGGCGAAGCCACGAACGTAGCTCAAGCGCTGCGCCCACCGTCCTGGTCGAGTCGACCTCGATGTCTTTGCCCAATCAAGGGCGAGATCCACGGATATCCAATCCGCCTGACTCTGCTCCATGAAGGCGACAAACGACGCCAGGGCAACACCCTCCGAATAAAGCTTGAACCCCAGGGAACGGCGTAGCGCCAAGTAATCTTGCAGGGATGTTCGTAGCGTGATCATTTCACACCTCCCGGCCAAGGCAGGCTGATCGGGCGTAGCGCTGTGAAATCTACTTTGGCGTAAATGCTGGTCGTCTTGGTATGGCGATGGCGCAGCACGCTGCCGATTTCAGTCAGCGTCGCGCCGTGCCGGAGCATGTCGGAGGCCAGTGCATGTCGAAATTGGTGCGTACCGTGGTGGCATGTCTCGATGCCGGCGCGCCTGATTGCCGCAGCGACAATCGTGGCAATGCTTGTCTGCGACCCGAGACCGTGAATGGGTGCGTTGACACGCAAGAACAACACACGGCTGTTGGTGATCGGGCGGCCATGCTGCAAATAGTCGGCGATGGCTTCACCCACGTCGCCGGGTAGCGGTAGGGATGCTGTCTGCTTTCCCTTACCGGCACCCTTTCCCACGACTTCAATGGAACCGGCCTCCCAGTCGATGCTATCCAGGGTCAGCGACACGATTTCGCTGGAGCGCAACCCCAGTCGTGCCAATAACATGAGGATCGCGTAATCACGGCGACCGGACGGGGTATCGCGTGGGCAATGTGCGAACACAGCGCGCAGGTGTTCCGGGCCAATGGCGCGGGGAATCCCGGTCATTGACCAATTGGGCACCGTTGGCACGGCAGCGACGAGATCGATTTTAATTTCACCGCGACAGCGCAAAAACCGAAAGAATGAACGCAGTGCGGTGGTCGCGGCCTTGGCTCGTGCCGGACTGAGATGCGCGGCTTGTTGCTTTACAAACCCAATAACGTCGGCAGCCCGTAAGGTCGCTAACGCGACGGGCCGATTACCGAAGCACTCTGATAAGAATTGCTCGGCAAACGGGCAATATTGAATCAGTGTCCTGTCGGAGAGCGCCTGCTCTTGGCGCAGATAGGCGGCGAATGTGGCGATCACGCGCTGGATCGCTGTCAATTCAACGGGTTTGGGCGCCGACTGGGTGATGTCCAAGTGCTTCAGGAAATCTAACAGCCGTCGCAGTGTTGCGCGCTCACCGGTGCCAACGCTCGGCTGTCGCAGCGTTTCATCCAGGAAATGCTTTGCATGTTCGTCGGTGATGGCCTCTGCCGCAACCTGCTTGGATTGAAGCCATTGGCTAAATCTGGCCGCTTCACGAATCTGCGGACCCAGATGCTTTCGTTTGAATCCTTGTTTCTCAAGTTCCCTGGCGAATAGATCCAGGTACGGCACCAAGGGACCTTCAGGGCCTCGTAACAAGACCCACCGCATTTCGGCAACGTCTTCCATTTCGCTTCTCCTTCCACATAGGTAACCATGGGACGAGAAATGCTATGCCGAGTAAAAATCAGATCAAGGTAATGCTGCGTTTCGATGCTTGACGATACTCGGCATAGTCCGGGACTCGGCATAGTGGGGACACTTTGGCTATCTGGACATCGGGCGGGCGCATCGTCCACTTATGGGCTTTGTCGCGGTGCTCTCCTGGTCGCGCCAGATCTTTCTGCGCTTTTATCTGGGCGCCCACATGGAGAACTTCCTGCGCGGCCATGTCGGTGCCATGACCGCCTGGGGCGGCTGCCCACGCATCGCCCTGTACGACAATCTCAAGAGCGCCGTGCTCGAACGTCACGGTGCAGTAATCCGCTTCCATCCGACCTTACTGGCTCTGTCCGGTAACTACCGTTTCGATCCTCACGCGCGCGCCGTGGCGCGGGGCAACGAGAAGGGGCGCGTCGAGCGGGCCATCCGCTACATCCGTGATGCCTTCTTTGCGGGACGCACCTTCACGAGCGTGGAGGATCTCAATGCCCAGGCGGATGCCTGGGTCCTCGGCCGGGCCGGCGAACGGCGCTGCCCGGAAGATGAAACGTTGACGGTTAGTGATGCCTTCGCCCAAGAGAAGGAACGCCTGCTGGCCTTGCCGGGCGATGCCTTCCCCACGGATGAGATCAAGGCAGTATCGGCCGGCAAGACGCCGTATGTGCGCTTCGATCTCAACGACTACTCGATCCCGCACACCTGTGTGGCGCGCACGCTGACCGTCGCCGCCAACCCAAAGGAGGTACGCATCCTGGATGGCTCGTCAGTGATTGCATCCCACCCACGCAGCTATGACCGGCGAGAGCAGATTGAGCTTCCCGAGCACATCGCCACGTTGGTGGCGCACAAACATCAGGCCAGTGCGCATCGTGGGTCCGATCATCTGATCAAAGCCGTGCCGATGAGCCGTGAGTTGTTAACGCAGGCCACCGAGCGTGGCGAACCGCTGGGGCGGACGGTGCGGGCGCTGACCGAGATGCTCGAAGCTTATGGGGTGGTGGAGTTGGAAGCGGCCATCACCGAGGCCCTGGCGCGGGAGGTGCCGCATCCGAACGCGGTGCGCCTGGCGCTGGAACGACGGCGACAGGCGAACGATACGCCACCGCCGATCACGATCACGCTGCCCGATCACGTCAAGCACCGCGATGTGCCGGTGCGCCCGCACAACCTGAACGATTATGACCACCTGATGGAGACCGATGATGACCAATGCTGATGCCCGCCAACGCGCCACGGCCCTGCAACTGCACGGGGTGCTG
>CAZFHG010000186.1:0-6791 GCA_964518665.1 uncultured Opitutaceae bacterium | reverse complement strand
GATCTGGATGCAACAGCTTCACCAGCGCCATGAGCTTGAGTCGGTCAGGCCCGTCATTGCGGCGGAGTTGTCCCACCGCTATGCCCAGCAAAAGACCAACCTGCGCCGGATGAGCTGGCTGGCCGCCTTGCTCGCGGCTGGAATTCTCCTGACGCTTCTGGCCGCCCGGCACATGCGGAAGCGGGAGGCCGTCAGGATGAGGGAGCAGCTTGCCGCGGACCTGCACGATGAGCTAGGAGCCGACCTGCATACCATCGGATTGCTGAGCGACCTGGCCAAGGAGTCCATCGATTCGCGCGAGGAACTGGTTGACCTGCTCGATCAGGTCCGGGTTTTCTCCGAACGAAGTGGCAACGCCGCCCGTCATTGCACCAACATGCTGGAGGCGCGCGGCCTGTGTGAGGATCTGGTCGAGGAAATGAACCGCACCTCCGCTCGGCTGCTCGCCGATCTGGAGCACCATTCTGACTACGAAGGTGAAGAAGCCCTGAAAAAACTCACGCCGCGCCGACGGATCGACATCTTTTTCTTCTACAAGGAATGTCTCACCAACATTCTCCGCCATTCCGGGGCCACGAAGATTTCAACCCACCTGAAGGTGACCGGCGATCTGATCCAATTAACCGTTTCGGACAATGGAAGAGGGCTGCCCAGCGGCCCCGGCGCCAGATTCACCCCTCCCTCGCTGAAACGCCGGGCGCGGATTCTGGGAGCAACCGTGGTTGTCGAGCAACCGGAGGGAGGCGGCACCAGCCTCTGCCTGAAAGTGAAATTGCGTAAATTCAGCCTATTCCAATGAAGGCAAACATTTCAGTCATGCTGGTGGAGGATCATGCGGGATACCGTGAAGTCATCGCCCGGGCGCTTGTTCGCGACGCCGATCTCAAACTGCTCAGTAGTTTTGCCACCGCCGAGATCGCCCTGCGGACCGTCCAGGATCGCTCCCTCCACGCCGCACCTGACGTCATCCTGCTCGATCTGAATCTGCCCGGCATGTCCGGACTCGATGCCATTTCCTGGTTCCGGAAATATCTGCCGGAAGCGAAGATCATCATCCTGACCCAATCCAACACCGAAAGCGACATTCTGCGTGCGATTGGGTGCGGTGCCTCAGGCTATCTCTTCAAATCCTCCACTGTCCGCCAGATCAAGGACGGGATCAGAACCGTGATGGATGGCGGCGCCTCAATCGACCCCAAGGTGGCAAAATTCCTGCTGACCAACCTGAAAAATGCGGAACCGCGCTATCATCCCAGCAAAGCGCTTTCCGAGCGCGAACTGGAGATTTTGGCCATGCTGGCGGAGGGATTGTTGAAAAAGGAAATTTCCGACCGACTGGACGTCAGCGTCACCACGGTGGCCTACCACGTGAAACACATCTTCGAAAAACTCGGTGTCGTAAACGCACCGGCGGCGGTGGCCAAAGGGTTCCAGTCGGGCCTGCTTCCCACTGCGCGATGATCGAGCTGCGATTGCAGATCGGGTTCTGCGGTCATTCCCGGCGGAAATAACCGATTCCGGGATAGGGCCGTCCGGCCCGTAGCCGGACGACGCCCCCCACAGTCCCGTACGGGCGCGATTCACGCAGCTCCCTGCCCGCGACTAATTGGGAGCACGCGCTCACGAGCGGCAACGGCAAGTTCGGCGCGCTCGTCTTTGGCCAGCCAGTATTTCAACGCCGACCTCTGTGGCGGCCTGCCCGCGCTGCTCGCGCGCATGCTCGTGGATTCGCAGCCGGGCTGGATCGACCTGCTCCCGGCCACGCCTCGCGACTGGCCGGTGGGGAACATCGAAGGCATTCGCGCCCGCGGTCACATCGAGGTGCGACGGCTCAAGTGGAACGAGGACGACGTGAGGGCGGTGTTGCGGTCGGATATCGCTCAGTCGGTCGAGGTGCGCCTGTCGGGCCGGAGTCAGCGCACGGTCGCCTTGCCCAAGGGATTTGCCTCGCCGGGCGATTTGGTGCCGTGGCACGGCCGCTGGTTGCTGCCTTACCAGAGTTATCCTTCCTCGCCAGTGCGCCTGTGCTTCAGTGAGTGCGCCGACCTGAAGACCTGGTCCGCGCCCAAGTTCTTTCTCGAAGCCGCCGCCGAGCTGCCATGGAACACCGCGAGGCGCGTAATCGATCCGACCTTTGTCGTCGATGGCGACACGCTGAACTGCTTCTTCGTCGGTTCGGCCTCCCGCCCGAACGCCGCCGGCAAGACCATTCGGGCCAATCTCATGGGCCATGCCCGCCCGCGCGACCCGCAACTGCAGCATTGGGAAATCCTCTCGCGCGACGCTCCGCTCATCGGTTTCTCCGCCACGGCGCCGGACGGCGTGGAGAACACGATGATCATCCGCATCGGTGATCATTGTACGATGATCTACAGCGAATGCCTGGAAAACCAGCATCTCGCCCTGGCGACGTCGCCGGATCTGATCCAATGGCAGCTCGAAGGCCCGATGGAGTTTCCCCGGCAGAAATGGATGGCGCGCAAGTTCCGCGCGCCCTTCGTCTGGCGGGAAGGCGGGCAATGGCTGATGATCCTGATGGGCACCAACGCCCAGGATCGCACCACCTTTGGCCTGCTGACCTCACCGGACGGCCGGCGGTGGGCACCGCTGGCCGAGCGCTGAGCCGGGCTCGACTACGTAAGACCTCAAAGTAAGACGAACATCATCCCCGGCCGGCAAACCGCAAAACCTACGCCGGTCTGCGGTGATTCGTGCGGAAGCCGGCGGGAGCATCTCCCGTCACTCGTTTGAATACCCGGCTGAAATAGGCGCGATTCGGAAACCCGCACTCTTCGGCGATCGCGTCGAGCGTTTCGTCGGTCTGCAAGAGCAGCCGCGCCGCCTCCCGCACGCGCATCTCGATCACATACCTCGCCGGCGTGGTGCCGAAGTGGCGGCGAAAGGCCCGGTTGAACCCGGCAACGCTCAGGCCCGCCCGGCGCGCCAGATCGGGCGCGAGCAGTTTGGTGCCGTACTGCTTCTCGATGTACTGTCGCACCCGCAGCATCGGCTCCGGCACCGGCGGCTGCCAGCGGAGTTCCGGACGCGACAGCACGACCTGCAGCAGCGCGAGGCTGTTGCGGTAGATCGCATCGGTCGGATCCCATTTCTCATCCGCGACGATCAACTCCTGCAGATCGCGGATTAGACATAGCTCCGTGTCGCGCGGCCGCAGCAGAATGGGCAAATCCTGCTCCGGATGCGGGCGCTGGGTGAAGCTGAAGGCCTGCCAGAAGCTCGGCACGGGATTGCCGCCGAGGCAGTGAAACAGGCAGTGCGGCGGGATCAGCAGGAGGTGCTGTGGCGTCAGTTCGATGTCGCGCTCGCCGAACAGCAAGCAGTGCCCGCGCTGGCGGTTGTAGTAGAGCCGCCAGAACGGACTGAAGACCGCCGGAAAGTTCCAGTCATCGTTGGCCGGGAGAAAGCCGCTCTCGTGCAGTGTGATGCCGGTGCGGCCCGGCTTGACGCCCAGCGGATCAAACTCGATCCCCACCCCCGAATAGGGCTGGTCATATGCCCCGCGGTTCACGTGCCCTTTGAGCGAATAGGACATAACTTTGACAGGATCGGGCATAGCCAGAAGCCACGTCAATCGCGTAAGCTCCGCCCATGATCCAATCCGGGCGGACCCCTTTGCCTCGACACCAACCGGTCTTCCGTCGCCAGCCGCGGGGAACACTTGGGATTCTGATTCTGCTGCTCGCTGGCGGATTTGCGTCGCGTGCCGACAGCCTCGCGGCGGCGGCGGAGGAGGTCGCGCTGCACCCGCGGCAGCAGGATTTCGCGACCTGGCGCTTCGGCCTCTTCCTGCATTTCAACGTCAGCACGTTCGCCGACAGCGAATGGGCCAATGGCCACGAGGACCCCGCCTTATTTGCGCCCGCCAAGCTGGATTGCGGCCAGTGGGCCGATGCCGCCCGGGCCGCGGGCATGAGCTACGCCATCCTCACCGTCAAACACACCGGCGGTTGGTGTCTCTGGCCGAGCGCCTACACGAAACATGGCGTGCAGAGCTTCCGGAACTTTCGCAGCGGGCGCGGCGATCTGGTGCGTGAATACGTCGACGCCTTTCGCACGCGCGGTCTGAAGGTCGGCCTCTACTATTGCTTTCCCGGCGATTACGCCAACCGCTACGGAAACGTGCTGCCGGCCGGCCGACCCGACCTGCACGGTTTGCCGCCCGAGGCCGCGGGGGATTACGTGGGTTTCATCAAGAAACAGCTCGCCGAACTGCTGACCAAGTACCGTCCGGACCTCCTGTGGATCGATCAATACTCCAACAAATACACCGCGAAGCAGTGGCCGGAAATCAAGGCGTACGTGCATGAACTCGCTCCGTCGTGCGTGTTGGTCGCCAACAACGCGCACAATCTCCGGCATAGCGACGTGCTGAGCTACGAGTGGCCGCTGACCCCGCAGGGAAAGGCCAGCAAGATACACGGTCTGCCCGGCCACACCGGCATGCTGCCCCCGGACGGCAATCAGTTGCCCGCAGAACTGTGCGACACCCTCCAGACCCAGGCCCGCTGGTTCTGGCACCCTGGGCTCGGCGATGCCGACCTGCAGAGCGTCGAGCGCATGGCCGAGACATACCGGCTGTCTCGGGACCGCCACGCGAACTACCTTCTCAACGTCCCGCCCGGTCGCGACGGGCTGATTCCGGGCGAATCCGTGCAGCGCATGCGGGAACTCGGCCGCCTCGTGGGCGCATCCCCGCGGTGACGCCGTGCTGATCCGCGAGCCCCCGGCGCAAACCCGAGCTGCCATGACGATGAACCACCACTGGCCTGCCGCTGCTCTGATTCGCTCTGGTTTGCTCATTGGTCTTTTGGCGCTGCTCCCGCTGAATTCGTTCGCCGCCGACTGGTGGGTGGATGCCGGCACAGCCGCAGGCGGCGATGGCAGCACGGCGCGCCCGCTTCGCACCATTCAGGCGGCCGCCGCACTCGCCCAACCGGGTGACACGGTGCGTGTGCGGCCCGGCATCTACCGTGAGCGCGTGATGCCGCCGCGGGGCGGCGAACCGGGCCGGCCGATCCGCTATGTGTCCGAGGTGCGCCACGGCGCGGTGGTCAAGGGCTCGGACGAGTGGAAGCCGGCTTGGCGCGACGAAGGCGGCGGGGTGTATTCGGGTTCGTGTGACGACGTCCGGTGTGACGACACGGCCTACGTCGACGGCGGCAACCCGTTCCGGATCGCGTTCTACTGGGACCGGGCGCGCCAACTCCCGCCGTATCCCTTCACTTCCGTGGCCTGGACCCTCGGGCAGGTTTTCCTCGACGGCACGCCGGTGCGCGAGGCCTCTGCGCGGGCGGAACTGGCCCGGAGCGGCCCCGCGTGGTGGTACGACGCCGCGGGCAACCGGATCTTCCTCCGCGCTGGCGCGCACCCGCCGCACGGGCGGCTGGTGGAGCTGACGACGCGCCGCGGGGTGTTCCGACCGCAGGAGAAGGGTCTCGGCCACCTCGAGGTGCGCGGCTTTGTTTTCGAACACTGCGCCGACCAGTTTCCCGAGCAGTTTTGGCGGCTGCCGGAAAATGCGCTCAGCGGCATGGTGGGCACCCGGGGCGGACATCACTGGGTCATCGCCGACAATATCATCCGCCACGCCAAGTGCGTCGGGCTGAATTTCGGGGCGAGCGGCGTCACGGCGGCCGGACGGCCGGCCTTCGACAACGAGGTGCCGGCGCGACTCGATCCGCTGCGCGAGCAGAGCGGCTTTCATCAAATCATCGACAACCTCTTTTTCGCCAACGGGGCCATCGGGGCGATCGGCAGCGGTCACACCGACGTGGTTTTCGAGCGCAACGTCTTTCTCGGCAACAACGCGCTGGGCAACACCGCCTACAATACCGGCGGCATCAAGACCATCTTCGCCTACGGAATGCGCATCGAGGCCAACTGGTTCCTCGACAATGAGTGCATGGGCCTCTGGCTCGACAACACCTGGCGGTCCTGCCGCGTCACGCGCAATGTCTTTGCCGGCAACCGCGGCTGGGGGCTCTTTCTCGAGATGGACCACAACACGCCGGAAACCGCCAGCCTCGTCGACCGCAATCTCTTCCTCGACGGCCGTCCCGACCTGGTCTCGGCGCTGAAAGCACCGCCCGGCACAGTGCAGAAGTGGCGGCCGTGGACCGCCGGCATCTACGGCCACGACGCAGATGGCGTCCGCATCATCCAGAATCTCTTCAGCGGCGAGGGCTACGGCCTGTATTTCCGGAAGATCAGCGATCGCAAAGGGGGAGCCGCGAATATCGAGGCCCTGGGCAACCTCTTTATCGGCGAGCGCCTGATCCCTGTGTGTGTGCCGATCGAGAACCCACCGGCGGTCCGGGGAAATTCCTTCGACGGCAACGTCTATCCACCGTCGGCTGCCGAGCCCCGCTTTGTTCTCACCGGCTGGTCGACCGACCCCAAGACCGGCGTGGATCGGGCTGGTCTCGACCGAGTCCTGGCCGCGACGGCTGCCGCAGGCACGCCCCCGCCGCGCTTCGGCGATCCCTCCAAGCCGCCCGCGGGCTATTTCGTCAATTTTGACCAATGGCGGACACTCACCGGCTCCGATGCGCACAGCGCCGCAGTGGCGCTCGCCTGCAGTCTCGACCGCGCGACTTGGACCCTGACGCTCGACGTGCCTTCCGCTGCAACGCCGGTCCCGCCCGCGGCGCAGCCGGCGATGCAGGAGGATTTCCTGGGTCGCAGTGTCCCGGCGCGTCGGGGTGTTGGCCCCTTCGGCCTTCTCACCCCGGGGAAACACCAATTCAAGCTACCCAATCCGAGACTTTCCC
>CAZFHG010000185.1:0-6894 GCA_964518665.1 uncultured Opitutaceae bacterium | reverse complement strand
GTGGCAGAGCGAGCGCCAGTAGCTGTTTTCCTCGACGAAGGTGGAGAGGCCGTAGCCGACGGACTCGTGCCATGGGCCGAGATGCTTCGGCATATCTTCGTAGCAACCGGATTTGTGCAGCGCGGTGAAGCCGGTGTGCATCCAGAAGAAGGAGCCGGGGGCGAGCTTCGCGTCGGTCGGGAAGCGGCGCATGATGATCGCGCGCTCCCGCTCGCCGGCGAGGCCGGCGACGATGGCCCACGCGTTGCCGTACTGGCTGACTTCGGGGCCGCCGGGACGGTCGAAATAGAGGCCCTCGCTTTCAGACCAGAAACGCGCGTGGGCCTTGGGCCGCAGCGCGGCGGCCTCGGCGGCCAGGACCTCGGCCTCGGCGGTGCGGCCGAGCTGGCGGCTGAGCCAGGCGGCCTCGTCGAGGGCGTTGATGTATTGCGCGGCGTGGATGCAGGTCGGGCCGGTGTCGGCGCCGGGCACGACGCCGCGCGGCCACCACGGACACCAGTCAGTGATGTTCCAGAAAGGCATTTTCGCCGGCAGGCCGTCCTCATCGGTGTGGCGGCGGTACCAGTCGAGGACGTTGCGCACGCCGGGCAGCAGGTCGGCGACGGTGGCGCGGTCGCCGGTGCAGGCGAGGTAGTCCTTGATGTTGGTGATCCAGTGGATGCTCCACGCCGGGATGATCTGCACGAGGCGCGAGGGGAATCGGGCCTGCGTGAGTCCGTCGGAGAGGCGCGACCAGTCAAAGTGATAGAGGGCCTGCCGGCTGAGGCGGTAGTCGCCGGTGGTGTACATCGCCAGCTTCGACGTGATCATCGTGTCGCCGGCGTACTGCATCTGCTCGTAGTGCGGGCAGTCCTCGAAAGTCTCGTGCGAGCACATGCGCATCGTGTGCAGGCCGACGGTCCAGATCTTGTTCAACGCGGGATCGGAGGACTTGAACTGCGCCTTCACGCGGTACGGGTAGGCGGTGAAGCGCTGTTGCACGGCGCGGAGCTTGAGCGGCTTCTTGCCGACCTTGATCTGGAGCCCGACGTAGCGGAACGCGCGCCAGTGCAGCGGCTCGAAGGTCTCGTCGCGGCCGGAGGGCTCCCAGATGTCGCACCAACCGGTGACCTGGCCGCGGCGGTCAAAGGTCCAGCCGCGGCTTTCGTCCGCGAAGTGCGAGGCGAGGTTGGCGAGCGACTGGCGCTTGCCGAGCAACTGGGCGCCGGGGGTTTCCCACGGCAGGCGCAGGGCTTCGGCATAGGTGAGTCGGATCGTGCTGCCGGCGCCGCCGGAGACGACCAAGTGCGGAAACGCCGTGGTCAGTAGTCCCATGTCGAGGACCAGGTCCACCTTGGCCCCGGCGGGGAGGGTGAGGGCACGATTCTTCGCGAGGAGACTTTTCCACGCCGCCGGCACTTCACCGCCGCCGCTAACGTAGGCGTCAGGGAACGGGGCGGGGGTGCCTTCCTCGAGCATGGGGATCATGCGCGGGATCAAGCCGTAGGGGCTGGCGGGATCGCGGCGGTTCTCCAGCAACTCGGCCTTGAAGAGCACATGGGCCTGCGGCCATCTGGCGTCATCGAATTTCACCGAAGCCCAGTCGGGGGGGATGAGGGCCGAGACCCGGTGTTCGAAGTAACCGAGGTAACCCTCGAACGTGGTGTTCTCGTTCTGGAAGCGGTGGGCCTTGTCTACCGCGACACGCCACTGGGCGTCTGTGCGCAGATCCTCGACGACCTTGCCGGTGCGGGTGGTGAGCGCGCCCTCGAGCACGAAGCCGCCGGTATAAGTTATAACCGAGCACGGCGGGCCGAGGAGGGCGGGGCGGTGCGCGACGCGCGACATGTCGAGCACGAGGGCGGCGAGCACATTGCGACCGCGGCGCAGGTGCGGCGTCAGGTCGAACGAATCGTAAAAGTGATGATTGATGTCACCCTTGGCCGGGCCGCGGCCGATGAAGGTGCCATTGCACCAGAAGAGATAGCGGCTGTCCGCGGACAGATCCACGCTGAGCTTCGCCTTGGCCGGGTCGGCGACACTGAACGTGCGGCGGAAATAGCGCACCTGATAATGTGACGGCGTCGCGTCCTTGGGGGCGGGCGTGCTGTGGGATCCCTCGGCGGACCAGATCCACGAGGCGGAGTTGACGAAGGGTTTGGCGGACACGGGGAAATTCGGAGATTGGAGATCGGAGTGCGCAGATCGGAAATTACGGCGACCGACTAGGGCGTGGGTATGAAGATGAAATCGAAACCGTAGGCGCCGTAGAGCCCGCCTTCGCGCCAGGTGCGACCGAGGTCATCGGAATAGAATGTGCCCTCTTCAAAGGTCGAAGCCCAGAGGCGGCCTGGCGTGACTGGATCGAAGGCGAGGACGAAGATGTGCTTCACCGGCAGGCCGGCGGTGCGGTCGGACCACGTGGCGCCGCCGTCGGTCGAAATGCGCACGCCGGCATTCCAGCCGCCGACGGCCATGACGGCGGCATCGTGCGGATTGAGTGCGGCGGCGTAGAGGTTGGCCGTGGCGGAGGCGGGATCAGTCGGGTTCCATGTGAGACCGGCATCGCGGGACAACCACGCGCCGCGGTGCTGGGTGCCGGCGAGGAAGAGCTGTCCGTCCGCCCCGCTTTGGGCGAGACGGAGCACGGTGGTCGCGGGGGAGGACGCCACGCGCGTCCAGGTGCGGGCGGCATCGGTTGAATCATAGATGCCGTCCTCGCTGCCGACCAGCACCCGGCCGGATCGCGTGCGGTCGGCGATCACGGTTTGGGAATAGAGCTTGGCCAGACCGGCTTGGGCCCGCGCCCAATTGGCGCCGGCGTCATCGGAGCGGATGGGACCCCACTGGGTGGCGGCGTAGACCTGCTTGGGATTGAGCGGATCGAAGGCGATGCTGCGCACGTCCAGGACTTCCCAGCCCGTGACCTTGCGCCAGGTGCGGCCGGCATCGGTGCTGCGCACCACGCCGTCGGCGCTGGGGATCAGCAGGACCGCGGGATTGCCCGGCTGGGCGGCGACGCTGCCGATGCCAAGGATGCGCGGGCCAAAGTGCACCCAGCGGCCGTCGGCCTCGCGGCGGTAGAGACCGGAGTCGGTGGGCGTGGAGGAATTTTTCTGGGCCTTGGTCATCGCCACGGCGGCGTAGAACTGCACCGGCGGGGAGCCGGCAGCGGCGGTCAGGGCGGCGGCCAGGAAAGTCGCCAGGATGCGGGCGGTGGATTTCATGGCGTGGCGATGGTCTGCGTGATTGTGCCGGTCTCGAAATCGAGTTGGTAACGTTCGGGGCCGTGGTGCAGCTCCAGCTTCCGGCTGCCGCGGGCGGACGAGCCGGATGGGCTCTCGAACAATGGCCAGGAACTGTAGTCAACAGGCAGACCGTTGATGGCCGGGGTGGCCCCGTACTTCGCATGCAGGACGCTGCCGTCGAGCGAGGTGAAGACGACTTCCGCCACGGGCTCGACCATGGTGCGCAGGGGCAGGGCGCGGATGGCGTCCTGGAAGGCGGCGTAGGAGGCGAAATCGCGGGCGGGGGCGACCTGCACGACATAGCCGTTGCGCGAAGCGCCGCTCACGTAGCAGCGGTGGCCGGTGCCCCATTCCTTGAAGCCGGCGCTGATGAAGCCGCCGGCGCCGCCGGCGAGGTGGCCGGTCCAGTCGTTGGATTTCCACTCGCCGGGTGCGAGCGGCCGGTAGGCGATGTAGACCGGACCACCCTGGGCGAAGATCCAGCCGGAGGTGTCCTCCACGACATTGCGCAGGTCGCGGGAGAAGAGGGTGATGATGTGCGGGAAGCGCGTGCCGGGCGGGAGGTCGTACAAGCCGATCAGGGCGGCGCCGTGCTGGAAGACCTGTTCGTGCGGCGAACCGCTGGCGAGCTTGTCGGGTGAATCGTAGTCGGCCTTGGAGCGGGCGATGAGGTCCGTGATCGTGTCCCAGGCTTCACCGAAGAACATCGTGCCCTCGTACGGGGACGAATAGGGCTGCACGGCGAAGAAGGTGTTGGAAGCGTCCAGGGGGTGTTCGACGTGCCAGCGCAGGTTCCAGGTCTGCTGCTGGATCGGCTGGAGCAGGCCGCCTTGGGAGGAGCCGAGGACGAAGTCGCGGTCCACGTAGCTGTACTTGTAAACCGGCACGGTTTTGCGGTCGCCGACCGTGATGGCATCCGGTCCGGCATTGCGCATGCGCCAGCGGGTGCGCTTGAGCTCGCGCTCCACGTAGGGCCGGTCGGCGGCGCGGGCGATGCGTTCGATGATGGGAGGAGGCGTGTAGCCACTCAGGGCAAGGAGCAGCGCCTGGACGCCGGGCTGGCGATCACCCAGTCCGAAGGCCAGCCAGCCGATCGAGGACGAGGTCACGCGGCCGGGCTGAAGCACCTGGCGCGGGTAGACCCGGCTGTGCGCGCCGGCATACTGGCCGTTCAATTGCTCGATGGCGTAATCGTACAGGATGTAATCGAGCATCATGCGGGCTTTCAACCGGAAGGCCGGATCGGTGGCCCAGCCGGCAAGCAGGCTCAAGGGGGCCACATATTCGCCGATATAGTTGGGCGAATCGTATTCGCCCTGCCCGTGCGCGGTGGTCACCCGCATCCAGTGCTCAATATAGCTTCGGGCCTCGGCCATGTTTTCCTCGGCCGACCGGCCATTGAACCACTTCTCCGGGCCGGTGCCGGGACGGGACTGGGCCGCAATATAGAGGCCACTGTAGTAAAGCATCCAGTGGTTCTCGGTGTCACCGCGGCTCGGCCAGTAGGTCCGCCACAGTTCCTCGATGCGCGCCTGGTTGGCGGCGTCCAGACGTTCGCCTCCGGCAGCCATCAGGGCGGCCATCGGATACACCCAGAACATGTTGGTCGTGGGCAGGGGCTCGTTGAGCTTGGCCAGCCTGGACAGGGCTTCGGCCTGGCGTTCGCCCCGTTGGAGGGCGGCCGTTACATCCAGATAAGAACCCTTGGACAGATCGGCCGGGTTGAGGTTGGCGATGGCCGACTGGATCAGATCCTCGCGGCGCTGTTGAAAACGGCGGCTGATTTCAGCGTCGGACAGGGACAGGGGGAGGGGAGGCGGCTCGGCTGGTGCCCCAACCAAGGTTGCCGCCGCCATGATTAGGAGGGCAGGAATGCGGAAAGGGGTCATTGTCAGCCGGAAATACATCATCACTGGCGGGTCTTGACGTGGGTGGTCAGCATGCACCGGGTTCTTTCTGCATATCAACCTGCATTTTTTCTGAAATTTCATTATGACGGTCGCTGATATTCTTCAGTAAGTTGTCAGGGTCCCGCTCCGGGGTTTTTACCGGGGATTTCGATCAGGGCCAGAGGCGATTATCGCTGCTGACAGACTCAAGTAACCGAAACCTTGGCCGGGTGGGTGATTGCAGTTTGACCGGGCGGATTAAGGGCAAAACTGAAACGGACACACTAATCCGGCATGATTCCGGACTTGGGTATTCACTGAAAATATCTTGACTGTATTCAGACCGTTTCATTTTTTCATTTCTGAAATAATCACGGCATAACCCCATGCTCATTGCCGACATTGCCCGTAAGGCCAAGGTTTCGCCCGCGACCGTCTCGCGAGTGATAAACCAGCCACATCTTGTGGCTCCCGACCGGTTGGCCCGGGTGCAGGCGGTCATGTCGGCGGTCAATTATACGCCAACCCCCCTGAATCGCCGACGGGGCCCCAAGTCGCGCCTGGCAGCGCCGAAAAAGTTTGCGGTCTGGTTTGTCGGAGCGCGTAAGAGCCCGAATTTCAATTGGTTCCAAGACCAGCTGTTGCAAATCCAAGCAGCCAACGAGAAGCAGCGCATCGATCTTTCGGTGATCTATTCAGAATCGGCCGATGAACTTCCCCGGCCGCTGGCTGAGAACCAGGTGGATGGCGTCATCATCCAGGGTATGGAACCCAGTCAGGCCAATCTGCAGAAGCTGGCCGGTCTGCCGCATGTCTGGTTCATGACCCGGCGCACCCACACCTACCCGGGGGATTATGTCGAACCGGACAATACCACGAACGGCCGGATGGCGGCTGAGTATCTGCATCGTCGCGGACACAAAGTGGTTGGCGTGGTTTCAACAGATTCGGCTTACACGGCGGTGGCCTGGCGGGCGGAGGCTTTTGGCAACCGCGCCAGGGAATTGGGCATGAATGTGGTCAACATTCTGGGCAAACCGAAACCGGGGGTCAGTTACCTGGTCGAAACCTCCGCCCATGAGGAGTGTGAGCAGTTGGCCAAGCGTCTGGCCCAGACCGTGCCCAGGCCGACCGGTCTCTACCTGCCGGTGGATCATTTCTGCGGGTCATTCTTCCGGGCACTCCGCCAGGCCGAGTTGAAGTCGGAGCGGGATTTCGAGGTCATTCTGGGCAACTACAATCCCGTCATTTACCACAACCTCGATCACCTCCCGGCCGTCCTCGACATCAATTTGTCGACCCTGGTGCGGAAGGTAGTGGATCACCTCATTTGGCGCTGTGATAACCCCCAGGCCAGCGGCCGGGTGGGCATCACGGTTTCTCCGACCTTGAAGACCGGTGGGGCAGACCGAACCCCTTTCAATAGCTGAATATACAAAACCGCCGGGCTTGCTTTCAGTTGTAACATTCACTTTACCCTTTTCTCGCTCTTGGTCGGATTTCGGTCCGACCGGGAACCGGAAACTACAAACCACCCCCCAACATAAACATAATGAAATCAGAAATCAGCTACCCAGCATCGGTGGCCAAGCGAAGCTTGGTCGCCTGTTTGGCCGCCTTGATTTGCGCTTCTGCCGCTCCCATCTGGGCGCAGCAGGTGCCGATCACGACTGACGACGACGAAGACGTGACCAAGCTCACGCCCTTCGAAGTCTCGTCGGACAAGGACTACGGCTACCTCAAGACCAATGCCGCCACGGCCACCCGTATCGGCATGG
>CAZFHG010000184.1:0-6942 GCA_964518665.1 uncultured Opitutaceae bacterium | reverse complement strand
CCACCCCGGCTTTTTCTCCGTGTGCGCCGGAGGTTTCTATGGTCAAGTTGCCGGCCTCGCGTTCGCTGCATCGTCTAACCATGGAATACCGCCCACTCGGCCGCACCGGTCTCAAAGTCTCCGCCCTGAGTCTCGGCGGCTCCTCCTTCGGCGCCATCTTTCGTGCAACTGATGACCAGGAATCGATCCGCACCGTTCACACCGCACTGGACCTGGGCATCAACTTCATCGACGTCTCGCCGGGTTACGGCCGCGCCGAGGCCGTGCTCGGTCGCGCCCTGCTGGGCATCGACCGCAGTCGCTACCTGCTCGCCACCAAGGTTGGACAGTATTCTGGCCAGCCGGCGGATTACAGTGCGGCCCGTATCACGCGCAGCCTCGACGACAGTTGTCGGCTGCTGGGGGTTGAACACATCGACCTGCTTCAATGCCACGACATCGAGTTCACCGACCTGAACCAGATTGTGGACGAAACCCTGCCCGCGCTGCTGAAACTGAAACAGGCCGGTCGCATCGGGCACATCGGCATCACCGGACTCCCGTTGAAAATTTTCCCGGCCGTCATTGACCGCGTGCCGCCGGGCACGGTGGAAAGCATTCTCTCGTTCTGCCACTACGAGCTGAACGACACCTCGCTCGAATCTCTCCTGCCCTATTGTCAGGAGCGCGGCATCGGTGTGATCAACGCCTCGCCGACGGGCATGGGGCTGCTGACGGAACGAGGCGCCCCGGCCTGGCATCCCGCCCCGCCCTCGATCATCAACGGCTGCCGGCAGGCGGTGGAGTTTTGCCGGGCCCAGGGCGAAGACATCGTGAAGCTCGCCGTGCAATTCGCCGTCAGCCGCCCTGGCATCGCGACCACCCTCATCGGCACGGCGAACCCGGGTAACATCCGCAAGAACGTTGCCTACGCCGAAGCGCCGCTGAACCACGAACTGCTCGCCCGTGTACGGGAAATTCTCCGCCCGATCCAAAACCACAATTTCACCCGCGGCCGGCCGGAAAACCGCGACCCTCTCCTCGCCTGAACCGCATGCAAACTCTCATCCTCCAGGAACCCGGTCTTTTTGTCTTCCGAGATACTCCCGCGCCCGCCGCCCCGGGTCCGGGTGAGGCGCTGCTGCGTGTGCACCGGGTCGGCGTCTGCGGTACAGATCTGCACGCCTTCGCCGGCAACCAGCCCTTTTTTTCCTATCCGCGCATCCTCGGCCATGAGTTGGGTGTTGAAGTGCTCGCCGTCGGTTCCGGTGTGACCCATGTCAGGCCCGGCGACCGCTGCGCCGTCGAGCCCTACCTGAACTGCGGCCGCTGCATCGCCTGCACACGGGGCAAGCCAAACTGCTGTCGCAGTCTCAACGTGCTCGGTGTGCACAGCGATGGCGGCCACCGGGCGCGCCTGATCGTCCCTGCGGCGAAGCTGCACCCCTCCGCCATCCTGGACTATGAGCAGCTCGCCCTGGTCGAGACCCTAGGCATCGGCGCCCATGCGGTGGCCCGGGCCGCATTGCAGCCCGGAGAAAACGTTGCGGTCATCGGCGCCGGCCCCATTGGCCTCGCCGTCATGCAATTCGCCCTCGCCGCCGGTGCCCGCGTCTTCGCCGTCGATGTCAGCCCTAGCCGGCTGTCCTTTTGTCGCGACCGTCTGGGCGTCAACGACCTCGTGGATGCCCGCAACGAAGTGGTGCCGCAGTTGGAGCAACTGACCGGCGGTGATCTGCCCACCGTCGTGTTTGACGCGACCGGCAACCTGAAGTCCATGAACGCCGCCTTCCTCTATCCCGCACAGGGCGGCCGGCTGGTACTCGTCGGTTTGGTGCAGGCGGACGTTACGTTCAACGATCCGAACTTCCACCGGCGCGAACTCACCGTGCTCTCCAGCCGCAATGCCCTGCCGTCCGACTTCACCCGGATTATCCAATTGATCGAAAGCGGGCGGATCGACACCCGGCCCTGGATCACGCACCGCGCCCAACTGGCCGGGGTACCGGCGGTGTTCGTCTCCTGGACCCAACCCGCGACCGGCGTCATCAAGGCGATGATCGAAGTGCCGGATAATTGATCCGGCCTGTGGTGAGTATCCCAACACCGCATCCAGGGGGCCATGGTAGGTCAGCCCGCTTGCGGGCGCTGCCTTGCCGCGCGCGAGCGCGCTGACCTACCACCCACTACGGCCATAGTTTCCCCGTTTGTCACCGGACCGTCACGGGATTGTCACATTTACAAGGCACTGTCCCACGACTAAATTCTCGGTCCACCCTTCCAAACCAACTGCCGCAAGTGCAATGGCATCAGAATATTTCGCTCTTCATCCCAGTCTGCGCAGCGGCGCCCAAACCCTTGGGCACCGCCGCGTCGGGACTATTCGCCCGGCTCGCCTGACGCCATCATGACCAATTACGACGAGGCGCTCAAGGACCTGAAGAAGCAGTTGCTCGCCATGGCCGGTCACGCTGAGACCGCCGTGCGCCGGGCCATGCGCGCCGTGGCGGAACGCGACCTCGGGCTGGCGCAGAAGATCGATGCGGACGACTGCATCATCGACCAATTCGAGATCCATATCGACGAATGCGCCATTCACCTGCTGACGATGGCCCCGCTCGCCTCGGACCTGCGCCTCATCACGGTGGCCATGCGGATTTCCCAGAACCTTGAGCGCGTGGGCGACGAAGCCGGCTGCATCGCGCGGCGGGCCTTTGAGCTGGGCGCCAGCCCGGAGCTCAAGACCGACATTGCCATCCCGCACATGGCCACGCTCGCCCTGGACATGCTCCACGGGGCGCTCTCCGCCTTCATCGAGCGCAATCCCACCGGAGCCCGCGAGGTGATTCCCCGGGACGACGAGGTGGACCGCCTGAACAGCGAGGTGCACCGCACCCTCTCGAACCTGATGATCCAGGAGCCGGGCACCATCACGCGCTGCCTTGCACTGATGGCCGTATCACGCAGTCTCGAACGGGTGGCTGATCACGCCACCAACATCGCGGAGGACGTGGTTTACCTTTACGAGGGCCGCGACATCCGCCACAGCCAGTCCAAAATCGAATGAAGCAAAAAATCCTACTCGTCGATGACGAGGCCGACGCCCTCGAGGTCCTCGGTTACAACCTGACGAAAGCCGGGTATGATCCCATCCTGGCGACCGACGGTCATGCCGCCCTGCAACTGGCGCGCGACCAGCGGCCCGCCCTGGTGGTCCTCGATTTGATGCTGCCTGGCATGGATGGACTGGATGTCTGCCGGATCCTGCGCAGTTCGCCCGAAACCGCCTCGCTGCCCATCATCATGCTCACCGCCAAGGCGGCGGAGACCGACCGCATCGTGGGTCTGGAGATTGGCGCCGACGATTACGTCACCAAGCCCTTCAGTCCGCGTGAGCTGCTCCTGCGGATCAAAAAGCTGCTGGCCCGCACCCAGCTCACCGACGACCCCTCATCCCATCTGCGCGTGGGTGACCTCGACCTCGATTCCGCCCGCCACACCGTGCTCGCGCAGGGCAAGCCGGTGGTACTGACCGCCACGGAATTTCGCCTGCTCGAACTTCTCCTGCGCCGCCGCGGCCGGGTGCAGTCCCGCGAGCGCCTGCTGACGGATGTCTGGGGTTACGAGAACGTGATTGATACGCGGACGGTGGATACCCACATGCGCCGCCTTCGGGAAAAGCTCGGGACGAGTGCGGCACTGCTGGAAACCGTGCGCGGGGTCGGCTACCGCTGCGTGAACCCCGCGTGAACTCCGATCCCCTTTTCCGTCTGCTCCTGGCCGCGATCATCGTGGCGGCCATCTGGTTCTGGCGCCGGGAGCGTGCCGCCCGCCGGGCGGATGCGGTGCGTTTTGAGGCCGAGCGCAAGCGCCTCGAGGCGAAGCATGCCAACGACCTGCGTGAACGCACCGGCCAGTTGGAGACCCTGCTCAATGAGATGCCCGAGGCGCTCATCGCCTTGAACAGCCAGGACGAAATCACCCTCGCCAACCGGGCCGCGGTCCAGCTCTTCAATCTCTCCCCGGCGGACAACGGCCGCCTGCTCCTCGAGGTGCTGCGTCAGCCCGAAGTGGCGCAGTCACTCGACCGCCTGACCCGCGAGCGCGAAGTGCGCGATTGCGAACTGCTGCTGGAAAAACCCGTGCCGCGCCAGCTGCGGCTCAATGCCACCAAGCTCAGCGGCCAGGGCGGCGCGCTCCTGCTCTTCCACGACCTCACCACCCTGCGCCGGCTCGAATCCACGCGGCAGGATTTCGTGGCCAATGTCAGCCACGAGCTGCGCACACCGATTTCGCTGATCAAGAGCGCGATTGAAACCCTGCAGGACGGGGCCAAGGCCGACAGCGCGGCGCGCGACAAATTCCTTGGCATCATTGACCGGCATGCCAGCCGCCTCGAACTCCTGATCGAGGACCTGCTGCTGCTTTCCGCCCTCGATTCCGGCCGGATCGAACTGCGCACCGAGCCCGTGGATCTCTCCGGGGCCGTTCAGGCCGTGATCGATGATCTGACCCCGGCCGCGCTCAGCCGCAGTGTGCAGGTGGTCAATCAGGTCGGCGCTGAGTTGAAGCTGCGCGCTGATCCGCTGCGCCTGCGCCAGATTCTCTCCAACCTCATCGACAACGCCATCAAGTACGGCCGGGAAGGCGGTACGGTCGAGATCAGCGCCGCGCCGCTCGGCGGTGGCTTCGTGCAGGTCCGCGTGCGCGATGACGGCGAGGGCATGTCCGAGACCACGCTCAAGCGCGTCTTTGAGCGGTTCTTCCGCGCCGACAAGGCCCGCGCCCGCCAGCAGGGCGGCACCGGGCTCGGCCTTGCCATCGTCAAGAACCTCGTCCTCGCCCACGGCGGCGATGTCCGCGTCGAAAGCGCCCCCGGCAAGGGCAGCATCTTCATCTTTCGGCTGCCTGCGGCTTGAGTCTGTAGGGTAGCTACGAGCGTGAGCGAGTGGAGATTTGGCATCGGAGGCATTCAATCTACTCGCTCACGCTCGTAGCTACAATTGGCCGAACCTCGAAGCCAACCCATCTAACACTTTGCTGCGAAGGGTTTTAGCCTGTATAAAAAAGAAACCCCCGACGAATCGGGGGTTTAAATTGGTGGACCCTAGCGGGTTCGAACCGCTGACCTCCTCAATGCCATTGAGGCGCTCTACCAACTGAGCTAAGAGCCCATTCGCTGAATGAGAGGTCAGGAAAATCAGTGTTCCGGCTCCGAATGCAAGGACTTTTTCGACCGGCCAAGGAGACATTGTCCTTGGTAGAGCCCGACCTCCGTACGGGCCGGCCGCGACGTGCGCATACCCAGCTCCGCCCGTCCGGAGTTCGGGCGACACCCAAAGACAGCCTACTCCTCCTCCTTCATCTTGAAGGTCACCACCCAGACATCGCTCTTGCCGTTGGGAGTCGGGCCAATGGAACGCACCCGCGCCACCGCCTCGAGCACGCTGCGGTCAAACTCCGGACTGCCGGATGAATCCACGATCTTTGCCGAAGACAGCGTGCCGTCGGCTGCGATGCGAAATTCCACCTTCGCCTCAAGCAGGTCGCTCAACCCCGGCGGCTTTTCGTGCGCGGCCCGGAGTCGCTGGATGAGGAGCGCAATGTAGCTTTCCAGCGCGCTCTGCTCGGCCCGGCTCAGCGCCTTGCCACCGGCACCGCCGGTCTTGTTGTTGACGCTGCCGCCGACCACGCCCTTGGCGATGCCCTCGGCGTCGATCCGGGCGACCTTGGCGCCGGTGCCGCCCGGCTGCTTGGACGCAGTCTTGCCCTTGTTGAGCTTGTCGAACTCGGCCTTGCTGATGCGCTTCGCCTCCGCCTCGCGCTTCTTGCGGTCAGCCTCAACGAGGCGGGTCTCGCGTTTCTTGGCGATGCGCATCACGTCCTTGGTGTAATTTGGCGTCTTGGTCTCGGCCGGCTTGGCGACGGGTTTCGGTGCGGGCTTTTCCGGGGCACGTTCGATGACGGGTTCCGGTTGGGCCGGCTCGGGCTCAGGGGCGGGAGTTGCCTGGATGGGCAAGGGAATCGCGGCCGGCACATTCAGCTTGAGACCGGGCACGCCAAGGGCGGGCGCCTCGGTGGCCATGTAGTTGTCGCCCTCCCCGGCCACCAGTTCGAAGATCTTGGGTGTTTCCTTTATCTGCGTCTGCAACGCATAGGTGAAAAAAAGCACCACTGCGACCAGCGCCCCGTGCAGGGTGAGCGAAAGCATGAACGCGCCTGGAGAGGTTGCCCGCATCGCGATCAATCGGCCGTCTGGGTGTCGAAGGTGATCTTGTTCAGATTATGCTTCTTCAACTCATCCATCACGCTGATCACCTTCTGGTACTGCAGGCTCCAGTCGGCGCGGACGCGGATGACCGGCGGCTTCTCCTTGCGGGCCGCCTCTTCGAGCAGTCCGGGCAGATCCTGAAAGTCGATCCGCCGGGTGCCCCAATAGTATTCCCCGGCCTTGTTGATGGCGATGGTCTGAAAAGTCAGGTCCTTGTCGGGCTTGTCCTGCGGGCGCTTGGATTCGGTGGGCAGCGTGACCTGGATGGACTGCTCCTGCTGGATGAGCGGGGTCGCGATCATGAAGATGATCAGGAGCGTGAAGGCCACGTCGATGAGGTTCGTGAAGTTCAGCTCCGAGATCGGATGCTGGACGTGGCGGCGGCGGAAGGTACGAGCCATGGGAATTGGTTATGGGTTATGGCTTAATTGTTAGCGCTTATTGGTCTGACTTGCTCCCATTGCGCGCAGCCGGGCGGTGCGAATGGCGGCGCCCAGGATGCGCTTCAGTTCATCGCACTCTGACAACAATCCGTTCAGGAGTTCCGGCTTGAGCATTTCCCCTTCGGCGATGATTCGCAGCCAAATCGAGGTCTCGTTTAATTCTTTCACTGCGATACGCAGCTTGTGGATGAAGTCCGCCCGGCTTTCGGCCGACCTTGCCTCGGCATAATGCGGGGCCGGCGACGTTCC
>CAZFHG010000183.1:0-6991 GCA_964518665.1 uncultured Opitutaceae bacterium | reverse complement strand
AAAGCCGACAAAAATCACCCAGAACGAGAGCTTGCCCCAGAATTCGCTCACCTTGCGGCCAAACATCAGCGGGAACCAGTAGTGCAGGCCGGCGAGCAACGCAAAAATCGACCCGCCGATGAGCACATAATGGAAATGCGCGACGACGAAATAGGAGTCGTGCTGCTGCGCATCGGCGGGGGCCGCCGAGTGCATGATGCCCGACATGCCGCCCAGCATGAACATCCAGACGAACCCCAGCGCGAACAACATCGGTGTCCGCATCATCAGGTGTCCGCCCCAGAGGGTGCCGCTCCAGTTGAAGATCTTCACTCCCGTTGGCACCGCGATCGCCATTGTCGCCAGGGAGAACGCGGCGGTCGCCACCGTGCCCATGCCGGTCGTGAACATGTGATGGCTCCAGACGGCAAAACCCAGGAAGCCAATGCAGGCGCCCGAGAACACCACGATCGGATAACCAAACAGCGGCTTGCGCGAAAAAGTTGGCAGGATCTCCGAGATGATGCCCATCGCGGGCAGAATCAGGATGTACACCTCGGGATGGCCGAAGATCCAAAACAGATGCTGCCAGAGAATGGGCATGCCGCCGCCGGAAACCTCAAAGAAGACGGTGCCGAAATTACGGTCCATCATCAGCTGGACGAGGGCGATGGTGATGGCCGGAAACGATAGCACGATGAGAAATGAGGTCACCAGCGTCATCCAAACGAAGACGGGCAGCCGCATCATGGTCATGCCGGGCGCGCGCATGTTAATGATGGTGACGATGAAGTTCAGCGACGCCGCGATCGAAGCGACCCCCAGCAACTGCAGACCCATGACCCAGAAATCGATCGAGTGCTTTGGATTGAAGGTCTTCGAGGTGATCGGGGGGTATCCCACCCAGCTGCCATCAGGGGCACCAAACTTGTCCGCCGGCAGGAACCAGCCGATATTCAGGATGATCGCCCCGGCGACGAAGGTCCAAAGCGAGAACGCATTCAGGCGCGGGAACGCCACATCGCGCGCGCCGATTTGCAACGGCATGATGAAATTGAAGAACGCCGACGAGAGCGGCATCACCGCGAGAAAGATCATCGTGGTGCCGTGCATGGTGAACAGCGTGTTGTACTGCTGGGCTGTCAGCACGTCGTTGTTTGGCAGCATGAGCTGCGTGCGGATGAGCAGGGCCTCGAAGCCGCCAACCAGGAAGAACACGAGGGCGAAAAAACCGTACAGGAAGCCTATCTTCTTGTGGTCGACGGTGGTCAGCCAGCCCATCAGACCAGTTTTGGCCTGAGGGTGGGAAAGAAAACCCGGTCGAACCGGAGCGTGCTCCTCTTTCGTGAGGTAGGCAGATTTGGCCGTAGCGTCCATGAGTCGTCGGATGATGGTTTCTGAGATGTGGTCGGGGCCGCGCGCGGAATTCGAGCAGGCGCGCTTACTTCAAGCTCTCGAGATACGCCACGAGCGCAACCTGCTCCTCGTCGCTGAGGGCGATCTTGTTCTCGCGGTAGGCCTTCGCCATCTTGTTGCCCGGCTTGACCGATTCCGGATCGCGCAGCCAGCGCCGCGTCTGCTCCGCGTTGTTCTCGAGCAGGCCGGCCGCCACCGTGGAACGCGAGCCGAAGTGGGTGAGGTCCGGTCCCTGCACTCCCATGGCGCCGTGTCCGCGCACCGTGTGGCAGGAGTTGCAGGTCTTGCTCACGAAAAGCTGCTTGCCCCGCTCAACCAACGCGGCGTCCTCGCCTTTCTCCGGCAGTTGCTTGGCTTGCCACGACGCCAGCGGGTTCAAGTCGAACTGTGGGCTCACGCCCGATTCATTCTGCTTGAAAGAACGAAGGGCCGCGAACTGCGCCTGGGGCCGGGCCGGGCCGCCGGGCTGCACTGCAACCGAACGCGCGGTGCCAAGCTGGCCCTGCAACCATTCGCCATATTCCTTCTCCGCGAGTGCAATCACGCGGAATCGCATCACCGCGTGGGAGTCGCCGCAGTACTCCGCACACTGGCCCCAATAGTACCCCGGTTTGTCCGCCTTAAGCCAGAGGCGGTTGGCGCGGTTGGGCACCATGTCCACCTTGCCGGCCAGCTTCGGCACCCAGAAGGAATGGAGTACATCGACCGTGCGCAGGTGGATGCGAATCGGGCGACCCACCGGAATCACCAGCTCGTTGCCCGTCACCAAGGGCGCCTTGGTGCCCGTGCCATCGACCGCGGCCAGCTCGGACGGGTATTCAAATTTGAACCACCACTGGTATCCGGTGGCGGTGATTTCCAGCGCATTCTTTTGCTCCGCCTCCGGCACATCGTAGGTGGACCAGATCGCCTTCAAGGTCGGCACGGCGATAATCACGAGCGCCAGCACGGAGACGCCGATCAGGCCCAACTCGATGAGGGGATTGCCATGGCCCTGCGGCGGCGGCTCCGCGTGCTCATCGGCCTCGTTGCGGGCTCGAAACTTGAACGTCGCGTAGGTGAGGACGGCGCCCACCAACACAAAAATGACCAGCGTGACCCATACGGTGACGTAGAACACACCCAACTGCTCGCGCGCCACCGTGCCCTCGACTGTGATCGTGGACTGGTGGCCGTCCATGCGCCAAAAATTGAAGTCACAACCAGAGAGCAGCAAGCTGCCGGCCAAGGCCAAGAACGCACGGCTCACTCGCGAAAATAGACGAAAAGAAATAGGCATGTGGCTCCTACAGGAATCGGGAAAAGGCCAGGTGGGACGGCCGGAAAAAGGCGCACACAGTTAGCGAAGAAAGTAGCATTTCAAGCACTATTCCACGATCTCGCGCGGTGGTGATTCCAGCCCGAGATTTTGGGTCAGCCGCCGGACGGTCGCGCGGTCAAATCACCAACCCTCCAGCGCGGGTTGCCACGCCCAAGTTGCGCGGCCTGCCCGCGGCGACTCGGCGGGAGAATATGCGTTTTCCGATTTGCATGTCAGGGCCGTTGTCCCATGGTTCGCGCCCGCCATGAAGAAACTCCAACACCTCCTCCTGCTCTGCGTGGCAACTCTTGCCACAGGGCTCAGCCAACTGTCGGCCGCCGCCGCACCGCGGGTCATCGAGATGACAGCAAACGATCAGATGAAATACAGCCTGGCCACAATGGACGCCAAGGCAGGTGAGACGCTGAAGGTGGTGCTGAAGAACGTCGGGACTATCCCAAAGGAGGCGATGGGGCACAACTGGGTGCTCCTCAAGGCCGGCACCGACATCAATGCCTTCGCCATGGCGGCCATGACCGCGAAGGACACCGAGTACATTCCGCCCGCGCAGAAGGACAAGGTCCTGGCCTCCATCAAGGTCCTGGGACCCAACCAGTCCGGCGATGCGACCTTTCCCGCCCCCGCCCCCGGAGAATACACGTTCCTCTGCTCCTTCCCCGGCCACTACATGCTCATGAAGGGCACGCTGACCGTGAAGTAATCACTGGCGGAAATACCCGAGTTTGATTGCAGCCGGGCCGAGATGGCCCGGCTGTTTTGTTTCCTTTTCCTCCCCAAGCAGGCGCCGCCATCCTCTCCAAGCGCGCCCCCGGGGAAATCCCCCGGGAAAATGGAGCTTGCGCTTACTCCAGCGCCGGGTTTTTTCCGCTCTTCGCTCGCGTGCCAACATAGCTCAGTCGGTAGAGCAACGCTTTCGTAAAGCGTGGGTCCTCGGTTCAAATCCGAGTGTTGGCTCCAGCGCAACCGGCGCCGGGAGCGTCTCCGTCCTGTCCTCCCCTTCCCGTGCCGCCGCTTGCCACCGCGCTTTTCGCCTACGACCTGCCACCCCATCGGATCGCGCAGGCGCCCTCACTCCAGCGCGATGCATCACGCCTGCTGGTCGTGCATCGGGGCCGGCGCACGCTCGAACACCGCCGTTTTGCGGACCTACCCGAATACCTCGCGACTGGCGACATCCTCCTGCGCAACAACGCCGCCGTCCTTCCCGCCCGACTCCTCGCCCGTCGGCCCACCGGCGGCGCGGTCGAATGCTTTCTGCTGCGGGCGCTCGATGAGGGCGACACCTGGCGCTGCCTGGTGAGACCGGGCAAGAAACTGCCTCCTGGCGCGAGATTCGACCATCCGACCGGTGAATTCAGCGGTCAAATCGTGGCGCGCGACGCCGACGGTGCCGCCGTGGTGCGGTTCACCACGCGCGGCGGAGAGCCGATCACCGCCGTCGCCAACCGCATCGGGGAAGTGCCGCTGCCCCCATACATCGCGCGGCAGACTTCCGCTGCTCCGGAGCCGGCGCAGGTCTCTGCGCGGGAATTCGACCGCGAGCGCTACCAAACCGTCTACGCCGAATCCTCGCGCCAAGTGGCGGTCGCAGCCCCAACCGCCGGCCTGCATTTCACGCCGGAATTATTAACGCGATTGGCGGGGCTCGGCGTCGGCACCGCCGATGTCACCCTGCATGTCGGCCTCGGCACCTTCAAACCCATCGCCACCGAAACCGTCGAGGACCACCCGATTCACCGCGAATGGTACGAGATTTCGCCCGCCACCCAGAGGGTAATCACTGAGCAAAGAAACGGCCGCAGGATCGCCGTGGGCACGACCACCGTGCGCTCCGTCGAAGATTTCCTGAGCCGCCACTCGTCACCTCTGGCCGGCGACGCTGCATGCCTCGCCGAAGCCGGGCTGTTCATCTTCCCGCCGCACCGGCTTCGCGGGGTGGATGCGCTCATCACCAACTTCCACCAGCCAAGATCGACGCTGCTCTGTCTCGTCGCGGCGTTCCTTTGCCCGGGCTCCACCGCCGGGATTCCGTGGCTGCAGGAGATCTACCGTGAGGCGATCGCCCGCGAGTACCGGTTTCTGAGCTACGGCGATGCCATGCTCATCCTCTGAACCCTGGCGTGGGAGTCCGCGTCGCATTTCTTCCCCGCCAGCCTTTCATTTTCACGGTTCCTGCCCACTGTACCCCTGTGACGAGCGACGAACTCCAGTCTTTAGTCGAGGATGCAACCGCCGACTACGCCATCGGCGAAAGCGAAACTGCCATCGCCAAGCTGACCCGCGCGACCGCGGCCGCTCCCGACTCCTTCGAAGCCTGGCATGCGCTGGCCGAGGTCAACTTCTCGCTGCGCCGACTCGACGCCGCGCTGGCCGCCGCGGAACGCGCCCATGCCCTGCGCCCCCAAGATCTGTTCATTAACACCACACTCTCGCGCATCTGGATGGAGCGGGGCGACAAGCCGCGCGCCGAGCATTTCGGCGCCCAGGCCAAGATCGGCAGCTGGCGCGAGCAACTGCAGAACCCCTCGGCGTAGGCCAGGACAAGGGGGTCCGGGTCGATTCGTCCTGCCCGTTGACAGTCGGCGCGGCGCCTCCGTAACCTCGCCGCCCTATGGAGTCACCGGTCTACGTGCTGGAATTTGAAAAACCCCTGCGCGAGTTGTCGCGCCAACTCGACGAGTTGCGCCAACGTTCCATCGAAACCAACGTCGACTTGGCCGACGAGATCCGCGACATCGAGCGCAAGATCGAAGGCACACGACGCGACATCTACTCCAACCTGACCCCGTGGCAGAAGGTGCAGATCGCGCGGCACCCCAAGCGGCCCTACGCGCTCGATTACGTCAGCGCGATCTGCGAAAACTTCCAGGAACTTCACGGGGATCGCCAGTTCAAGGACGACCGCGCCATCATCGGGGGCACGGCGTTCTTCAATGGCGAGGCCGTGATGATCGTGGCGCAGCAGAAGGGCCGCGACCCCAAGGAGCGCATTCTGCGCAATTTCGGTATGCCCCAACCGGAAGGCTACCGAAAGGCCCTGCGCTTGATGCGCCTCGCCGAGAAATTCCACCTACCGGTGCTGAGCTTTGTCGACACGCCGGGTGCTTTTCCCGGCATCGAATCCGAAGCGCGCCACGTGTCGGAAGCGATCGCCGTCAACCTGCGCGAGATGGCCATGCTGCGCACCCCGACCGTGTCCGTGGTCGTCGGCGAGGGCGGCTCTGGTGGCGCCCTCGGCATCGGAGTCACGGACCGTGTGCTCATCTTCGAAAACAGCTATTACTCGGTCATCTCGCCCGAGGGATGCGCCGCGATCCTCTGGAAAGACAGCGCCGCGGCGCCCAAGGCAGCGGAAGCGCTGAAGGTGAGCGCCGATCACCTGGAAAAACTCGGGGTGGTCGACGAGGTCGTGGCGGAACCCAGCGGCGGAGCGCACAACGATCCCGCCCAGGCGGCCGACGCCCTGAAATACTCCCTGCAAAAACACCTCAACGACCTCCGCGCGCTCAGTCTCGAACAATTGCTCGAGACCCGTTACCAGCGCTTCCGGCATCTCGGCGTGTTCGAGGAAGCCGGCGTTGTCCGGAGCTGAGGTCTCTGCGGGCAGCCGCGTGGGAGACTCGTCCGGGTCAAGCCCGGACCGTCAGCAGTTCGATCTTCTTGGCGCGCGCCATCGATGGATCGATCTCGATCAGCGCGCCGGAAAGGCGCACATCCCCCGTGGCGACGTCGAACCGCCGCGGCATGCCATCGATGAAACGGTCCACCACCGGCCGCACTTCGCGCCCCAGCACGCTCGCATACGGACCTGTCATCCCCACGTCGCAGATGAAAGCGGTTCCCTTCGGCAGCACGCAGGCATCTGCCGTCGGCACATGGGTGTGGGTGCCCAGCACGGCAGTCACCCGCCCGTCGAGATGCCAGCCCAGGGCCTGTTTCTCGGAGGTCGCCTCGGCGTGGACCTCCACGATGATGGCATCCGCCTGACCCCGCAACTGCTCGACCATCCGGTCCGCCGCGAGGAAGGGGCACTCGGCCTTGCAGTTCATGAAGGTCCGCCCCAGCACGGTGAAGACCGCCACCCGGAAACCGCGGGCCTCGATGATCAGATGGTCCCAGCCAGGACACGCCTTCGGGAGGTTTGCCGGCCGGCAGACGCGCTCGATCTGGGTGATCTCATTCTCCCAGCCGCGCTGGTCCCAGACATGGTCGCCCAGGGTGGAGATACTCCACTCCCGCCGGATACTCCGGCCCGAAGTCGCCCATCAGATCGCG
>CAZFHG010000182.1:0-7037 GCA_964518665.1 uncultured Opitutaceae bacterium | reverse complement strand
AGGACTGGCTGGTGGAGTACCTCGGCAAGCATCCGCATTTCGTGTTCCCGGCGTTCCGCCAGAAGCAGGTGCTGGAATTCCTCAAGGAGCCGCTCAACGACCTCTGCATCTCCCGGCCGCGCGAGCGGCTGGAGTGGGGTATCCCGCTGCCGTTTGACGCGGGCTATGTCACCTATGTCTGGTTTGATGCCCTGCTGAATTATTACTCAGCCGTGGCCGACAAGCCCGGCCTCTGGCCCGCCAACTATCATGTGATCGGCAAGGACATCCTCGTCCCGCCGCACGCCGTTTACTGGCCCATCATGCTCCAGGCGGCAGGTCTGCCGCTGCCCAAGGGCATTATCGCCCACGGCTGGTGGCTGCAGAGCGGTGCCAAAATGTCGAAGAGCACCGGCAACGCCCTGAGCCCGTTGGACCTCGTCGCGGAGTTCGGCGCGGATGCGTTCCGCTATTTCCTCATCCGCGAGATGAATGTCGGCCAGGACAGCGAGTTCACCCGCGAGCAGTTCCTCGTCCGCTACAACAGCGAGCTCGCCAACAATCTCGGCAACCTGGTCAACCGCACGCTCAACATGACCAACCGGTTTGCCGGCGGCATTTTGCCCGCGGCCGAGGTGACCGAGGAACCGGAGCATGACCTGCACGGCCTGTGGACCGCCACCCGCGACGAGGTGATTCCGCTGTGCGAGGGATTTCAGTTTCACACCGCGCTGGAACGGACCCTCCAGTTCGTCACCGCGACCAACTCCTACATCGAGAAGCGCGCGCCCTGGAAACTGGGCAAGTCGGCCGAGGCGAAGGATCAGGCGCTCCTGCGCACCTCGCTCGCCACGATGGCGGAGGCCCTCCGCTTGGGCAACGCACTGCTCCGCGCCGTCATGCCCGGAGCGTCCGATCGCATCAACGAGGTGATCGGCCACAAACCCGGCGCGGTCTGGCAGGATGAGCTCATCTGGGGCAACCGGCTCACGGGCAACAAGGTCGCCGAGGCGCTCGTGCTGTTCCCCCGGCCGGCGCCTCCGGCGAAGGCCTAGGGCGCATGCACCTACCGCCGGGAAATCGGATGTGTGCGATGCGAAAACACTTCAACGTAGTGCCGGACTTCAGCCGGCACGGGCTCGATGACGTTGATCTGCCGGCGGTACGTTCGCACCGCCGGCTGAAGCCCGGCGCTACGCTGCTGTCGCCGGGCGTACCGGGTGCACCATGACGATCCTGCCCCTCGATCCCGCGGCCAATGCCACGCCCGAGGCGTTGCACGCGTTCCTGGCCCAGTGCCGCGACATGGCGGTGGCGCGTGGGCGGCCCCAGCTCGTGAGCATTTCGCTGGCGGTCGACGCCCTTGATCCGCTCGCGGTGCTGGAGTCCATCTTCGAGCCGGACGAGCCGCATTTCTATGCCGAACGCCCGGATATCGCGACCGCCATCGCCGGGGCCGAGACCGCCGCGGAGTTCACCACCGGCGGACCGGGCCGCTTTGCCGCCGTGCAGCGCTGGGTGGATGAAACCCTCGCCAACACGATCGCCGTGGGCGATGTGACGGCGCCGTTCGGCGGACCGCATTTTTTCGCGGGATTTGCCTTTCACGACGAGGTCGAGCCCGGCGAGCCCTTTCCTGCGGCGCGGGTCTTCGTCCCGCGCTGGCAGGTGGCGCGGGCCGGAGCGGTCACGACCGCGGTGGCCAATCTGCCGGTTGCGCCCGACGCCGATCTCACGGCGCTGGCCCTGCGCGTCTGGCGGGCGCACGCGAAATTCCGCGGCTTCACCTACCGCGAACCCGCGGGGAACGGCCCGGCCGAGCCGGTGGTGCGCAATTCACTGCGGGAATCGGGCGATTACCGGCAGGCCGTGAACCGGGCCCTGGAATACATCGCAGCCGGTGAATTCGAGAAAATCGTGCTGGCCCGCGCGCTGGATGTGAGTGCCGGCGAGGCCCTGCATCCGCTGCGCATGCTCAACGGACTGCGCGAGCGGTTTCCTGACTGCTACGCCTTCTCGATGGCGAACGGCGAGGGACGCAGTTTCATCGGCGCGAGTCCGGAGCGATTGGTCCGCGTGAGCAAGGGTCTGCTTGAGACCGAGGCGCTCGCCGGCTCCATCCGCCGCGGTGCGGGTGCGAGCGAGGATGCGGCCCTGTCCGCCGCGCTGTTGCACAGCGAAAAGGACCTGCGTGAGCAACAACTCGTGGTCGCGGCCATCGCCGGCCGGCTGACCGCCCTCGGCCTGACGCCGCGTTTTGCCCCGGCTCCCGGATTGCGCCGCCTGGCTAACGTCCAGCATCTGCACACCCCGATCAGTGCGGAGTTGGGCGAGAAGGTCCGTCTGCTGGATGCGCTGGCCGCCCTGCATCCCACGCCGGCCGTGGGCGGAACGCCGCAAAAGGAAGCCGTGGCCCGGATCCGGGAACTCGAGGGATTTCCGCGCGGGCTCTATGCGGGAGCCATCGGCTGGATGAATGCCCGGGATGGCGGTGAGTTTTTCGTCGGCTTGCGGTCGGCGCTGGTGGACGGCGCCGGGGCCCGGGTTTACGCCGGGGCCGGCATCGTGGCCGGTTCGACGCCCGAGAAGGAGTTTGCGGAAACCGAACTGAAGTTTAAGGCCATGCTTGACGCCTTGCTGAAGCCATGAGCCAGACCTCCCTCGATTTTCGCAACACGAACGCCCTGTGGGGCAGTGTTTTCGCCGAGACCCTGGTGCGTTGCGGGGTGCGGCAGGCGGTCATTTCCCCGGGTTCGCGCTCCACACCACTCACCATCGCCTTTGCCCGCCATGCGGAGATCGAGGCCATCCCGGTGCTGGATGAGCGCTCGGCGGCGTTTTTTGCCCTCGGGCTTGCGCGACAGAGCGGCCGCCCCGTCGTCCTGCTGTGCACTTCGGGCACGGCCGCCGCGAATTACCTCCCGGCGATCATCGAGGCACACGAGAGCGGGGTTCCGTTGCTGGTGATCACGGCGGACCGTCCGCCGGAACTGCGCGACTGCGCGGCGGGGCAGGCGATTGATCAGCAGAAGCTGTATGGTCGTTATGTGAATTACTTCCACGAACTCGCCGTGCCCGAGCCGGCGGTGCGATTGCTGGCCTACCTGCGGCAGACGGTGGCCCAGGCCTGTGCGCAGACCTTGCGGCCGGAGCCGGGTCCCGTGCATCTGAACGCGCCTTTCCGCGATCCGCTGCCACCGGTGGAGAACGAATCCGCCAAAGGGCTGCAAGCGGCACTGGATGAGAATTTCTTTGCGCATCTCTCGCCGGTTTCGCGAGCGTCGGCGGCGCCGTTGGCGTGGTCGCCCCCGATGACGGGACGGGGGCTCATCATCGCGGGCGAGGATGCCTGCACGAATCCCGCCGACTATGCCGCCAAGGTGGCGTTGATTGCAGCGCGGACCGGCTGGCCGGTGCTCGCAGATGCCTTGTCGGTGCTGCGGCATCACGCACCGAAAGGCGCGGCTGTCATCACGGCCTACGACGCGCTCCTGCGCAACCGCCCGCTGGCACGCGAGCTCATGCCCCGCACGGTGCTTTGTCTGGGCAACTGGCCCACGAGCAAGGTGGTCAGGCAATGGCTGGAGTCGGGTGACGCGGACATATTTCTCGTCAGCCCGCGCAGCGGCAATCGCGACGCGTTGCACGGTCGGACGCGCCATCTCCACACCACGGTTGAGGCCCTCGTCGTCGAAGGGGCGGGTACCGGCGACACCGGCTATCGGGTTCTCTGGCAGCACGCAGACCATGCCGCAGCGGCAGTCCTGCGCAGTGAACGGATGCCCTCCACGTCGATTTTTGAGGGTGATGTGACCCTGACCCTGGCGCGGACGCTCCCGGACCACACCCCGTTGTTTGTGGCCAGCAGCATGCCGGTGAGGGATGTCGAGTACCTGTGGCCGGCGGATGATCGCGGACGGAAAATGCATTTCAACCGCGGGACGAACGGCATTGATGGGACCTTGTCGAGCGCTCTGGGCGTGGCGCATGGCAACGCCCCGGCTGTGCTGCTCACCGGCGATCTCGCGCTCCTGCACGATACGAACGGCTTTCTCCTTCGCCCCAAGCTGAAGGGATCGCTCACCGTGGTGCTCATCAACAACCGCGGCGGCGGCATCTTCGGGCATCTCCCCGTGGCACAGTTCGAGCCGCCATTTGAGGAATACTTCGCCACGCCGCAGGAAGTGGATTTCGCACGGCTCTGCGCGGCCTATGGCGTGGAGCACGTGAAGATCACCAATCTGACCCAATTGGCCGGCCTGCTCGAGAAGCTGCCCGCCAGCGGCCTGCGCGTGCTGGAGGTCACGACGGACCGGAAGAGCGACGTGATCACGAGGAAGCAGCTGTTTGCCGCGGCCGCCGCGGCCGCGGGCGTTTGAGTTGCAGCGGCGCAGACAGCTCCGGTAGGCAGCCCGCTTGCGGGCGCTGGTTTGGCGGGCGTACGCCGTTGGAGTGCGAGCAAGCTCGCGGCCTACGTCAACGCCGCTGGATCAGCACCCGCACGACCCGCGCTGCATGACGACGAGATCGTCACGCACGGTCCAGCCTTCATGCAGCCAGAAGGAACGGCCGGCCGCATTGGTGGCAAAGAGGTAAATGTTGCACTTGGGAATGCCGAGAGATCGCAGCCGGCAGAGGCAGCCATCCACCAGTTCACGGCCGAGTCCACGGCCTCGCTCCGTGGTCGCCACCGCGAGGTGGTGCAGGTAACCGCGCCGGCCGTCATGGCCGCACAAGACGGCGCCCACCGTTCTGCCGTCCGGGGCCGTGATCAACAGACTCAGGCCGGGATTGCGCCCGAGAAACAGGGCGATGGCTTCCGGGGTATCGGACTCGTTCAGTCCCATGCCCTCGGTGCGTTCCCACAGGCTCCGCACCGCGGGATAGTCGGCAATTTCCATGGACCGCAGGGTGTAGCCGGCGGGCGCCATGGTCAGAGTTGAATGGGCAGGCCGACCTCGATGATCTGCATCGGCGGGAGTTGGTAGTAGTCACGGGCCTGCCGGGCATTGCGGCTGAGGAAGGCGTAGAAGTGTTTCTGCCATTCCCACATGCGCGCCTCGCCGCCGGTGATGATCATCTCGCGATTGAAGTAATAGGTGGCCTCCGAGGGTTTCAGTGGCACGCCCGCATCACGAATGCGTTCGATGAGCGAGGCCACGTCAGGAGATTCCATGTATCCGTAACGCGCAATCGCCCGCCAGACGCCCTGGCCGATATGCCTGACCTCAAGGCGCTCGGGGTCGGGGACAAAAGGGAGTTCCTCGGTAATGACGCTGAGGAGCACGACGGTCTCATGCAGCACCTTGTTGGATTTGACGTGGTGGAGCAGCACGAGCGGGGTGCCGCGGGGATTGCCGGCCATGAACACCCCCGTGCCGCGCACGCGCAGGATGTGTTTGCTCGAGGCGATATTGCAGAGCTCTGCCTCGGTGATCTCATTGGCGTAGACCCGCCGGAAGATTTCCAACTTGCCGAGTTTCCACGTGGTCATGACGGCCAGGAGGCCCAAGGCGATGAAGACCGGCAGCCAGCCGCCGTCGGCAAATTTGTGCAGATTGGCGCCGAAGAACGTGACATCGATCAGCAGGAAAAATCCGCAGAGGGGCAGGGCCTGCCACCAGGCAAAGGACCAGGCGCGGCGCATCACGAGCAGAAGGATGAGGCTGGTCACTATCATCGTGGCAGTGACGGCGATGCCGTACGCGGCGGCGAGGGCGGAGCTGGATTTGAAACCGTAGACCGTGGCGATCGACCCGATGGCGAGGCCGGTGTTGACCAGAGGCAGGAAAATCTGCCCGGACTGCGCCGCATTCGTGTGGCGGACGAGGAGGCGGGGGAAATAGCCGAGTTGGATGGCCTGGCGGATCAGGGAGAAGGCCCCCGAGATCAAAGCCTGGCTGGCAATGATCGCCGCCACGATCGAGAGCGCGAGCAGCCCGTAGCGCAGCAGGCCGGCCGGCGCCAGCGACAGGAAGGGGTTGTCCACCGGACCGTGGGTCAGCACATAGGCGCCCTGGCCAAAGTAATTCAGGGTGAGGCCCGGCAGCACGACTCCATACCAGCTCAACCGGATGGCCTTGCGGCCGAAGTGTCCCATGTCGGCATAGAGCGCCTCGACACCGGTGATCGCGAGCACCACGGAACCCAGCAGCACCGTCGCTTCGCGGGTGTGGTTGAGGAGCAGGTTGATCCCCAGCAAGGGATTGAGCGCCTCCAGCACAAAGGGAGCCTGCCAGACATGCCAGAGACCCAGGAGTCCCAACACCGTGAACCAGAGCAGCATGACCGGTCCGAAGATGCCGCCGATGAACTTGGTGCCGCGGTACTGAAAGGCGAAAAGGCCGGCCAGAATAAGGCAGGCGATCGGCACGATCCAGCGGTCGATGCCGGGCCAGACCAGTTTGAAACCCTCGGTGGCGGACAGCACCGTGATGGCGGGCGTGATGATGGCCTCGCCGCAGAGCATGGCGGCGCCGCTCAGCACCACGATGACGCCCAGGCTCAGCCGGCCCTTGGCATTGCGATCAAGGTGACTGAGAGAAAGTAATGCAAAGATTCCGCCTTCCCCGCGGTTGTCGGCCCGCAACACGAACACCGTGTATTTGATGCTGACCACGAGGATGAGGGACCAGAAGACCAGTGATAACACACCGAGCACCGCGGTGTTATGCTCGGCGGCCGGCAGCACAGCCAGGCATTCCCGGATCGTGTAAAGCGGGCTGGTGCCGATATCGCCAAAGACGACACCCAAGGCGCCCAACGCCAGACCGGCCTGCGCAAGTTTCCGGGTCTGTGGCTCGTTAGTCTGCATGGAAGGGACGCATCTTGGGCATGCAGGCTCCCGCTCCAAGCTGTTTTCACAGCCAAAGGGGGATCGCGCGATCCATGAACGTGCTAAAAGTTTGCGGTTAAGGCATTTTGCAGACTTATTGCCGCCATGCCGTGCGCGTGGAATACCGTTAAAAACTACTCCGATATCCTGTATCAGAAGGCCGATGGGGTGGCCAAAATCACCATCAACCGTCCCGCGAAGCGCAACGCGTTCCGTCCGGAAA
>CAZFHG010000181.1:0-7076 GCA_964518665.1 uncultured Opitutaceae bacterium | reverse complement strand
CCGTCGCACGTGGCGCGCGCTACGGTGCGCTGGCTGAAGCAGACACCGACGGAAATCGTGAATACGGCGCGGCTGAACTACAGCGCCCGGCAACTGGCTGAGACGGCCCGGCCCATCATGGAAATCGCACTGGATTGCGGGCTGAACAACCTGTCGCATTTTTACGCGCTGTTCCGGAAACGCTTCGGTGTGAGCCCGCGCAAGTACCGGCTGCAGGCGATGCCGACGGTGCGGGGGTAATGCCGCGGGCAGCGCCGGCGGAACGTTCAACATCCAACATTCAACGCTCAACTTCCAAGGTCTGACTGCATCCAAACAGATCCAGTAGCTACGAGCGTGAGCGAGTGGATTGCGCGTTGCGTACACCAAAACTCCACTCGCTCACGCTCGTAGCTACAGAGAGTCTAAATCGTATCTGCCATCGGTATAGAATACGCCCAAGCTTGGGCCTACCTTTTCGGACTTCGATGGTTGCTGACGTTCCTCAGGCGATGATTGGGTAGCGGCCAAATTCCTTCACCGCCTGGTAGAACGCCAGGATGTTTTCCAACGGCACGTCTGGTTGCAGGTTGTGGGCCGGTGAAATGATGAAACCGCCGCCTTTGCCTGCGGTGCGCAGGCGCAGTTTGACCTCGTTGATAACGTCCTCGCGCGAACCGAACGGCATGACCTCCTGGATGTCCACCGTGCCCCACAGGGTCAGATTGCGACCGAACTCCTTTTTGATCTTCGCCGGGTCCATGGACTTCGGTTGGACCGGGTTCAGGATGTCGAGTCCGATCTCCACCAAATCACCGATGATCGGATGGATGTATCCGTCGGAGTGAAAGGCGATCTTCACCTTGGGGTTGATGGCCTTCCATTTGGCGAAAAGTTTCGCGTAGCGGGGCTTGAAGAACTCCCGAAAAAGCTGGGGCGAAATCAGCATGCGGTCCTGGGTCCCGAAGTCGTCGCCGATCCAGATGATGTCCACGCCGAGTTCGACCAGCTTGGAACCGGCGACGTCAATCCACCGCGCCAGATCGTCGAGCAGGGCGTTCATGAAGTCGGGCTCGCCCACCAGGTCCATGAGGAGCCGTTGCATGCCGAGCAGATACCACGCGAGTTCGAAGAGGGTGCAGGCGGCGCCGCCCATGATGCCGTACTCGTGGCCGTACTGGGCGATCAGCTTGCGCACGCCGTCATACCGATCGAACCGGGAAAAGTCGGGCAGGGTGAGTTCGCGCAGATCCTTGATGTCGGCGAGCGGGTGCCGGACGATCTCCGTGTAGGCGCCGCCGCTGGAGTTCTTGAACCATTTCCAGCCGATGCCCCATTCATCCGTGTATTCATCACTGGTGTTGGAGTAGTAGCTGGTGCACGGCCCGATCCACGAGATGAGGAAGTCGTGGTCCATCAGAATGGGCAGCGGCCCGCCGGCCGCCTGATAGGTTTCGGTCTGATCCGAGTTCACACCCAGATGCCGCAGCAGCATCCGCTCGGCCTCGGGCGTGTACCAGGCGCAGAGGGGAACCCGGTCGGGCTCCTCATGATTAATGGCCGCCAGCAATCGTTGCTTGTGAGTCATGGGGTCGTCGGCGTCTGCCGGAAATCGGCAATGCGCCTGAAGAGGTAATAATTGGCATCGTGCCCGGCGCGAGTGCCGCCCTCGGCGTCGGTGAAGGCGGTGCGGATGGTGACGAGCAGGTCATCGCCCTCGATGAGAAAGAAGGGATACTGGAAACCAAAACGGGTGTGAAAATAGCCTCCGCCGAAAGGCCCGTCAAAGGCGGAGTCGCGCACGGCGGGATCCTCCGCGTGCAAGCGATCGTCGGCCATGAGGGTGCGTTCGACGGTCCAGTTCGCCAGGTCCGGCGAGGAGACGAGGACCAGAATGCCCCGGAAGCGTTCGGCATTGTAGCGCGGATTCCGGAAGGCGGGCGGGATGTAGGAGCAAACGGACCAATAGCGGTCGGATACCGGGTCGTAACGGACTATGAAACGCACACAGCCACCGGGAAAGTCCACAAAGCCTGAGCCCGAAGGATCCCGGGGATCGAAATCGCTGCCGGAAAACGAAATCAAGGGGGCAGTGCCGGTGGCGCCGGCTTGAACCCGCACAATCGCCGCCTTCATGCCGATGCCGGCTCCATTCGGGGCGCGGTTGTCCACGCGGAGCATGATGACAAGCCCGCCTTCGCGGGTCGGCACCGGACATCCCTCGAGCCAGCCTTGGAAGGTCCCGTCCAGCCACATGGTGCTGCGGGTGAGGCCATTGGAGGTGAGCCAGGAGGCGGGGGAAAGCAGGTCGGCCATCTGATCAGCCGTGAGCACCGTGATGCGCGTGTCGCCGAAGGTCGGGCTGAGCGGATGCTCGACTGCCGTCCAAAAACGGCCGGCGTAAGGCACGGTCAACGGGCCGCTCGCGTGGGTCCGGCCGTCGGTCGAAACAATGAGTCGCCCTTGCGGATCCTGCACCCGTGTCCAGGTGGCACCGTGATCGAGGGAGCGGCGAATGACGAGGTCCCCGCAGGCGGTGGCGGCGCCGATGCTGTAGACGGACGCGCCGGCGCGGAAAAACGAATTCCAGAAGACGCCGGTTTCATCGGGATCGTGCCCGGTCAGTCGGCGGATTTCTCCGAGCGGGACCCAAGTGCCGCCTTCGTCGCGCGAACGGTAGAGAAAAGTCCGGCCGATCTGTTCCTCATGGGCACCCGGTCCATACTGGTCATGCGACGTCAGCAAAGAGCCGTCAGCACAGCGAAGCAGCGACGGGGATCCGAGAAAGATGCCGGAGGAAGGCGGACTGTAGGCGATGACCGTCCCGGGCAGGGGGAATTTGCCTGCGTCGGGCAGAGAAAACGTCGAACGCTGTAACGGGTCGGCCTCGGGACTTAGGCGTTCAGCGTTCAACGTTCGGCGTTCAGCGTTTGGCCTGGCCGGTTGGCGGCCCGGCTAGAACTTCAGGTGCTTGACGGTGAGGCCCTTGTTCTGGAGCTGCTTAAGCGAGTCAATGCCGATGCGCAGGTGGTCGTTCACGTAAACCGCATCCACCTTCTCGTCACTGTCGGCGGTCTTGATGCCCTCGGGCAGCATCGGCTGGTCGGACACCAGCAGCAGGGCGCCGGTGGGCGTCTCGTTGTAGAAGCCGGTCATGAAGATCGTGGCCGTCTCCATGTCGATCGCGAGGGCGCGGATCTTCTTCAGGTATTTCTTGAACTTCTCATCGTGCTCCCAGACGCGCCGGTTGGTGGTGTAGACGGTACCGGTCCAGTAGTCGCGCGAGTGGTCGCGGATCGTGGTGGAGATGGCCTTCTGCAGGGCGAAGGCGGGGAGGGCGGGGACCTCGGGTGGAAAGTAGTCGTTGCTCGTGCCCTCGCCGCGGATCGCGGCGATGGGGAGGATGAGGTCGCCGAGCACGGCGCGGTGCTTGATGCCGCCGCATTTGCCGAGGAAGAGCACGGCCTTGGGGTTGATGGCGCTGAGCAAGTCCATGACTGTGGCGGCCGTGGCACTGCCCATGCCAAAGTTGATGATGCTGATGTCACCCGCGGTGGCGCTCGGCATGGGCTTGTCCTTGCCCTTGACCGGCACGCGGTGCCACTGCGCGAAGAGCTTCACGTAGCGGTCGAAATTGGTCAGCAGGATATAGTCGCCGAAATCCTTCAGCGGCACGCCGGTGTAGCGGGGCAGCCAGTTTTCGACGATCTCTTTGCGCGATTTCATGGGACAACCATGGGGGGGAACCCGTGGCAGGGCACGGAGAAAATCGCGCGGGATTTGTCCGATCAACCGGGGCGAAACGCCGGTTACGCTCAGCGCGTGGACGGGACGTAGCCCAGCTCGGTGGCCTTGATCACCTGCGTGAAGCGTGTGGCGCCCTGCTTGTCGGTGCAGGTGACGGTCAGCGCGCGGTCGGCGCCCGCGCCGCCGACGGACACGGTCACGAAGTTCTGGTCACCGACGAGGGTGTCCTTGATGACGTAGGGATCGTTGACTGCGGAGCTCGTTTCGACCGCCCACGATCCGCTCGAGAGCGGCGAGGAGGTGATCTCATAGACCCACGGGCCGTCGTTGCCGAGTTGCCGGCGGTAGAGGCCGGTGTGGTGGACGTCGCCGGTGAGAAACACGACGCCGGTGACGCCCTGTTCGCGGATGAAGCTGAGCAGTTCCTCGCGTTCACGGCGGTAGAGTTCGTGCGGTTCGCCCTTCGGGTCGGTCTGCAGCATCTGGTTGCCGGTGGCGATGAACTTGAACGTGTAGTGCTTCAGCACCCCGGCCTGGAGCAGCGATTGCTTGAGCCAGTCAAGCTGGCGGCGGCCCCATTGGGATTTTTCAGGATACTTGTCCTGATTCAGCACCGCGGAGTCGCGGTAGTAGTGATTGTCCATCAGGATGAATACAGCGTCACCCCAGTAGAACTTGGTGTAGGCTCCGGGGTGGGCCAATGTGCCGTAGGACGGGTTGCCCCAATAGGCCTGGAAGATCTTCAGCGCCTCGTCCTTGAATTCATAGGACCAGTCGGAGTCGTTGGGACCGTAGTCGTGGTCGTCCCAGATCGCATAATGATGCATGGTCCCGAGCAGCTTCCTCATCTCCGGCACGGCCCGGTCATGCGAGGCCCGGTACCACAGGCCGCTGATGGAATCGAAATCCGCCTCCCGCCAGTACCAGTTGTCACCGAGCCAGACCATAAAATCGGCGCCGGACTCGCCGGCGAGCCGCAAGGTTTCGACGGTCTTGCCGTAGGGCTTGCCGGGGCGGTCGTAAGGCGGGTCGTTGAAATAGGCACAGGATCCAACGAGGAACTTGAAATCAGGCGGCGGCGTACGCCACTCCCACTGCGGTTTGGTGTTGAAGCGGGCAGGAAAGGTCAGGGCCTGCTTTTCCCCGTCGATGAGCAGTTCGTATTCGTAGGCGACGCCCATCTCCAGCAGACCGGGGCGAAAGTGCGTGATCTGGCCACCGGCGGGGGTGCTATGAAGTTGGGCATTGGACAATTGCTGCACCTGCGCGGGTTGGCCGGCGGGCCAGTATTTGAGGGCGACGGTCTGGGCCTCCTGGGTTTCCACCCAGAGAAACACCTCGCGGTGGGCCTGATAGCCCAGCATCGGGCCGGAAACGAGCCGCCCGGCGGCTTGCAGCCCGGGCAAGGCGGAGAGCAACAGCAGTCCAAGAAGGAGGTGGCGGGAGGGCATGGCCTGAAATTGCACGACCGTGGTGCAGGAGGCAAAGCTGCAGTACGCGGGTGAAGTGACGATTGGACGACGCCTGGCGGAAATGGGTAGTGCCCGGCCTCCGGACGGGCGGAGAGGATCGTACTGGCAGTCGTCATTCCACCCGTCCGGAGGCCGGGTGCTACCTTCTGACCGTCAAGCGAAACCCCAAAGAAAAGACGCGACTCCGGGGGCAGGATCGTTCTTTTTGGGCGGACCCCAGCATGACAATACCCCTGAAAGTAAGAATCGGCGCCGTCGCGTGGGCCGCCTTCGTATTATTTTTTGTGTCGGATTTGCCGGACGCCCGCTGGACTGCCGCCTTGTTGCTGCTCTCGGCGTTGGTGTTGATGCCGATGACCTGGTGCCTGGCGCGGGATCTCGATGATACCGGTTGGGCCGCCCGGCTCTGGCGCTTCGATCTGCAACTGCAACTTCCGGCGGCCCTGCTGCTGATCCCGGCGTTCTGGCTGCCGGTGGGGAAATGGGCGTTGCTGTGCGCCCTGCCTTGGGCGCTGGTGCTGGGGGTGATGGCAGTGGACGGAATCATCCGCATTCGCCGTCACGGTTTTGCGCCGTTGGGTCCGTTGTGCCGGGATGTCGGATTGCTCTATGCCTCCGTTGGCGGTCTGTGCCTGCTGGCTGAACGTGCAGGCTGGGAACCGATGGGGCTAACCTCGGCGATGCTCGCCCATCAGGCGGTGCATTTCCATTACTTTGGCTTCGTGCTTCCGGTGGTGGCCGGTCTGGCCCAGAGCCGCCGACCGGAGTGTCCTATCAGTGCCATTTCCACCTGGTTGGTCATTCTCGGCGTGCCACTGGTGGCGGTCACTTCATTGGTGACGAAGCTTGGGGGGACGGAAGTGTTTCAATCCCTTGCAACCTGGCTCCTCGTGGCCGGCGGTTGCGGGGTCGCCTGGCAGCACCTCATGCTCGTGATCGAGGAAAAAAAGGTGCACCCGCTGGCGCGCGGACTGTGGCTGATTGCCGGCGTTTCACTGGCGGGCGGCATGTTGCTCGCCGGGTTGCATGCCTCGCGACTGGCTTTGCCTCCGCTGCCCTGGCTCGATCTCCCGTGGATGCTGGCCCTGCACGGGACACTCAACGCCATTGGCTTCTCTCTTGCCGCCGTGCTCGCATGGTGTCGGGCGGGTAGGGGATGCTGCTGCGGCCGAGCATAGTTTGTTAACATAATTGGTTCAAAGACTTGCAACCATACCAGACTTGGTCTGGTCCATTGGCTGTGAAAATCGTCAATATCCAAGCAGCCAAGACGCATCTCTCGCGTTTGGTCGAATCCGTGGTGGAGGGAGGCGAGGAGATTGTGCTGGCGAAAGCGGGCAAGCCCTTGGTCAGGCTGGTGCCGTATGCAGCGTCGCGGGCTCCGCGCATCGCCGGCTTGATGGCAGGCCAAGTCACGGAAGCGGATGACTGCTGGAATTTGAAGGATGACCCGCTCGGGGCCTCGGCTGACGGGCCGATGTTTCATGGTGCCGTGGAAGAGCCGCCGGCCAAGGGCTGAGTCATGCGTCTCCGGCTCGATTCGCATGTCGTGGTTTGGTGGTCGGCCTTTCCGGCCGGCTCCGGGCGAAAACGCGCGAGATGATCAACCGCGCCGGAAAACGAGGTGTTCCTGAGTGCGGCCTCGACCTGGGAACTCGGTTTAAAGATCGCCCGCGGCAAGCTGCGCATGCCCGAGGATTACGTCGCGCAGTTGCTTGCGCACGGCTTTGAAGCATTGCCCATTGAAATCGCCCATACCAGTCGGGCCGCGATGCTGCCGGCGCTGCACGGCGATCCCTTTGACCGCTTGCTGATCGCCCAGGCGCTGGCGGAAGGCCTGGTCCTCGTGACGGCCGACCGGGAAATCGTGCGCTACGA
>CAZFHG010000180.1:5268-7101 GCA_964518665.1 uncultured Opitutaceae bacterium | reverse complement strand
ACCGGCAATCCAATTGCCCACTGCGCTTCGAGAGCCATTGGCCCAAATCGTCTGGGCATGACATCTAGCAAAAGATCTTTCGTCTCTTCTTTATTCTCCTTTTTGTTGTCACCCTTTGTTGTCACCCAGTTCCGATATTTGGGAGGATTCAGGGTGACGCAAGGTTAAGTCAAAAAGTCGGATCTTGCTGCGTATCCGTAGTTTTGTGACTCAGTGTGACGTAGGCGAATTCCTTCTAAAATCACCCTTTAGAGTTTGCAGAGCTCGGCCTTACCACTTGGCTACCGCGCCTTTTGGAAAAGGCGGTGGAACTTGCAGGAAATAAAAAGGGGCCGCAAGTGCCGAAATGAGAATTTCCGGCGATCACTCCTCGGGCCTGAGGTTGTGCAGGGGCGCGAGCCGGCGGAGCGCCGGCAGGGAGGCGGCGACCACGCCGACGACGGCGAGGGTGCCGAGGCCGCCCCAGACGGCGGCGGCAACGGGCCCGAACAACGCGGCCATCAGGCCGGCCCGCAGGGAGCCGATCTCATTGGAAGAACCGACAAAGATCTGGTTCACCGAGGTCACGCGTCCGCGCAGATGATCGGGGGTGAGGAGTTGCACGAGCGACTGGCGGACCACGACGCTGACGTTGTCGAATACGCCGGTGAACAAAAGGGCAATGAACGAAAGCCAGTACCAGGGCGAGAAACCGAAGGTGACAATGGCCAGGCCGAATCCGGCGACGGACCACAGCAGGGTGCGGCCGGGTTGGGTCAGCGGAGCGCGGTGGGCCAGCCACATGGCCATTCCGAACGCGCCGATGGAGGGCGCGGCACGGAGCCAGCCCAGGCCGATGGGACCGACGTGGAGCACCTGATCGGCATAAATCGGCAGCAGCGCGGTGGCCCCGCCCAGCAGTGTCGCGAAGAGGTCGAGACTGCTGGCGCCGAGGATGACCTTGCGCCGCCAGATGAAATCAGCCCCGGCGAGGATCCCGCGCCAAGAACGCCACGCCGCGGATACGGGGGCCGGCATCAGGTGATACTTCACATTGCGCAGCAGCAGCAGGAAGACCAGGCCGAGGCCGGCATCGAGCAGGTAGACCACCTGAAAGCCGCCGAAGGCGATGATGAAGCCGCCGAGGGCCGGACCGGCGACCGTGGCGATCTCGAAGGCGCTGGAGTTCCACGTGATGGCGTTGGGCAGGGCCGTCGCAGGCAGGAGCAGGGGAATGATGCTGGAGCGGGCCGGCCAGGTCAGGATGCGTACGATGGCGATGACCAGCAGCAGCAGGAACATGAGGGGCAGCGCGGGTTGGTCGAAGTTGAGCGTGGTGGGGTCGGTGTGCCGCTCGAAGACGAGGGCCAGTTCGCGAATCCAACCATTGGCCCAGCGCAATGGCGCCAGATCGGGCACCGCCGCGTGGAAATAGGAAAGGGCGGCAAGCGCGACGGAGAGGAGGGCGCCGAGGCCGGCTCCGCGGGCAATGATCCGACGGCGGTCATAGCGGTCGGCGATGGAGCCAGCGGGTAGCGAAAGAACGAGCAGCGGAATGACATTGATGAGCCCGACCAGGCCGAGCGCGGTGGCGGATTTGGTCCACTGGTAGATTTCCCAGGTCACCGCCACGCTGACCGCCTGTCGTCCGATACTGGAGAGGAAACTCCCCGTCATGTAATCGCGATAGGTCGCCACCCGCAGTGCGGCGTAGGGATCGTGGACGTTCGCGGACATGCGCGGGAAGCGACGCCGAGCGAGCCGATGGCGGCAATCGTAAATTGGGGGAGGGGGTTTGAACCTGTAGGGCGTCTTCTTGGTGACGCTTTGCGGGTGCCGTGACTGTGATGACGT
>CAZFHG010000180.1:0-5258 GCA_964518665.1 uncultured Opitutaceae bacterium | reverse complement strand
TTCGGCAACGCTGACATATCCACGTTCGAGGCCGGACCAAGGTCCGGCCCTACAGGGCTTGGTGCTAGGAGCCTGCCTGCAGGCGATGTTTTGCTGTAGGGGCGCACCTCGTGCGCGCCCTTTCATGCCGCCAGCGTGAATCGATCGGGCGCAGTCGAGCTGCGCCCTTACACCCAACCATGACCTGCAAACAGGCTCCTACCTGTGGCCGGTCTGATTATCCGCAACTTGCCGACTACTATGCTCATCGTGTTGCCGGATTTGCTTTGAACCACACTCACCGTGCAGCCATCACATTTTTCTTGCGCAATCCGCTCCCATTTCCCATGTCCTCAACGCGTAAAAATGCCCTGATCTTTCAAGGCGGCTGGGATGGTCACCAGCCCGTCCAATGCGCCGAGCTCTTTGCCGGCAAGCTCACCGAACGTGGTTTCCACGTCGAGGTGACCGACACCCTGAAGGTGTTGGAGGACGCCGAGCGGCTCAAGACCCTCGATCTCATCGTTCCGCTCTGGACCTGCGGGACGCTGACGGCGGCGCAGGAAACCAATCTCGTCGGCGCCGTCATCAGCGGTGTGGGCATCGCTGGCTTCCATGGCGGCATGGGTGACGCCTTCCGCGGCTCGATCAATTACCAGTGGATGACCGGCGGGCAGTTCCTCGCCCATCCGGACAACATCAAGGAGTACACCATTCGCATTGTGAACCGCACGGACCCGATCACCAAGGGGATCCCGGATTTCAAGGTGAAGAGCGAACAATACTACATGCTGGTGGATCCGCGCAACGAGGTGCTGGCGGTCACGACACACCAATCGGTCAGCGCGCCGTGGACCAATGGCGTGGACATGCCGTTTGTGTGGAAAAAGGTGCATGGGGCCGGCCGGGTGTTTTATTCGGCATGCGGGCATCAGTGCCAGGAATTCATCGACTTCCCCGAACAGCTCGAACTCACCCTGCGCGGCATGAGCTGGGCGGCCCGCTGAACAACTCCCATGAAATCACGATTCAAACAGGCGAGTGAAATCAAGGTCGGCGTCATCGGCTACGGTGGCGCCTTCAACATGGGCCGCATGCACCTGCAGGACATGCAGAAGTCGGGCATGACACCCCGGGCGGTGGTCGAGCCCGATGCCGCGCGCCTTGCCGTGGCGGCGCAGGAGTTTCCCGGCATCCAGACCTATGCGAACGTGGAGGAGATGCTGAAGAAGTCCGACGTTAACCTCGTCGTGCTCATCACGCCTCACAATACGCACGCCCCGCTGGCGCTGAAGTGCCTGAAGGCCGGCCGGCATGTGGTGTGCGAGAAGCCCTTTGCGATCACGACGCAGGAATGCGACGCGATGATCGCGGCCGCGAAGAAATCCGGCGTGATGCTTTCAACGTTTCACAACCGCCACTGGGACGGTTCGATCCTCAAGGCGCTCGAAGTGGTGAAGTCCGGCGTCATCGGCGACATTGTCCGCGTGGAGTGCCACATGGGCCAGTGGGGCAAGCCCGGCGACTGGTGGCGCAGCAGCAAGAGCATCTCCGGCGGCATCCTCTACGACTGGGGCGTGCACCTGCTGGAGTATTCGCTGCAACTGATCAAGTCCGAGTACACCGAGGTCACCGGCATGGCCAAGCGCGGGTCGTGGGCGCCGCTGACCAAGTGGAAGGCCGACACGATCGAGGACGAGGGTTTCGCGGTCGTGCGCTTCAAGAACGGCGTCTGGCTCACGCTCTGCATCACGCAGATTGATGCGAACCCGAAGCGCGGGATGGTGGAGGTGACTGGAACCAAGGGCTCCTTCGTCTGGGAATATGAGACCCACGAGATCATCGTGAAGGACGGGGAGAAAACCGTGGTGACGAAGGGCAAAAATCCCCCGCCGCAGTGGCACAAGTATTACGCCAATATCGCGGCGCACCTCACGAAGGGCGTGCCGCTGATCATCACGGCCGAATGGGCCCGGCGTCCGATCCACATCCTCGATCTCGCCGACCGCAGCGCCCGCGAGGGCCGCACGCTGAAGGCGAAGTACGGGTGATGATTGTAGGGCGAGGATTCCGATCCCCGCCTTTTTTGCCGTCCGCTCGCCACGTAGCGCGGGACTTCAGACCGCGCTCATCACGCCACATCGGCCGTATTGCTCCTCCCAACCAGTGCTGGCTGAAGCCATCACTACGAGCGGTCGGCAATGCGGTTGAGTAGTGCCGGACTTCAGCCGGCACTGGAACGGAGCACTGAACTGTCGATGTGGCGTGGTAAACGCGGGCTGAAGCTCCGCGCTACGAGCGGATGGCGATGCGGTTGAGCAGGGCAGATCTCTGACCTGCCTTCCGCAGCCTGGGTGTAGAAGGAACCCCGCTCAATTAAAGCCAACCATGGCCAATGTAGTCGGTCGGCCCCACCCGTCATCCGCGTTTGAAGTATGGGGTCAGGTTGAAGGACTTGCTCTTCAACACGGCGGCCAGAAGGTTGCGGCTGGTCAGGATAGTGATATTGTTGCGCAGCAGGCCGGTGAGGGAATCATTCGGATTCGAGAGCTCCACAAAGAGTCTGGCCTTGGGATTCAACTGGTGGATGCGCGACACCATGTGGAGGGTCTTGAGGTCCGGATCGGCGAATCGCATGTTGGCAAACACAAACACGATGTCGGCCTTCTCCAGATTGGCCAGTTTCAGGATCACCGGGCTGATGGGTACGCCACGGACGAAGTGATGCTGCGGGTAGGGCTGTTCCGGCACAAGATCGGAGACAATGACCACCTCCCGGCCAGCCAGTTCGGGATATTGCGGCAAGGCCTGGATGAGTTCGTCCGCAAACGCCGTGTACTCACAAATGACCACGTGACCCGTGGCTTTCACCTGGGCCGTGCCCAGTCTTTTCTGATTGGTCAGGCCCTGGAGTCTGTCCGTGGTCAGGGCGATGAAGTTGGTGTAGCAGTAAATTCCGACGATGATGGTGATCACCCCGGCCAGGCGGCCCATGGTCGTGATCGGCGCGATGTCGCCGTAGCCCACCGTGGTGGAGGTGACAAACCACCACCAGAGGGAATCACCATAGGACCTGATGTGCGGATTGGTGCCATGTTCCGCATTCCAGAATATGACATTGGTCAGCGCACCAGTGACCAGCAGAAGCAAAAAAATGAATCGCAGGTGCTTGCCCATTTGATGGTGTTGTAGAAACCAGCTTACCTCGTGCGGGATGGACCGATTATTTCGCCCAGGTATCCTTCAGCGAGATCGTGCGGTTGAAGACGGGTTTGCCGGGGGCGCTGTCCTTTGGGTCGAGAGCGAAGTAGCCGAGGCGCTCGAATTGGAAACGGTCCTCAAGCTTGGCGCTGGCGAGGGAAGGTTCCAGCCGGGCGGTGACGACCTCGAGCGACTTGGGGTTCAACACCTTAAGGAAATCGGGTTCGGCGGCGGGTTCGGCGACCGTGAAGAGCCGGTCGTAGAGCCGGACCTCGGTCTCGATGCACTGCGTGGCGCTGACCCAGTGGATGGTGCCCTTGACCTTCTTGTCGGCGTTGGGCTGGCCGGACCGCGTGTCGAGCTGGGCGGTGCAGCGCAACTCGGTGAGGGCGCCGGCGGCGTCCTTCACGATCTCGTCGAGCTTGATGATGCAGGCGTATTTCAGGCGCACCTCGCCGCCGGGTTTCAGGCGGAAATACTTGGGCGGCGGCACCTCGGCGAAATCGTCAGCCTCGATGAACACCTCTCGTGTGAGGGCAACCGGGCGCGTGGTCGGTTGCTCGTCCTGGGGATTGTTGGTGGCCGCGCAGGTGACGGTTTCGCCGGCCGGAATGTTGGTCAGGACCACGCGGATGGGTTTCAGCACTGCGAGCCGGCGCTGGGCCGTGGTGTTGAGCTCGTCGCGAATGGCGTGCTCGAAGACAGCGATGTCCGTGACGCTGTTGAACTTGGTGACGCCGACGCCCGTGACGAACTTGCGGACGGCGCTCGCGGGAATGCCGCGGCGGCGGAGGCCGGTGAGCGTGGGCATGCGCGGATCGTCCCAACCGGAGACGACCTTCTCCTGCACGAGGCGCAGGAGGTTGCGTTTGCTCACGATCAGGTAGTTCGGGATGAGCTTGGCGAATTCGTACTGGTGGGGCAGGGCGCGCGGGAGATCGAGATTCTCCAGGACCCAGTCGTAGAGGGCGCGGTGGTCGACAAACTCGAGCGTGCAGATCGAGTGGGTGATGCCTTCCAGGTAATCGCTGAGGCAGTGGGCGTAGTCGTAGAGCGGGTAGATGCACCACTTGTCACCGGCATGGTGATGCGGCACGTGGCGGATGCGGTAGAGCAGGGGGTCGCGCAGCCAGACGTTGGGCGAGGCCATGTCGATCTTGGCGCGGAGCGAACGGGCGGCGTTGGGATACTCGCCGGCCTTCATGCGCTGGAAAAGATCGAGATTCTCGGCGACGGTACGGTTGCGGAAGGGGCTGTCCTTGCCGGGTTGGTCGGGGGCGCCGCGATACTTGTCGGTGTCCTCAGGGCTCAGGTCGCAGACGTAGGCCTTGCCCTTGCGGATCAGGACGAGGGCGTATTCGTAAAGGGCGTCAAAGTAGTCGGAGGCGAAAAAGGCCTCGGTGTTCTCGCCGGGGGGGACCGGGGCGATGTAGTGGTCGGGCTTGCCGTTGCTGGTGACCACGGCCGGGTGGGCGCCCTTCGGCTTGAAGGCGAGGCAGTGGTCGGCCCAGCCGGCGATGAGCCAGCGGACGTCGGCGGTGATGGAGTCGACGAACTCCATCTCCTCCTTGGCGGGATTGGTGTCGTCGAAACGCAGGTTGCACTGGCCGTTGTGCTCGCGGGCGATGCCGAAATTCAGGCAGATGGACTTGGCGTGGCCGATGTGGAGGTAGCCGTTCGGCTCGGGCGGGAAGCGCGTGACAATCTTCGCGTAGCGCTGCTCCGCGACATGCTGCGCGACGATGTCGCGGATGAAATCGCTGGGGGCGGGAGCGCTGCCGGTGTTCTTTTCGTCGGTCATAAAGGGGCAAATTGCGGTGCCGGCGGGCGGGTGGCAATGGCACAATTGCCAAAGGCCTTTTAACCACGGATTACACGGATGGCACGGATGGGAATACCAATCAATGGCCGCAAAAGGCTCAAGAGGCTCAAAGCTGCCCAATGCTTTTATGCCTGCTGTGAAATCCGGGCTTAAGAACTCTGCGGTCTCCGCGCCTCCGCGTGAGTGGCAGCTTGATCAACTGCGCTTGGTGAATGGCGCGGCCGAGCCGGGGCGGGCGGGGGCGCCGTCCGCGGCC
>CAZFHG010000179.1:1859-7170 GCA_964518665.1 uncultured Opitutaceae bacterium | reverse complement strand
ACGGTCATCCCGCCATAACCGCCGTAATCGACCTGCTGGCGTCCAGTGATCGCCATGCCATCAACCAACGCCTCGAGCCTGACCTCGACATCCACTGCGCGGCTCCGGGCCCCCTTGCCTCCAACCGTCCGGTGCGCGCGAATGGTGACCGTCTCCTTCACCACCGCAGTTGGGTCATCGTCATAACGCCAGACGTTCACCGCCTCCAAAACAGCCGAATCGGCGTCGGCTTTCCGACGGGCGACTTCGACCGGGAAGGCACGGATTTTGCAGACCGCCCAGAGGTCCCCAATCTTCCCGTTGTAACGCACCTCGCACCAACTCCACCAGAGACTCCGGTGATGAAGGTGATCCTTTGGATAGTCGGCAGTCAGGGGCTCTCCCTGGAAACCAAACAATGGATAGATGTAGTTGCTCCGCTCTCCGCCATAACGGCTGCCGTCGGTGAAGTAGGCACCATTGTAGGGGGTGTCCCGCTTGGCGAATTGGTGCGCCTTGACCCCAGCCGGCAGCGGCACCTCGCCGAAGCGGTAGGTCAGCACCGGCAGATCACCCTCGGTGATCGTGTAACTCTGCGTCGGCTCATCGACGACAATCGCCAGCGGGCCTGCGGCCGCCGCCAGCGGCAAGGGTGCCAGCAGGGCCAAGAGAGCGGCCAGCCATGATTCGTGGTTCAGCATTGTTCAGTTTTTGGCCAGCACCTGGTTTCGTGGCGGCGGACGGCTTTGCTCCCTGGAATTAGGCGTCGAGGTACCTTGTCGGGAACTTCCACGGAGCGCGGTACTGCGGTATCGCCAGCCGCGCCGCCTCGGGATCACCCACGATCTTCTGTGTCGCCGGGTCGAACCGGATGGTACGACCGAGACGCAGGGAAAGAAGGCTGAGCGCAATCGGCACGTTGATCCGACTGTGATAGTCAGGGGTGCAACTCGGCGGCTGGCGCGTCTTGATGCACTCGATCCATTCGAATTCATGGCCGGGAGAGGGCGGGATTCGATCCCCTCCTGGCTTGAAATCGGCCACGTTGTACAGCGCCCTCACCGGGTAGTCATTGGCCTGCTTCTTGGCCACGACTTCCGGCTTGATGAACTCATTCATGGCCGTTCCTTCCGGCACAATCCGATGTTCGTTGTAGTTGCACCACATGGTGCCCTGCACCCCGTGAAAATAGATCCCCAGCCGGCGCGACGGGACCGGCCGGCCGTGCCAATCGTACCCGTAACTGTTCGTCAGCGAGTTCGTCCACGTCATGGTGGTCTTAGGGTATCGCCACAGCACCTCGTGGTTGTCGTAGGCGTCTCCGTCGTCATCGATGATGAAGCGACCACCGCTGGAACTGATCTCGGTCGGGTACTGCAGGTCGAGCGCCCAAACCGGCAAGTCGAGGATGTGCGGCGCCATGCCCGGCGTCCAACCGCCACTGTAGGCCATCCAGGATCCGTGGTTGTACGAACCGTGAAACAGGAGCGAGTTGAAGGGGATTAGCGGCCCCGGTCCGCACCAGAAGTCCCAGTCCAATCCAGCGGGAGCCTGCGTGTTGGGTTCTTGGCGTCCGATGCCAGCGGGCCCCTGGTTCATGACATTGAACGTGCGGACTGATCCAATCTTGCCGAGGTAACCGGCGCGAATCATCTCCACCACCCGACGATAGTTTTCCGTCGCGTGGATCTGCGTGCCCACTTGGCAGATCCGCCCGGTCCGCCGGACCGCGTTCCGGATGGCCAAGTCTTCGCCCAGGTGCAGCGTCATCGGCTTCTGCAAGTAAACGTCCTTGCCGGACTCCATCGCCATGATCGCCATGAGGGTGTGCCAGTGGGGCGGCGAAGCGATGATGACCGCATCGACACTCTCCGCGGCAATCAGCTCGCGGAAATCGGCGTAGGGCCTGCAGGTATCCTTGAACTGTTTGGCCACCGCCTCGCGCCGATCCTGGAAGACATCGCATGCGCCGGTGACCACGACCTCCGGATGCTTGGCCAAGTTGTTAAGGTTGCCGCGACCCATGCCGTTGCAGCCAATGAGCCCGACCTGGATTTTGCCGTTGGCCCCGGGCCGACCCCCGGCGCCCAGAGCTCCGGCAGGCAGAAGGGACGGCCCGGCGAGCCCGGCGGCACCGAACTTCGTGGCGGTTTTGAGGAAACCCCGACGGCTCTGACCCGTTGCTTGATTCATGGAGATTGTCTTCGTCCCACAGGAAATCGGGAGACCGGCTGGCGCGAAAAGGCCCCATCGGGCGAGATCAGCGCGGGGGGCGCAAACCTGCATCCAACAAAGGGCCCATTCAGCCGCGCCCAGGCTCTCCGGCCGCGTTCCACTTTGCAACCTCAGGCGTATTCCCCTCTCGGGGTCCGGCCCCTCTCAAGTAAGGCGGGATGAGCCCGCAGATTCGGCCTGCGCTGGGCCGACGGAGGGTGCAAAACGCAGCAAGATCACGGCCAGCCCCGCCAGCCCGGCGCCCAACAGCACGAACCAGTTGCCGTGCTCGACGTAGAAGCTGTGCCGGTCCACCCAGCGCGCATCGCGGCTCACCTCAATCACCCCGGTGCCGCGAAAGTAAATCGTCCCCTCCGCGTTGGTGACCTTCGAGCGTACGACGCCGAATTCGTCGATCCAGCCACTCCAGCCAGCGTTGCCACAGCGCAGCACCGGACGGCGCGTCTCGACCGCCCGCAGGACCGCATGCGCCGCGTGCTGGTACGCCGCGCCCCCCTCGCCGAACCAGCCATTGTTGGTGAGCACCGTCAACACCGCCGCCCCGCCCAGCACGCTCAGTCGGGCCAGCTCGGGATAGGTGTCCTCGTAACATATCAGTGGACCGAATACGATGGGCTGCCCTCGCAGTCCAATCAGGATGGGGGCCGGCGACTCCCCCGCCGCAAAGTCCCCGCCGATCGGCACAAACTTCCCAATCCAGCCCAACAAAGGCCGCAACGGCACATACTCGCCAAACGGCACCAATTGGCGCTTCGCATAATAGCTCCCCGCCACCCCGTCAGCCGGAGTGACGACGAAGGCTCCGTTGAACCACGCCTCGCTCTCCTGGCGCGGGTTCTCAATCGCGATCGATCCCAGCAACAGCGGCGTCCCAGTGCGTCTGGCCAGACGCTCGACAAAGGCCCGGGCCGCAGCGTCCCCGCGGACCGCCAGGGGAGTGACGGCCTCCGGCCAGACGATCAGGTCCGGCTTGCCAGCCGCCGCCTCAAGGGTCACGTCGGTCAACACTTCCAGAATGGCCGGCGCGCGCGCCGGATCCCACTTGATGTCCTGGGGAATCTTCGGCTGGACGAGCGCGATGCGTGCGAGCGAAACCGCATACCCCCGGCGGTTGAAAGCCTCCTGAAAGTGCACGCACACGCAGGTTAGGAGCAGAAACAGGGCGAGAAAGAACTCCTGGCTGCGCTTGTTTACTCCAACTGCCCCTTCCCGAAACAGCCGGTGAGCGTAAGCGCCGAAACCTAGGTTCATCATCACGAGTACGAAGGAGATCCCCCACGCCCCCGTGTACGCAGCAATCTGCAAGATACTCGCCCGCTCCCATTGGCTCGCCGCCAAAGGAAGCCATGGAAATCCGCCAAACAGCCAGGTACGGGACCACTCGATCACGACCCAAACTCCCGCCAGTCCAAGCACCGCGACCAGCCGGACCGGAATCGACTGGCCCACGATGCGCGGCAACAGCCACCAGGCCGCGAGGAACCACGTCCCCACCCAGGCCCCGACAAATGGCCCCAGCAGGAAAAGCCCCAGCCAGGTCACATGGTGCAGCCAACTCAACAAGAGGATCCAGGCCAGCGCTTGGGCGCCGAACATCGTCACCACAAACAACCGCAGCCGCGGCCGCGTGTACGCCCAGTAGATGCCAGGTACGAGGGCGGCATACGCTGCTTCGGGAACCTTGAATGGGGGGAACGAAATGACCGTGAGAACCACCGTCAGGCAAAACACCGCCGCCGCGGCCACCCATTCGCGGTGCCGTTGCAGAAAACCTGGCCGAGGCATATAGGGATCTTGCACGGATACGGCAGACACAGGGAAGCGTGTGGTTTCAGCGCAAGCCGCCGCTGGTCTTGTTAGAATCGCAGCCGAGAGTTCTCATGGCCGCACCGGGAGCACCGGCTGAGCTGGGCTCCACCGGAAACCGAATACAGCGAATCACAGCGGATACAGTGAAAGGTGGACTTGCGCCGCTCGACTTCGAACCGGCGATGATCGCGGCGATCATAGTAGATCCAAAGGGACAGGAACGTCGCCGCGACTACGAAACAGTACAAGACCGTGGCTGTGGCGAAATCGAACATCGTCCCGAACAAATCCCCTCCCCGCCTATGGCGGCGACAAAAAAACGCGCCGGAGCTGACTCCGGCGCGTTGTAATTGGAAGAGAGTGGCGCGAGATCGGATTCGCGCGGCACTTCGTCAGCTCTTGGGCGCGTCTTCCGTCTTCGGCGCGGCCTCAGCCACCGGAGCTGCCGCTGCGGGCGCGGACTTGGCTTTGCTGCCCTTGGCCGACTTGCGGCCCTTCGACTTCTTGTAGCCCGGATCGTCGGCCTTCACAAACTCGATGAGCGCGAGTTCCGCCGCATCGCTTTGGCGCTGGGCCCCAAGCTTGTAGATGCGAGTGTAGCCGCCGTTGCGGTTCGCAAATTCCTTGTACGTCTCGTTGAAAAGCTTGGTGATGGCGTCCTCGTTGCGCACATCCGCCAACGCGAGCCGGCGCAGATGGATCGCGTCCTTCTTCTCGGTTTTGGCCGCAGCCTGCTTGGCCTTGGTGATTACCTTCTCGATGAAAGGACGCAGTGCCTTGGCCTTAGTCAGAGTCGTCTGGATACGACCATGCTCGATTAGCGAGGCGGCGAGGTTGGACAACATCGCACGGCGATGTTCGCGAGTCACGCCGAGGGAGGCGTGGTGTTTATTGTGACGCATTGGATTGGCTGGTTATTTGGCTCCCGATCGGCAATCCGGTCGCAGCGTGGCGCGACGGCGGACGGCGCGAGAGCCGTGTTGATCTAGATTCTAATCGGATGACCCGGTGCTGCATCGCGGAGGTTCGGTCAGTCGGAGTGGGCGACCGGTCCCGCCGCGGGGCGGCTCAGGCTTCTTTCTTGGTATCGAGCAGGCGCTCGTCAAACTTCATGCCCAGGGAAAGGCCCAAAGCCTCGAGCTTCTCCTTGATTTCATTCAGGGACTTCTTGCCGAAGTTGCGGTATTTCAGCATCTCCTGCTCGGTCTTCATGGCGAGCTCGCCGACCGTGGTAATGTTCGCGTTGTTCAGGCAGTTCGCCGCCCGCACCGAAAGCTCGATTTCGTTG
>CAZFHG010000179.1:0-1849 GCA_964518665.1 uncultured Opitutaceae bacterium | reverse complement strand
GACCTCGGACTGCTGGTTCTCGAATTCGTACTGTTCCTCGCTCACGCGGTCGAAGACATCAAGATGATGCTTCAGGATGGAAGCCGACTGCTTGAGGGAATCGTCCGGGGTGATGCGACCATCGGTCCAGATCTCGAGGATGAGCTTGTCGTAATCAGTGATCTGTCCGACACGCGTGGCCTCGACCGTGTACTTGACGAGGCGAACGGGCGAGAAAAGCGAATCCACCGGGATCACTCCGATCGGCTGCTCCTCCTTCTTGTTGGATTCCCCCGGGCAGTAGCCGCGACCGGTCTTGATCTCGATTTCGGCTTCAAAAGCCCGCTTGTGATCGAGCGTGCAGATGACCTGATCGGGGTTCACAATCTGGATGTTTGCATCCGACTGGATGTCTGCCGCCGTCACTGCTCCGGCTTTGGTCGCCTTGATCATGAGGCTGATCGGCTCGCGCTTGTGGGAGATGATCAGAACCTTCTTGAGATTCAGTACGATGTCGGTGACGTCTTCGACCACCCCGTCGATTGACTGAAACTCGTGGTTGACGCCATCGATCTTGATCGACGCGATGGCCGCTCCCTCGATGGAGCTGAGGAGCACCCGCCGGAGCGAGTTGCCAATGGTGTGGCCGTAGCCGGCTTCGAAGGGCTCGGCGATGAACTTGGCGTAAGTGGGCGTGGCGCCCTCCTCGACCTTGGTGAGCTTGCTGGGCAGTTCGAACTTTCCGAGGCGTTTTGGCATGGCTGGGGAGTTCTGACGTTAAGCGATAGATTGAGTAAAGTGCGACAGCGCCGATTAGAAGCGCGAGTAGAACTCAACGATGAGCTGTTCGTTGACTTCCTGGGTCATCTCTTCACGCGTCGGCAGGCGCACGACCGTGGCCTTGAAGGTCTCCGGATTCATCGTGAGCCAGCCGGGGACATTCCGAATGCGGTTTTCCTCCAGGCAACGGGTCGCAAGTTGTCGCGAGGCGGGGGTGTTCTTCACTTCAATCTCGTCGCCGGCCTTCACGTTGTAGCTGGCAATATCGACCTTGTGCCCGTTCACACGGATGTGGCCATGGTTGACGAATTGGCGAGCGGCAGCGCGGCTTTTGGCGAGGCCGAGGAGATACACGGTGCTGTCGAGGCGCGTCTCAAGCAGCTGCAGGAAACGCTCACCGGTGACGCCGCGCTCCTTTTTCGCCATTTCGAACATGCGGCGAAACTGCCGCTCCAACAGTCCGTAAATGTAGCGGAGTTTCTGCTTTTCATTGAGGCCAACCGCGTATTCGGAGACCTTGCGGCGCATCTTGGGGCCGTGCTGGCCGGGCGGATAGCCGCGGCGTTCAAGGGCTTTGCCGGAGCCGAGCAGATGTTGCCCAAAACGGCGGCTGATGCGGGTGGTGGGGCCGGTATAACGAGCCATGACTTGGAAGGATTAAATTGTAAATTGAGAGTTCAGTGCGCCGTCGTCGGATTAGACGCGGCGGCGCTTGCGGGGACGGCAGCCGTTATGGGGAATCGGAGTCACGTCCACGATCGAGGTGATCTCGAGTCCGATCGCCTGCAGAGCCCGGATGGCGGAGTCGCGGCCGAGACCAGGCCCGGACACCCGGATGACAATGTCTTTCAGTCCGTGGGCCATCGCATTGCGCGCGGCGTCTTGTGCAACGACCTGAGCGGCATACGCGGTGGATTTCCGCGAACCGCGGAAGTTGCACTTGCCCGCCGTCGACCAGGCAATGACCGCGCCCTTCTGGTCGGTGATCGAAACAATCGTGTTATTGAAAGAAGCGAGGACGTTGGCGATGCCGGACGTGACATTCTTCGACCCCTTGGCCTTGCGCACCTTAATCGCACCCAACTCCTCC
>CAZFHG010000178.1:0-7270 GCA_964518665.1 uncultured Opitutaceae bacterium | reverse complement strand
CGATTGATTGCCCTGCGCTGAACGCGCACGGCCCCGCGGTGCTCAGTGTGTGCGACCACCTGCCACCCGCAGATCCCTTTTCCGGCGCAGCGTCACCCTGAGCATCTCTTCGACAGCTCGCAGCATCACGTCGAGCGGCAGGGACGGCTGCCCGGCTCCCGCCTGTTCCGGCAGCCACGGCAGGTGCACAAATCCGCCGCGCACCCCGCGGCGCCGGCGCAGGGCATGCATCAGGCCGTAAAAGACATGATTGCAGACGAAAGTGCCGGCCGTCTGCGAAACCGCGGCGGGAATGTCGCGCGCCCGCAGCGCGGTCACGATGGCCTTGATCGGCAGCTTGGACCAGTACGCGGCCGGGCCGCGTTGCACGATCGGCCTGTCCACGGGTTGCCTGCCGGCGTTGTCCGGAATGCGGGCATCATCCACGTTGATCGCGATCCGTTCCGGCGTGATCTCGGCGCGGCCCCCCGCCTGGCCCAGGCAGATCACCAGCGCGGGATCGAGCCGGCGGATTTCACGGTCAAGCACGGCCGTCGCCTCGCGAAACCGGCAGGGCAGCACGACGCCCGCGATGGGATTCCCGCCTGACTTCCGTCCGTGCAACCGCCGGACAATTTCAGCGGAAGGATTCACCGTCGCGCCGTCAAACGGCTCGAACCCGGTCAGCAGGATCGTTTGGGCGGATTTCTTCACGGTTCAAAACCGGTACACACAAACGTACATCACCACGACATTGAAAATCCAGATGGCGGCGGCCATGGGCAGTTGCGCCTTGATGACGGCATTGCGATCGGGGAGTTCGAGCAGGAGGGCCGGCACCAGGTTGAAATTCGCCGCCATTGGCGTCACGAGTGTCCCGCAATAACCGGACAGCATCCCGAGCGTCCCCATGATGGCCGGGTTGCCGCCATGCGGGGTGACAATGAAGGGCAGACCGATGCCCAGGGTCACCACCGGGAAGGCGGCGAAGGCATTGCCCATGATCATCGTGAACAGCGCCATCGCCCCGCAATACGCCACGACCGCCACCAACGGCAGTTCCACCGGCAATCCCGCCGCCACCAATTGCGCCACCACCTCCCCGACCCCGGCGCGGCCGAAAATACCGCCCAAGGCCGCCAGCATCTGCGGCAGCAGCAGGGTCCAGCCCAGCACCTGCAGCAAACGGCCACCCTCGTGCAACGGCTCGCTCCACGGGGCCCGGGTGACGCGCAGCGCCAGCAGCAGGCCGGCGATGGTGGCGAGCCCGAGCGCAACCTGGGTCACCTGCGCGGGATTGACCAGGGCCACGGAACCGATCCGGAGGCGGTCAAAGGTGAACGTACCCACCAAAACGATGAGCGGAATCAAGACCGTCGGCGCGAGCAGACGGTTGCCCGTGCGCTCCGCGGCGGCGAGCCGCTCCGCCGGGTCGGATTTGACGGTTGAGGGCGCCGATACCTGCCTGGTTGCGGCCAGGATCACCAACACCACGACAAGGTAGCCCACCGCCACCGGAGGCAGCATTTTGCCCACGGAGAAAATGACCGCCAGCAGCAGCCAAAAAAGTCCCGAACCCCACCGCTTGGGATGCCCGGCATCGCGCAGGATGCTGAACGCAGTGAACGCCAGATAGAATCCGGCGAGCCAGAAGAAATAATCCAACTTAAGCAGCGTCACAGCCGCGATCCTCCGCTTTTCGCAGACCCAGTGCGCAGGGTTTTGTCCAATGCCCGGCAGCGCCACCAACCCACGACCAGCACCCAGCCGGCCGTGGGCAATCCCCACCAGGCCAAATGCATGATCTCAACGGGCACGCCCACCGAATCAAAGAAGCCCTTCATCAACAGGACAGGTCCGATCGCCACGATGATGTCGTCGGCGAAAAAATTGCCCGTGTTCTCCGCCGCCGCCGCCTGCGCGCGAATCCTCATGGTCTGGGCTTCGTCCAAGCTCCCGTGCCGGGCCCGGGCGGCTCCCTCGGCCATCGGGGCGATGAGCGGACGCACCATGGACGCATGTCCGCCGATGTTCAGCCCGAGCATGCTCGTGCCCTCCCGCATGACCTGGTACAGCAACAGCACCCGGCCCGCGGTCGCCGCCCCGGCCCGCTTGATGAGGATCGCCGCCCTTTCCTGCAGCCCGTGCTTTTCCAGCAGGCCGATCACCGGCATCATCAGAATGACCGGGAGAGTCATGAAACGATTCTCGATGAAAAACTCCCCGAGCAGGCGCATGACGTCATCGAAGCCATATCCGGCGACCAGCCCGGTGGCCACGCCGGCCACGAGCACGGTGAGCAGGGTGTTGAGGCGCAGGACAAAACCCAGCGCCACCAGCAGGATGCCAACGAGTTTGATCATGTTCCGGGTGCGGCGAGGGTGATCCCCGCGGACTGCAATTCCTGCCGCAAGCGGCGCGCAAAGGGCACGGCATGCGGTCCGTCACCGTGCAGACACACCGTGCCGACCTTGATTGGTACCTCGGCGCCGTCGGTCGCCCGCACCACGCCCGCACTGATCATCCGTTGCACCTGCGCCACGGCGACCGCCTCGTCGGCGATCAGCGCATCGGGTCGGCTGCGTGGGGTCAGCGAACCGTCGCGTTGATAGGTCCGATCGGCAAAAACCTCGGGCACCACTAGAATGTCCGGCCATGACCGCGCCGCCCTTTCCAGTTCGCTGCCGGCCAGGGCATAAATCACCGGATGCTTTCCGGTAGTCCAAATCGCCGCCACCACCGCTTCGGCCAGCAGGCGGTCACGCGACACCTGGTTGTAGAGCGCGCCATGCAACTTCACATGCCGCACGCTGGCTCCCATCTCCGCGGCGATTTTCTGCAATCGCTGGATCTGGCCCAACACCAGGACCGCCGCCTCGCCTGGCGTGACGGACAACTCCCTGCGTCCGAAGTTTTCGCGGTCGGCAAATCCGGGATGGGCGCCGATGGCGACACCGTGCCTCAAGGCCAGTTCGATGGTCGCCTGCATCGTGGACTCATCGCCCGCATGTGCGCCACACGCGATGTTGGCCGACGTGATCAGCGGCATCAGGGCGGCGTCCTGGCCGGCGCCCTCGCCGAGGTCACAGTTGAGATCGATGGTTTTCATCGCCGTTTTTGGATCAACCCCTCGCGCAAAAGCGCCAGGGCGTGTTCGCGGGCCCGGAACAACCGGTGCGCTTCCGCGAGGGAGACTTCGGCAAACCGCACACGGTCTCCCGGTCGCAACTGCGCCAGAAGCGGCAGATCCACGCTGATCACATGGGCCAGCTGCGGATAGCCACCGATGGTCTGCGCATCCGCTGCCAGCACGATGGGCTGGCCATCCGGCGGCACCTGCACCGTGCCCGGGGCCACGGCGGTCGATTCCAGTTCGGTCGCCACTGCGCGCACCAGAGGTGCGCCCGCCAGCCTGATGCCCATGCGGTCGGATTGAGGGTGAACTTCGAAATCCGTCTGCAGCCACTGCGGGTTGAATTCCCCGGCTTGCGCACCCTTCAGCACCCGCAGGGTCGGGCTGGGCGCATACGCCGGCAGGATCCGGGGATCGATGTGCCAATTGCCGGCCACCAACGCTCGTCCAGTCGGGGCTATCGTCAAAATATCGCCGTTGCGCAAAGCCCGTCCCTGCCAGCCACCCCACCCTGCGCGCAGATACGTGCCGCGGCCATCCAGCACCTCGGGCACGTCAAAGCCCCCCGCCACCGCAAGATAGGCTCGGCAGCCGGCGGTAAACTGCCCCCACTGGATCCGGGCTCCCGCTTTGAGCAAATGTGGCCGCCAGGGCGCCAGGCCGCCGGCGTTCGCTCCCGTCACCGCCACGACGGCATCCTCCCCGAGTTCCAGTTCTGCCCCCACCCGCGTCATCTCCAAGCCGGCGGCATTCTCTTCGTTGCCGACCAGCAGATTGGCCACCCGCAGGGCAAACGCGTCCATGGCCCCTCCGACCGGCACGCCCGCGGCCCGCAGACCGGGTCGGCCGAGATCCTGGACGGTCGAGAGCATGCCGCTGCGCAGGACCCTTACTTCCATGTGGCAAACTCCTCGGGCGAAATCGCCCGGAATTTCACGCGGTCGCCCACTCGCAACAGGGCCGGCGCTGCGTCATTGGCCCGGAACAGTTCCAGCGGAGTGCGCCCGATCAGATTCCAGCCACCGGGCGACGCCATCGGATAAATTCCAGTATACGGTCCGCCGATGCCCACGCTGCCCGCCGGCACCGCCACCCGCGGGGTTGCGAGCCGCGGAGTGTGCAATTTCTTCGGCAGGCCAGTCAGGTAGGGAAACCCCGGAGTGAAGCCCACCGCCGCCACCTGATAGTCGGCCCGGCCATGCAGTTCCGCTACTTTCCCCGGCGCCAGTTCCGCCTGTGCCGCCACCCGGTCGAGATCGGGCGCATGTTCCGGGGCGTAACAAACCGGGATGACAACCTCGCGCGCATTTTTCCCGGCGTGCCTTCCCGGCTTCCGGACCCGCTGTTCGATGAGGGCAAACCACGCCTCGAAGTCGGGCACCTTCACCGGATCATAATAGAGGGTGACTGAGCCGAAGGCCGGCACCACTTCCACCATCCCCGGCGGCGGGTCGCTGGCCAGTGCGTCCGCCATGGCCAGCGCCTCACTGAGGTTCGCCGACTCCCCCCCGGACCCAAACTCGATCTTCAGACCGGTATCGCCCATGGGTGCGAGTCGCATCGGGTCATCTTCAATCCGTGGGCGCGGCTGGCAAGTTCCGAACTGTCCGCAGCGCGACAAATGGCCGGCCCGGGCCTCGATTCTTTGTGTCGAGCCAATTGGGAAGATATCAATTGGGCAAATATCCCGGATGCGACCGGCTCATTTGGAAAGCTTCCTCATTGCACGTTGAACAATCCCTCACCTAATCTGACTGCGATGGAATCGCCCAATCCGACCAAATACAGTCAAGCCCTAGTCGGACAATTGCGCACGTCGCAGATCTACCGCGATTATGAGAAGGCGTTTCGCGAAACCACCGGGCTGCCCATCAGTCTGCGTCCCATCGATGCCTTCGACCGTCCGCACCATGGCGATCCGAAGGAAAATCCGTTTTGCATGCTGATCGCGCAGACCAACCAGAGCTGCGCCGCCTGCCTCCAGTTGCAGCGCAAGGTGGAGGAGGAAGCGAAGCTCGAGCCGATGTCCCTGAAATGTTTTGCCGGCCTTTGCGACTCCGCGGTGCCGATCCGCGTCGGCGAAAACCTCATCGCGTTTCTGCAGACCGGACAGATCCTCCTGCAAAAACCGTCAAAGGCCCAGTTCAAGCGCACCACGCAGCAGCTCATCAAGTGGGGCACGCAGGTGGACCTGAAAAAACTTGAGGAGGCCTATTTCCAGACCCGCGTGCTCACGAAGCAGCAATACGAGTCCATCATCCGCCTGCTCTCGATTTTCGCGCAGCACCTTTCGAGCCTCAGCAACCAGCTCACCGTCCGCGACCAGACGGCCGAGTCTCCCACCGTCTCCAAGGCGCGGCTCTACATCACCGAGCACCAGGACGAGGCCATCTCGCTCAACCAGGTGGCCCAGGCCGTGAACATGAGCGCCTTCTATTTCTGCAAGACCTTCAAGAAATCCACCGGGCTCACCTTCACCGACTATCTCGCGCGGGTGCGCATCGAGAAGGTCAAGAACCTCCTGCTCAATCCGCACAAGCGGATCAGCGAGGCCGCGTACGAGGCCGGTTTTCAATCCCTGTCACAATTCAACCGGGTCTTTCGCAAGATCGCCGGCGAGGCGCCGACCGCCTACCGTGACCGCATCCACTCCGGCTCAGTGCGCTGAGGCCGTCGCGGCGCCCGTGTGCGCATGCCGATGCTGACACACCGCGCAGAACGCCCCGATTTCCCGGCTGGCGATGTACTCGATGGCGAGCTTGAGGAAGGCAAGGTCCGCTTCATGGCGGTGCGCCGGACGGTGGGAGAGTTCCACCTGCGTCAGCACCAGACCCTCGATCAGGACCTGCTCCATCGTGGCGAAATAGACCAGCAGCGGGTTGAGCCCGCAGGTGCAATCAGGCCGGGCCGGCGCGCCCTGCAGCCGGTGGGTGGTGAACCTCAGGGCCTCGAAGACGCGGTCGAGCGTCCAGTCCATCATGAAGATCAGCGCCTCGGGATTGGCCAGCGGCGAGGAGGCCCGCTCCGTGCGCAGCAGGGTTTCCCAGTGTTGCCGCATTTGCGGGCGCCGGGCGCGCAATGAGTTGAACACTTCTTCCTGCATGATGCCCACTATGTCAGGCCCGCGCCAAAGCTGCTTCGCATCGCTTGCCCAAGCGTGCGCATCTTTTGCGACGCAAATCTTGGTCAGTGCAATATATGCACAAGCCTGGGCAACCTGTGCGGAGCCGCTGGTCTTCCGCTAAGTTAAGCTTTCGTGGTCAGCAACCCCGTCGCATCACACCATGCACACCCATTCCATCCCTTCCGAACACGAGCCGTCCGAGGCGGAAATCCAGAAAGCCGCCTATTACATCTGGCTGGCCAGCGGCTGCCTACCCGGCCGCGATCTGGAGAACTGGCTCGCCGCCAAGGAATACCTCAAGCACCACCACGGCCGGGCCGGTGCCCGCACCCGGGTGGCCGGAATCACCGCGGAGGCCCCGTTGCCGCCCCACCATCTTATCAGCCGCTAACCCACACCTACCATGTCTGTCATTCCCCTGACACTCACGATCAGCCTCTGCCTGGTCTTCACCTTCATCGTGTTCTTCCTGCGGGAGAACTCCCGGCGCCGGTTCAGCAGCGCCGAGCGCGAGGCCCTGCTGCCGCTCGCCGAGGAAACGCCGCAAGTAATGCTTTCCGGACGCAAAGAGGGCGTCCAGCCTGACTCCGGCAACCGCCGCAATTCCTAACCTGACGCCCTATCCATGTCCGAACAAAAAGTAACCATTGCGTACAACGACCGGATTGTACGCCAGTTCATCTATGCCACCGTCATCTGGGGTGCCGTCGGCATGCTGGCCGGCGTTTTCATCGCGTCCCAGCTCAACTTCTGGCGCCTCAACTTCGACCTGCCGTGGCTGACCTTCGGCCGGCTGCGTCCGCTGCACACCAACGCGGTCATCTTTGCCTTCGTCGGCAACATGATGTTCGCGGGCGTCTATTATTCCACCCAGCGACTGGTGAAGGCCCGGCTGGCGAGTGACTTCCTGTCCAACCTCCACTTCTGGGGCTGGCAGCTCATTATTGTCGCCGCCGCCATCACGCTCCCGCTGGGTTTCTCCCGCGGCAAGGAATACGCCGAGCTGATCTGGCCGATCAACATCGCCGTCGCCC
>CAZFHG010000177.1:5714-7309 GCA_964518665.1 uncultured Opitutaceae bacterium | reverse complement strand
TGCCGAACATCGCCCGCACGTTTTCCGCCGGCGTGCCATGCACAATGGCATTCGAGCAGCCTTGGAAGTATCCCCGCCCGCCGGCCTCTTCCACGGTGGCCTGCGCCTGCGCGCGCACTTCATCGGCGGTGCCGTCCAGCAACAGTGATGACGACACATTGCCCCAGATGACCATCCGCGGAAACCGGGCCCGCACCGCCGCCACCGTCATCGTAGCGTCGCGGTCGGTCTCACCGAATCCCGGGCACGCCGCCTCGGTGAATAGCATGTCCATCAGCGACCAGAGGTTGCCGTCGCTGCGGAAATAGTAATGCAGCCCCAGTTTGTTCAGCGCCTCCATGGCCTTCACGTAACCCGGGAGCACCATGGCGCGGAACATCGCCGGCGAATAGATCGGACCCTGCGTGCCCGCGAGGTCGCCGCCGCCGGCCATCACCGGCGGCAGCTTGGTTTCGAGGAGGGCCTTGCCCACGGCGATGGCGTACTCCGCCTGCAGGAGGCATTGCTGCCGCAGGAGGTCCGGCTCCGTGATCATCAGCTCCAGGTCGTCCGGATCGTAGCCCACCCCAATGCCGGCCCCGGCGCTGCAGACATAAAACTCCTCCCCGAAGCGCCGCCACAGGTCGAGGGCCGGGGCGAGCGAGGCCCGCGCCAGTGGCATCGGGTCCGCCGCGATTTTTTCCAATTGAACGAGCCGCTTCCGCAACCGCACTTCGGGCGCATCGACCCGGGGGGACTCATACACGGGACTGAAGTCAGCCGTGGCCGGCGTGTATTGCCAGATGGTGTGCTCGCCCGATTCGGGACCGAAGCGGAACGTAAACTGGTCCAGTTGCGCATCGGGCCGCTCGTTCATGCGCCAGGGCATGCGCAGCACGTCCACGTCCAGCACGCGGTGAATATCCACGAGGTCCTCGATCATCTGCGCCTCGAACTCGGCATGGGCCGCCTCGCCCCGGGCCCAGGCCGCGACCTCGGCGTAGCGCACCGAGCCGGTGCCGGTGTACGCGGTCCGGCCGAGGATGGCCGACGACACGTCGCAGGCGATGGCCGGAATGTAGGCGGGCGCCCGGTCAACGGGCTCGCACCGCAACGTGGCGGCACACCGCTGGAAGCGGAGGCGCGAATTCGACGCAGTTTCCGGCGCAATGCTGCTTGCCATAAATGGAGGCCGTGGGGCGCATGTTCATCAACCCACCCAGCTGATCCGCTGCAGGACCTTCGCCAGCGCGACGTCCTTCGCCGTCACCTGGCCGCCGGCATCGTGGGTGTTGAGCCGCACGGCGACGCGATTGTAGACATTCGTCCAGTCGGGATGGTGGTCCATCGCCTCGGCTTCGAACCCGGCCCGCACCATGAAGCTCATGGCCTCGCGGAAACTGCCGAATTTGAATTCCTTCGTCAGCGCCCCGCCCGTGAACGTCCATCCGGGCAACGTGCCCAACTCCACCGTGATTTCACTCGGGGTCAGGGGCGGGGTCGGCATCGCGGCAATGAAACGGGCGGCGAAATCCTAGGCAAGCCCGCAGCGGCCCGTGCGGGCACCGGGTATTCACCAACTATTCAAGTGATTGAGCCGCAAAGCCGGACCGGCT
>CAZFHG010000177.1:0-5701 GCA_964518665.1 uncultured Opitutaceae bacterium | reverse complement strand
GATCCACAATCTAGATCGCCGCAAGAAGGCGCAAAAAATCAAAGGCGAAGGAAACCGTACATGCGCCTATAGGCGCGCGGGAGAGCTGCGCCGACAGATTGAGTTTTTGCGCCTTCTTGCGGCCATTCCGTCCGGGTCTGTTCTGCCTTCGTGACTAGGCAGTACCGCGCGGGCGCATGTCTGCGAAGGCGGCTTGTCAAACTCCGCCGCGCGGCCCTAACTCAATCTTCACGCATGTCGCTTCCCAGCCCTGACAAAGTCCCGTCGCACGCCGCCATCATCATGGATGGCAACGGCCGCTGGGCCCGGCAGCGCGGGCTCCCCCGCATCGAAGGCCACCGCCGGGGCGTCGAAACCGTGCGCAAGATCACCGAGGCCGGCCGCGAACTGGGCCTGCGCACCCTGACGCTGTACGCCTTCTCGGTCGAAAACTGGAAACGCCCGGCGGAGGAGGTCGGCGCCCTGATGGGCCTGTTGGAGTTTTACCTGCAAAAAGAACTCCAGACCTTCGTCAAAAACCGCATCCGTCTGCGCACCATCGGCCGCACCGGTGAGCTGCCCGCCGGGGTGCAGAAGCACCTGAACCACACGATCGAGGCCACCGCCGGTTTCACGGACTACACCCTGGTCCTGGCGCTGAACTACGGCGCCCGCACCGAGGTCGCCGACGCCGCCCGCGATTACGCCGCCGCCGTGGCCGCCGGCCGCGAACCCGCCGGCGAGAGTTCCTGGGCCGCCTTCAGCCGCTACCTTAACACCGCCGACCTGCCCGATCCCGATCTCATCATCCGCACCTCCGGCGAGTCGCGGCTCAGCAACTTTCTGCTGCTCCAGGGCGCGTACGCCGAGTTCGTGTTCACCCCGGTGCACTGGCCCGACTTCACCAAGGCCGACCTGGCCGCGGCGTTCGCCGAATATGCGCGGCGCGAGCGGCGCTATGGCCTGACCAGCGAGCAACTCACCCCTCCCGCCAAATAACCCCTCATGGCCAAACGCATCTTCAGTACCGTGCTGCTCTGGGCGATCGTCGCCGGCTCCCTGTGGTATTTCCGCACCATCGGCGGCGTCTTCCTCATCGGCGTCATTGCCGTCCTCACTCTCCGTGAGTTCTACAAGCTCATGGCCGGCGCCGGCCTGGCGCCCTTCGACAAGTTCGGCATGTGCTTCGGCGCCGTCATCACCGTCTCGCCCTGGCTGGTGCAGCGTTTTCAACTGCCATTCGACGCCGGCCATCTGCTCGCCCTCGCGGTGATCGTCTTCTCCATCCGGATCCTCGGCGAACGGGACGCCCAGCACCGCGTCGAGGCCCTCGCCGGCACGCTGTTCGGACTCGTTTACGTCGCCCTGCTGCTTTCCTACCTGGTGCGCATCGTGATCGCTGATCCGGCCCGCCCCGTCCAGGGCCTGCTGCTGTTCATCTGGCTCGTGGCCGTGGCCAAGTTCTGCGACGTCGGCGCCCTGCTCACCGGCCTCGCCATCGGCCGCCATCACATGGCCCCGCAGATCAGCCCAAAGAAAACCTGGGAGGGAGCCGTGGGCGGCATCGTGGTTTCGATGGGCATCGGCGCGCTCCTCGCCTGGCTCTGGGCCGACCACATGCCCGGCCACATGACCCCGCTCGGCGGCGCCCTCATCGGCGCCCCGATCGCCATGGTCGCCATCGTGTCCGACCTGATCGAGTCCATCATCAAACGCCGCGCCACCATCAAGGACTCGGGGGGCCTCATCCCCGGCATCGGCGGCGTCTTCGACGTGAGCGACAGCCTCATTCTCACCGCCCCGCTCGGTTTCTTCCTCTTCGGGCTTGCCTAGCAATCCCTCCCGCGCCCGTGATCGGACCCGTTCAACCGCCGGTCCATTCCGGCTGACGGCCACGAAGTCCGCGACCATGTCCAAACCCATCACCAAAAAACGCGTCGTCCTCCTGGGCGCCACCGGCTCCATCGGGGAAAACACGCTGCGGGTGATCGCCGCCCACCCGGACAAGCTCGAACTGGCCGGCATCGCCGCCCGCTCCGGCTGGGAAAAACTCGCCGACATCGCCCGCGAGCATCATGTGCCGCATGTCGGTCTCTTCGACCCCGCCGCCTGCGCCGCCGCCAAAGCCTCCGGGCGCTTCGTCGCCGGCACGACCTTTCATTCCGGCCTCCCCGGCCTGATCGAACTGGCCCGGCTGCCCGCGGCCGACACCGTCATGGTGGCCGTCATCGGCACCACCGGGCTCGAACCGGCCCTCGCCGCCATCGCCGCGGGCAAGGATCTCGCCCTGGCCTCAAAGGAAATTCTGGTGCTCGCCGGCAAGTTCATCATGGCCGCGGCGAAGAAACACCGCGTGAGGCTCCTGCCCGTGGACAGCGAGCACAACGCCGTCTTCCAGTGCATCGAAGGCCACCCGCAGGCCGGCGTGCGCCGCGTCGTGCTGACCGCCAGCGGCGGTGCTTTCCGGGACTGGCCGGTCGAACGGCTCGCCCACGTCACCCCGGCCGACGCCATCAAGCATCCGAACTGGGCGATGGGCCCGAAGATCACGGTCGATTCCGCCACGCTCGCCAACAAGGGGCTCGAACTCATCGAGGCCCAGTGCCTGTTCAATCTCCGCGCCGACCAGTGCCAGGCCGTCCTGCATCCGCAAAGCATCGTGCACTGCCTGGTCGAGTTCAACGACGGCGCCATGCTCGCCCAGCTCTGCCCGCCGTCCATGACCTTCCCCATCCAGCACGCCCTGCTGTATCCCGAGCGTGCCCCGGGCGTCGAGGCCCCGCTGGATTTCACCAAGCTGCTCTCGCTGGAATTCCGGCCCGTGGACGAGGACCGCTTCCCCATGCTCCGTCTCGCGCGGCAGTCCATGGTGGCCGGCGGCAGCGCCCCGGCCATCTACAACGCCGCCAACGAGGTCGCCGTCGCCGCCTTCCTGGCCGGCCGCATCCCTTTCCTTGCGATTCCGCAGGTCGTGGATAAGACACTCCAGCACCTAATTCCGCGGGAACCCACCGACCTCGCGGAAGTCCTCGCCATCGACGCCGACGCCCGCCGCTACGCCACCAGCCACCTTTGAACTGCAGATTTTCACCCAATTGGACGCGACCAAGACCCAGGCATTTAACAGGAGGGAACGGAGAGCGCGGAGATTTGGCCAACCCGTTCTCCGTTTCCTCTATTACCTCCTATAAAATAAATTGGTAATTCGCGTCCATTAGCGTCCATTGCGGTTAAATTTCTTCCTCCGTGTCTTCCGATCTCCTTCAAACCCTGCTCTCCAACGCCTGGTCGATCTTCCTGGTCGTCCTCTTTTTTGGCGGGTCGATCTTCGTCCACGAACTGGGCCATTTCCTCGCTGCCCGCCGCCGCGGCGTGCATGTGGAGCGCTTTTCCATCGGCTTCGGCCCCAAGATCTTCTCATGGCGGGGCAAGGACGGGGTCGAGTACCGCATCTCCTGGCTGCCGCTCGGCGGCTACGTCGCCCTGCCCCAGCTCGCCGACCTGCGCGGCATCGAGGGCGACAGCGAGGTGGAAGCGGATAAACTCCCGCCCATCAGCTACTCGACCAAGATGCTGGTGTTCGTGGCGGGCGCGGCCTGCAACGTCCTCTTCGCCCTGGCCCTCGCCGGCATCATCTGGTTCATCGGCCAGCCGATGAGCAGCGAGATGGCGACCACCCGCATCGGGTATGTCAGCGCGACGCTCGACCTGCCCGACGGCGCCAAGGTCCCCAGCCCCGCCTTCGAGGCCGGCCTGCGCATCGGCGACATTGTCCGCAAAATCGACGGCATCGCGGTCAACGAATGGACCGACCTGATGCAGACGCTCATCACCGGTTCCGGCCGCACGGCCAATGGCCGGCCCATGGCCATCTTCACCGTCGAGCGTGACGGCCGCATGGAGGATGTCGCCCTCTACCCCATCCTCTCCGGCGACGAGAAATTCCGCCGCGTGGGCATCGCCCCCGGCTACGAACTGCTCGTGCATTCCGTCACGGCGGGTTCGCTCGCCGAGCAGGCGGGTTTCAAGACGGACGACGAGATCATCAGCCTGAATGGCACCCGCATCCTGAGCGTGGCCACCTACCAGGAAATCATTGCCGCAACGGTCGCGGAACCCGTCGCCGTCCTCCTCAAGCGCGCCGGGTCGGAAATCACCCTCACCATCCCCGCCCGGCCCCAGGCCAAGCCCGGCACCTCCCTCGGCCTCGCGCTCACCACCGGTTTCAAGCTCATCCACCCGACGCCCCTCGACCAGATCACCGACCACGTCGTGATGACCTTCCGTACCCTGGCGAGCCTCGTTAATCCCCAGTCCGACATCGGCCTCTCCAAGGTCGCCGGACCCGTCGGCATCGTCCGCATCTTCCACAGCGCCGCCGAGGCCGGCATTCGCGCCGTGCTCATGTTCACCATCCTCGTGAACATCAACCTCGCCATCTTCAACCTCCTGCCGATCCCCGTCCTCGACGGCGGCCAGATGCTCTTCGCCACCATCGCCCGGCTCCGCGGCCGCGCCCTCCCGGCCAATTTCATCATGGCAGCGCAGAGCACCTTCGTCGTGCTGCTGTTCTCGATGATCATCTATGTGAGCTTCTTCGACGTCCGCCGCGTCGTGCGCGACGTCCAGTCCAGCAACGCCGAGACCGCCGCCCCGGCCGCTGAGAAAACAGAGCCCGCGAAGCCGTAGGTACGCCGGGTGGTCAACATTCAACGCTCAACGTGGGCCGCCGTAGGCAGCGAGCTTGCTCGCGCTTGGTTTGCCTCCGCACGCCAAACGAGCGCCCGCGAGCGGGCTGCCTACCGTGACGCCGTTCACTTGAGCGTTAAAAGTTAAGCGTTAAACGTTGAGCGTTCCCGGCCCGGGAATGACCATTGACCAATAACCGGTAAGCCATGACCAATATTCTCGTGTCCTACTGCGCCTCCCGTTTCCAAACCGTCCGCCGCCGCACCCTTGAGGTGAAGGTCGGCAACGTCGGCATCGGCGGTGACAACCCGGTCCGCGTGCAGTCGATGACGACCAGCGACACGCAGGACATCGCCGCCACGGTGAAGCAATCGATCGCCCTGGCCGAGGTGGGCTGTGAGATCGTCCGCATCACCGCCCCCAACGTCCCCGCCGCCCAGTGCCTGCGCCCGATCCGTGAGCAGTTCACGGCCGCCGGCTTCGGCCACATCCCGCTGGTTGCCGACATCCACTTCCTCCCCTCCGCGGCCATGGAGGCCGTCGAGCACGTCGAGAAGGTGCGCGTCAATCCGGGCAACTACGCCGACAAGAAAAAGTTCGCCGTCAAGGAATACACCGACGCCGACTACGAGCTCGAACTGGAGCGCCTGCACGAGGCATTCTCCCCGCTCGTGCTCCGCGCCAAGGCCCTCGGCCGTTCCCTGCGCATCGGCACGAACCACGGCTCGCTCTCCGACCGCATCATGAACCGCTACGGCGACACGCCGCTCGGCATGGTCGAAAGCGCCCTCGAGTTCCTCCGCATCGGCGAGTCCCACGGCTACCGCCAGATGGTCCTGTCCATGAAGGCCTCCAACCCGAAGGTCATGATCCAGGCCTACCGGCTGCTCGTGCAACGCATGGACGAGGCGGACATGCACTATCCGCTGCACCTTGGCGTCACGGAAGCCGGCGACGGCGAGGACGGCCGCATCAAGAGCGCCATCGGCATCGGCTCCCTCCTGCTCGACGGCCTCGGCGACACCATCCGCGT
>CAZFHG010000176.1:0-7318 GCA_964518665.1 uncultured Opitutaceae bacterium | reverse complement strand
AGCGGGAGCAAGCTCCCGGCCTACTCGCCGACGGCATCGTTTCAGCTCAGGCCTCCGGCGCATCTGCCTCCGGCGGTGACGGCGGGATGGCTTGGCTGAGGTAATCCTGCAGGATGATCGTCGCGGCGCGGGAATCGATGATCCCGCCCGCGCGCACGTCGCGACGTTTGGCCTTGGCGATCGTGGACTCGGCCTCGTAGCTCGTCAGTCGTTCGTCCACCAGGTGCACCGGCAGCTTGAACTCCTGCCGCAGGCGCTCCGCGAATGCATCCACCTCCTTGGCCTTGAATCCCGCGGAGCCGTCCATGTTGAACGGATAGCCCAGTACCAGTTCGGTGATGCGCCGCTGCCGGATGAGCTGCGCGAGTGCGGTCCAGCGTTGCTCCGGCTCCGCCTGCACGAGGGCCGGCAGAGGCGTGGCCACGCCGATCTCATCGCCGTAGCTGAGCCCGATGCGCCGGGTGCCGTAATCGATGCCAAGGCAACGCATGGCGCGATATGGGCGGTCTCGTCCCAAGGGTGCAATTTCATTTGCGCCACGGGTCGGATTGCTCTCTTTCCCGGTCATATGTCAGCTGAACACGTTCCCATGGAACTCTCGGTGGAAGCAGCCCGCCAATTGCTCGATGCGCAGCCCGGGGCTACGCTGTTGCTGGATGTGCGCGAGCCGTCCGAACTGGCGATCTGCAGTATCGCCGGGGCCATGCATATTCCGATGCGGGAGATTCCCGGCCGACTTGATACCCTGCCCCGCGACCGGCATATCCTGGTGCTCTGTCATCACGGCAGCCGCAGCCTGCGCGTGACCCAGTTTCTCCGGCACAACGGTCTGGCCAACGTCAGCAATATTGAAGGCGGCATCAACGCCTGGGCCGAGCGGATCGATCCGGCGTTGGCGCGCTATTAGCACTGTTCCGTTCGGTTCCTAGGTCGCCGCTCTGAGTTCAATCTTTCCCGCGGATCACGCGGAAAAGAATTCGCCGAGTCCCCACTAGCGAGAAGTGCCGTGCGCAAGACGTAACAGAGTAGCGCTAGCCGAGCCGAAGGTCCGTGTTCCGCGCGACGTAGCCACGCACATACTCCGCAAAGGCCGCCTTGAGGCGCATCGAAACGGTATCGGCCGCCACCCGATAAGGTTGTCCATCAATACTCCCCACGGGGGCGACATCCTTCGTCGTGGAAAGCATAAAGCACTCCTCCATTCGGGAGAAGTCCGCCGGGAGGATGGTGATCTCCCTGATGGTGATGCCGGCTGCGGGCGCGATGCGACTGATTACGAGTTCGCGGGTGATTCCCGCCAGCATCCCTGCCTGCAAGGGAGGCGTCAGCACCTCGCCGTCCCGTACAAAGCCCAGATTCGCCACCGCCGCCTCGGTCACCTCCCCTGCCAGATTCGTGATCACCACCTCATCCGCACCGCGCGCCCGGGCCTCCCGCAGGCAGAGGATGTTGTTGAGGTAGTTTCCGGTCTTCCACGCGGGATTCAGTGTGCCCGGATGATTGCGGTGCAGGCCGGTCGCGAGGGAAAGCCGGTATCCGGTCTGCAGCTTTTCCGGGGGAAGTCCCTTGTTGGGCTGGACGAGCAGGACAAAATCCGGCCGGTCCGCGAGGCCGGTATCCAACCCGATTGCGCCGCCGCCGCGGGTGATCTGGAGCCTGATATAGAGTTCACCTCGATATGCCGTGGCGTCCCGGAATGCCGTGGTCGCGCGTCGGATCTCGCCGAGCATGACCTCCCGGTTGCAAGGCAGGGTCATATGCAGCGCCGCGGCCGACTGTTCGAGGCGGTCCCAGTGCTCGGTCCATGCAAACAGCACGCCGTCATAGGTGCGCCATACTTCGTAGATCGCATCACCATACAGGAAACCGCGGTTGAGCGGGGCGATGGAGGGCTCGCGCGCGTCGTGCAGGCGTCCGTTGGTGTTCGCTTGGATATAGTCGGCTGACATTGCGGAATGACGATCCCCATTCGCTCCGGATGGCCAACACAAAAAAGCCCCCCGCTTTGGGCGGAGGGCGGAATATCGGAAAACCAGGCGGCGGCCGCTTACTTCTTCTTGCCCTTGGTCAGGCCCAGCTCGCGCTTGATGTTCTGCACGCTCGGCAGGGAAATGCCCACGGTCTTGGCGATTTCGCCGCCGGTCTTGCCGGCCTCGGCGAGCGCCTTCACCTTGGCCTTGGTCTCGGGCGTGATCACCGCGCGCTTGCGGCGCTTGCCGCCGGTCGCGGGTTTGGCCGCACCGTTTTTGCGCGAGCCGCCCTTGGCGGCATTCCGGACGGCCTGGAGGAAGGCGTCGACATCATCAAAGCCGTATTGGGCCGGCAGTTTGGCCAGCACCTTGTTGTGCTTGGCTGCGATGGCTTGTTCGAGTTTCGATACCTGGGCACGGGCTTTGGCGAGTTGTTTCAATATGTTTTTTGCAGCCATGATTATTTTGGTTGGGCTGTATCATCTATCGATAGAACTGCTACAGGCAAGCTGTATTGCGTCAATAAACCATGCTACAAGTGACACTATTGCGCTATAGCAATTTATGCACTAATACTATGATATCCGCGTGCGGCCGCGTCGGAAAGCCGCCGGGCCGCAGCCGGCATAGCGCTTGAACACGCGGCTGAAATGGTGGCGGTTCGCAAAGCCGACCGCTTCCGCCACCTGCTCGACCGAATCCTCCGCAAACGCCAGCAGGCGGCAGGCCTCGCGGATGCGCCGCTCGGCCACGAAGGCCGCCGGCGTCCGCCCGGTCCGCGCCTTGAACCAGCGGATGAAGGCCTCGACGCTCATCCCCGCCTGCCGGGCCAGGGTGGCATTGGTTATATCGCCGTCCATAGTATGCTCGATTGAGTTGAATACACGGCGGAGCCGGTCCGGCACGGCCTCCGCCCGCACCCCGGGACTGCCGGCAAATATCAGGTGCAACATGGCCAGGCCGGTGTGCCGTACCGCCGCCAGTTCGCCCGCTTCTATATAGCCGCGAAGTTCGTCCGCCACCGACTGCAGCGCCGCTCCGGCTGGCAGCGCAAACACCGTGGGTGCCGCTTGCGGCAGCATGAGATACATGGAAAAATGCAGCCACAGGTGCTCCACCCCGCTTCGACTCCCGCAGTCAAAGGGCACGCCTTCCGGCATCACCGCGATCTGCTCCGGTCCGAGTTCGAAACGGCGTCCGCCCGACCGCACCCAGGCGCCACCGTTGAAATCATAAAACACCCGCCAGAACGGACTGCACACGCCCTCGTGCCGCCAAAGCTCGTCGAGCCGCATGAACCCCGCCTCGTGCAACTGGCAACCCTCCTGACCTGCCGCCGCCGGCAGGCGGAGTCCGCTCTGGGTGAAGGGATTCGACCAGCGCTGATGGTCAATTTTAGGCACAAGCCATGCGCACTCAGACATAGGCGATTGGCAAGTTTATTGCTATTCTGTCGGGCCATGACCACCCCCTTGGTTGACACACCCGTTGCCCCCGCCATCCGCACCGTTTTGGTCGCCCCCGACTCCAAGCAGAAACCGCGCACGGTCGACCTGCTCAATGACTGGCAGTACATGGAGAAATCCCTGCACCGCCTGATCGTCGCCTGGGGCAAGGATGTCGCCGAATGGAACGACAAGAGCATGATCCACCGGCATGTCTGGGACCAGGCCGAATGCGTGCGCCGCCTGCGCGAGCGCGTGGAGCAATTCCCCGGCGGCAAGGCCGACGCCCCGGTCTCGAACCGGCTGGAGCAGCTTGCCAACGCCGTGCTGCTCGCCCCATGCCTGGACGATGCACTCGACGGCATCTATGAACTGATCCTCAAGACCCTAGTCGGCGCCTACGGTGAATACACCGCCAAGGTCCATCCGATCCACGACGCGCCGACCATCGCCCTGCTGCACGAGATCAACCAGATCAAGAGCCAGCAGTGGCTCTGGTACCGGGACTACCGCCGCCGGCATCCGCACAAGACGGACGCCGCCTATCGCGCCCGTGTCACCGCCCTGCTCGCCGACTGCGGCCTGTTCCGCGCCGCCCTGCCTGTCACCCGCGACGCGGAGGCCCGACCCGCTGGCGTGGGCACCGATTTCCGCCTGAGCCGCTTCAGCGCACGCACCGAGCCCATCCGCCCGAAACAGCAGTTCATGGATTATGTCCGGGCCGATTTTGCCACCAATATCGAAGCCCGCCGCCTCTTCTGGGCGTACGGTTACATGCTTGAGAAGAACCTGCCCGACGACCAACTCGCCTGGATTTATTACGGTCATTACATGCCCTGGCAGTGGCACCATGACATCTCCCGCCATCTCTGGGACGAGTCCCGCCATGGCGACTCCGGCTACTCCCGCCTGTGCGACTTCGGCATCAGCCTCGATGAAGTCGGCTTCTCCGGTTACGACCAGCCCCAGCGGGTCGAGGAGCTCACGAAAATCTCCGCCGAACGCGGGATCACGCTCGACGAGGCATTCGCCCGCCAGCGCGAACTGCTCGCCCCCTACAAGCTGGAGCCCCTCACCAAGGAACAGCTCTATCAACACGTCTTCATGATCGGCATGGTGGCCGAGACCGGACACTTCGTGGTCAAGAACGAGGGCTATGTGGACTTCAAGGAAGGCCAGGACTTCGAGTCCGCCGAGATGATGCTCTTCGACATCATCGACGAAACCGCCCACGTCCAGTACGCGCACAACTGGCTGGCCAAGCTGGCCGAGCACGCCGGCGTGGACAATTCCGACTACCGTGAGCGGGCCGCCAAGGTCCGTGAGGAATATCAGGCCAATGCCATCAAGCTGGCTGGCGAGCTTGATCGCAAACTGCCCCGGACCAAGGGTGACCCGACCTTTGACTTCTACCAGGATCTGCTGGGCCGCATCCGCGTCGCCTGTCCCCTCGCCAACGCCGCCACCTGTCCCCCGCGCTCGCCCAAGCCGATGTAGGGGCACAGCTTGACTGCGCCCGTTCGCACATCAAACGCCCGGCCTGCATCAAACGGGCGCACGCAAGGTGCGCCCCTACAGGGCCCCCACTAATTTTCCCGCCATTCGGCTTGCGCGCCTCTTCCGCGCCGGCATTTACTCTGCGTCCATGCCCCGGATTCCGATCGAGGACAACTTTAGCGACGTCATCAACAAGGCGCAGCGCGGCTTGAAGATCGCCGACGAGGACCTCGCCCACCGCGCCGAGGTCAGCGTCTCCGACCTGGCTGCCATCAAGGCCGGCAAGCCCCTCATCCCGGTCATCCGGCGCGTGGCCCGCCACCTGCGCCTCGGGCCGAATGCCCTCGAGGAACTGGCCGGCAAGACCTGGTACCCCACCCAGCCGAATTTTCCGCGCGGATTCGCCATGTTCAACACGGCCTACGGGGCCATGACCGTGAACAGTTATCTCGCCTGGGATCCGCGCGCCCGCCAAGCCGCCGCCTTTGACACCGGGGCTAACTGCCAGGCCATGCTCGATACGCTCCACGCCGAGAATCTGAAGCTGACCCACATTTTCATCACCCACGCCCACGAGGACCACATCGGCGCCGTCGCGCGGCTGGCCGCCGAAACCAAGGCTGCGGTCTGGATCAGCGAGACCGAACCCTTTGATTTCCCGGGCCTGCAGCGTTTCAAGGAAAACGCCTACTTCCACATTGGCGAACTCGCCATCAAGACCCTCCTCACCTGGGGCCATTCGCCGGGCATGACTACTTTCTACCTCACCGGCCTGAGCTGGCCGCTCGCCATCTGCGGTGACGCGATTTTCTCGTGTTCAATGGGCGGCAGCCCCACGCACTTCGCCGACCAATTCCGCAACAACCAGGAAAAGCTCCTGACCCTCCCCAAGGACACTGTCATCGCCCCCGGGCACGGCCCGCTTACCACCCTCGCGCAGGAAAAACATCACAACCCGTTTTTCGCGCGCTGATCACTTCCCCCTCAACCCTCAATCCACACCTATATGCCTGCTGAAAAAATCGCCTTCGTCGGTGTTGGTCGCATGGGCGCCAACATGGCCCGCCGTCTCAAGGACTGCGGATACAAAGTCACCGCGGTCTACGACGCCTATGCGCCGTCCGCCGCCTCCCTCGCCAAGGAGATCGGTGCCAAACACGCCAAGTCGCTCGCCGCCGTCACCGCCGCGGCCGACGTGATCTTCACCGTCGTCACCGACGACGCCGCCCAGCTGGGCGTCTTCGCCGAGACCGGCGACTCGCTGCTGGTGAAGGCCGGCGGCAAGGTCTTCGTCAATTGCGCGACCATCACGCCCAAGACCCACGTCGAGGTCGAGCGTCGCGCCAAGCAGGCCGGTGCCGTCACCCTCGAGGGTTGCATGGCCTCCTCCATTCCGCAGGCCCGCAACGGCACGCTGTATCTCATGTGCGGCGGCGAGAAGAAGACCTTCGAGCGCATCAAGCCCATCCTCGAGAAGCTCAGCACCGCCCTCCGCTATATCGGCAAGACCGGCCAGGCCGCGCAGGTCAAAGCCCTCGTCAACATGGTGATGAACATCAACACCGCCGGTCTCGCCGAAGGTCTCGGCCTGGGCAACGCGCTCGGGCTTGACCTGGCCATGCTGCGCGAAGTTTTCCTGCAGACCGGCGCCAACTCGCAGGTCCTCAAGACCGACGGCGAGGACATGCAGAACCGCGCCCATGACTGCTACTTCTCCGGCGCCCATGCCGCCAAGGACAGCACCATCGCCTGGGTCCTCGGTGCCGAGGCCGGCATCAACATGCCCCTTGCCGCCGCCACCAAGCAGCAGTTCGACAAGATGGTCGCCCTCGGCCTCGGCCACCTCGACAAGTCGGGCGTCGCCGAGCTCACCTTCAAGGGCCGCCACGCCTGAGTCACTTCCGTTCAGTTCAACTCCACACCCCCATGTCCAACATCTCCCACATCTGTAATCTCTGGTCCCTCGTCGGTCATCCGAATCCCAAGAAAGAATGGTCGCTCGAGCGCAAGATCAAGGCCGTCGCCGACGCCGGCTTTGACGGCATCACGACCGCCCTCACGCCCGAGCACCGCCGCCTCGCGGAGAAATACGGTCTGAAGGACCTGCTCGGCTTTGTCTCCACGTCATCCGGCGACCCCAAGGACTTCGAGACCCGCATCCGTTCCCAGAAGGATGCCGGTGCCGTCCAGATCAACGTCCAGATGGACGACCATGACACCCCGCCCGCCGTTGCCGCCAAGCACTGGATCCAGATGGTCCGTGCCGGCGAGAAGGTCGGCGGCGTGGTGCTCTCGCTCGAAGTGCACCGCGACTGCTGCACCGAGACTCCCGAGAAGACCTACGAGATCGCCGCGCGCTACAACAAGGCCACCGGCCAGATGATCAAACCCAACTCCGACTTCACC
>CAZFHG010000175.1:0-7323 GCA_964518665.1 uncultured Opitutaceae bacterium | reverse complement strand
GTGTACTTCTGCGATTGCTCGTCGGCGTGGTAGCTGGAGCGGACCATGGCGCCGCTTTCGACGACGCCGATGCCTAGGCCCAGGCCAAACTGCTTCCAATGGGCAAACTCGTCCGGATGCGCGAAGCGCTCGACCGGCAGGTGCTGCGGCGTGGGTTGCAGATACTGGCCGATGGTGAGGATATTAGTCTGGTCCGAGGCCACGTCGCGCAAGGTCTGCTCGATTTCCTCCGGTTTTTCGCCGAGGCCGAGCATGATGCCGGTCTTGGTGGTGAAGCCGCGGCTCTTGGCATGGCGGAGGACGGAGCGGCTGCGGTCGTAGCGGGCCTGCACGCGCACGGGCCGTTGCAGGCGTTCCACGGTTTCCAGGTTGTGGTTGAAGATGTCGGGTTTGGCGTCGAGCACCGTGTCGAGATCGTGCAGGCGGCCCTTCCAGTCGGGCGTGAGCACCTCGATGGCGGTCTGCGGGCTGCGATGGCGAATGGCGCGAATGGTGGCGGCCCAGACGCTCGCGCCGCCATCCGCGAGTTCGTCCCGGGCGACCGAGGTGACGACGCAGTGCTTGAGGCCCATGGTGGCGACCGCCTCGGCCACGCGGGCGGGTTCGCCGAGGTCGAGTTCGGTGGGGCGGCCGGTCTGGATCGCGCAGAAGTTGCAGGAGCGCGTGCAGATGTTGCCGAGGATCATGACGGTGGCGGTGCCGCGGGACCAGCATTCGCCGAGGTTGGGGCACTGGGCGCTCTGGCAGACGGTGTGGAGCTTATGACCATCCACCAGCGAGCGCACGGCGGCGTAGCCGGGGCCGGAAGGCAGCTTGGCGCGGAGCCAGGAAGGTTTGCGCAATGCGGTCATGAAGTGGTGATGGCCGCAAAAAGACGCACAAAGCGCAAAAAGAAAAGCATCAGCCTTATTGCGTAATCCCAGGACTGAAGGAGCGGATGAACCCAGGGAGCAGCATGGACGCACTCCCAAGGGACGGCGGTAACGTCACGGCCGCGATCCGAAGCCAGCGGCCAACTGCCGGGCCAATTCGAGGTTGCGGACGGCGTCGGAATCAGAAGGGGTGAGCCGCAACACCTGTTCAAAGTGCGGAATGGCCGCGGCGGCTTTCCCCTCCAGCAGCAAGGCTTTACCCAGGTTGAAGTGGGCATCGGCGCGGTCCGGCTGCGCGACCAGAGCCGCTTCATAGCTCGCAATCGCGAGGGATAACTGCCTGGTCTGCGCGTACAGGTTGCCGAGATTGTAGTGCGCGTCGGCATAGTTGGGCCTGAGCCGGATGGCGGCCTGCAAGTGGGAGAAGGCTTCGCGACCCTGGCGCAGGGAAAGCTGGGCCACACCGAGATTGCAGTGGGCCTCGGCATAATCGGGCCGGAGCTGCAGGGCGGCGGTGAAGGTGGCCACCGCCTCGGCGGGCCGGCCGCATTGGATCAGGGCATGGCCCAGGTTGTAATGCATCTCGGCGGAACCGGGATTGAGCCGCACGGCCTCGCGGCTGGAGGCCAGGGCTTCCTCGAGCCGGCCGGCCTTGGCGTAGGCGAGGGAGAGCAGCGAATGAGCCCGCGAATTGTCCGGACGCTTGGCCACGGTATCGGTCCAGATGCTGATCTGGCTGTGATAGTCCGCATTGCGCCGGACGGTCAGCGCCAGGAGCAGGGCGGCAATAAGCGGGAGGGCGAGCAGGCAGCGCCGTCCGAGCCAGCGATGACCGGCGAGAACGAGCAGGGTGATGACCGGAGCGAGCGGCAGGTACATGCGATGCTCGGCGACCGTCTGGCTGACGAGCGGCAGCACGCTGGAACTGGGGGCGAGGATGACAAAGAAGCAGATCCCACCAAAGGCGGCCGGATGTCGCCGCCAGAGCGCGGCAAGGGTGGCGCTGGCCAGGATCATCAGCAGGACGCCTTGCAGGATCACCTCGCCGACCTGGCGAACGACCGCAGTCCCGTAGTCGAGGACCAGCGGATGCGGCCAGAGGCTGAGTCGCAGATATAACACGATGGCGTGGCATTGCGTGAGCAGGTATTCCCAGGCGGTGACACCCAGGCCGAAGCCCACGGTGCCGCCGCGCATGGCCCCGCTGGAGACCAGCCAGGCGAGCAGGATCCAAGCACCAGCGAGGCCGAGGTAGAGCCGGCCGCGGATCCGCCATGCTTCGCGCAGCGAGCAGGCGCCGAAGAGGCAATCATAAACCAGGGCGAGCAGCGGGATGACCGCGACGATTTCCTTGGCGGTTACGCCGAGGTAGCAGGCGGTTAGGCTGAGAAGAGTCCACCGGCGTTTTGCCTCCGGCTCAAGGGAACGGATGAAGCCGTAAAGCGACAGCAGCAGGAAGAGTCCGCCGAGGACTTCGGTGCGCTGGACGGTGCAGGTGATGGATTCCGTCAGGAGCGGATGCACCGTCCAAAGCAGGGCGATGCCGGTAGCCAGCGGCAGGGCGTCGCGGCGGCAGGATTCCGGCAGGGCGGATTGGCGGAGTGTGCGATGCAGCACCCCAAACAGGGCCAGCGTCGCAAGCATATGCAGTCCAAGGTTCACCAAATGGTAGCCGCGCGGCTCTAGTCCGCCCGCCGCGTAATTGAGGGCGAAGGACAGGTTGATCAACGGCCGGCCGGCCGCGCTGCCGGCGGCGGCGGGAGGGCGCAGGATTGCACCGGGATCCGAAAGACTGCGAATGGATGGGTTTTCCACGATGGCCGGCGCATCGTCGAATACGAAGGGTGCATCCAGGGAATTGAAGTAGGCGGTGGCGGCGACGAGCATCAGCAGAAAGGCGATCCAACGTGTCGGATTTTTCCCGGTGACGGTCATCAGCCAACGCGTAGGCGGCGGTCGCGGCCGGCACAAGTGGCTTTTGCTGCAGGGGGTGAACCAAAGCCAAACCGCATGGTCCGTGAGAGACAGGTGATAATTGCCTGTTCAAGCGGTGCCGCGGCCGCCTAACTGTCCCGGATTACTATCATGAATACCCGTTCAATACACTCTCGCTGGTGGCAATTTGTCCTCGTGCTGGTGGCGTTGCCACTGGCCGTCAACGCGTCCGACGTGCGGGCTTGGGTGCTGTTGCGGCAGAATTCGGATGCGTCGGAGACCATCCTGTCCACGGATTCGAAGGAAATGCGCTCCCTCACCAAGTTCGGCTGGCAGATCAGCGCCACGGGCAACCTGACCACGATTGGTGGAGCCAAAAAGGTCATGGTCACCCGGATGCTGTCCACTTCACCAGTGGTGTCGCGCCGCCTGGTTCTGGCCCCCGAGGAAGTGGCCGCCAATCTCAAGGCCGGTTATGTAACCGAAGGAGCCATGGGTTTTGCCTCGGCGGTGCAATTGCCCGGAACGATTGAGGTCCGCCGTTACCGCAAGGCCGACCGTGAAATCTGGGTCTCGACGCCCGAGATGCAGAAATGGGCGGAAGGCAGCGGTTGGAAAAGCGACGGCGCGGCCTTCTGGCTGTTTCCGGAGCGCTGATATCGTCCGGGTTGTTGGGAGCGCAACCGCTTGCCCTCCGTAGGCCCGGCGAAGGGGGCCCTCGGTCGCAATCCTGCGCATGCGTGAGAACGCGGCGGTGTGAAGAGAGGCCAGAAACCTGAAAGGATTCTAGGTGGAGCGCCCGCCGAGGAATTGCGGCCAGAGCGCTTTGAATTCCTGGCTCAGAACGGTTTTCACTTCGACAAGGTCAAGGGCGTGTCCCAGTTCGGCCTGCAATGAGGTTACGGTGCCGTCGCTGGCGCTGATGCCGCAGGGGACGATGCCTTGGAAATGTGCCAGGTTCGCGTTCACATTCAGGGCAAAGCCGTGGTAGGCGATCCAGCGTTTCACGGCGACGCCAATGGCGGCGACTTTACGCTGTCCGAGCCAGATGCCGGTGAGCCCTTCGCGGCGGCTCGCGGCGAGGCCGAGCGCGCCGACGCTGTTGATGAGCACCTGCTCGAGGAAGCGCAGATACGCGTGCAGATCCTTGCGCGCGGCGAGCGAGACGATGGGGTAACCGACAATCTGGCCTGGCCCATGATAGGTGATGTCACCGCCGCGGTTGGTTTTGGCGATGGTGACGCCCTCGCGGGCGAGCTGTTCGGCATTCCATACCAGATGGGATTCGGCGCCGCTCCGGAGTCCCATGGTGAACACCGGCTCGTGCTCGGTGAAAACCAGCGTGTCGCCGATTTCGCCGGCGATGCGTCGTGCCACCATTTCCTCCTGGCGGCGCTGCGCGTCCGCGTAGGCCGTGCGGCCCCAGTCAGCCGTGGCAACTGGGTGGGCACGATTGGTGGCAGGTGCGGCCATGGCAAAACCATCGCGCGAATCGCGCCGGCTGCAACCCTCGGCTGGACGCGCCGAATGTTCACGCAGCTTCGGCTTGGCGTCACCCGTGCTTCCGCTAGTGCACATGGCGTGTCCATCCCTATTCCCCTTCATCAGGTCCGGCCGGCCGGCGAACTGCTACGTCGCGCCGAGCTGAATTTCCGCCGGCTCCACGACGCCGAGTTTCAATTCGACGCGATGCTGACCGCCTTCACGGCGAAGGAGGCGCCGGGCGATTGGGTGGGGCGCTGCCTGCTTGCGCTCACGGAATATGCCCGCCTGCTCGGCCGGGAGGCGCCGCACCTTGCGGAAATCGTGGCCCGCCTGCCGGAGGCGTTCAACGCCCGCGGCTACATCGGCGAAATTCATCCGCCCGGCACCGCGGACGAGAACCAGATCGGCGGACACAACGCCCTCCTGCGCGGCCTCTGCGAATACCACCGCTGGCGGCCCGACGAGCGCGTCCGGGGCATGATCCGTTCGATCATCACCAATCTCATGCTGCCGACCCGGCCCCTGTGGGCGGAGTACCCCGAGCAGCCGGCGCAGGAACTGCGCGACAACCAACTGGTGGGCCTGACTGTGCGGCGCGCCACTGGCGCCTGGCGGGGATTGTCCACCGACATCGGCGTGGGTTTCTTCACCTTGGACAGCCTGACCCAGGCCCATGCGGTGGAACCGGTGCCGGGTCTGCGCGAGCTCATCGAGACCATGATCGCCCGCTATGCGCGGTTCGATCCCGTGGCGCACAGCGCCCAGACTCATTCCACCTTGAGCACGCTCCGCGGCATCCTGCGTTGGTGGCGCGAGGTGGACCTCCGGCCGGAATATCTCGAACTTGTGCGCACGCGCCACCGGCTTTACCGCGACCTCGCCGAGACCGAGAGCCATGCCAATTACAACTGGTTTGGCCGGCCCGATTGGACGGAACCCTGCGCCATCGTGGATGCCTTCCTGCTGGTCGTGCAGCTTTGGTCGGCCACGGGCGAGGACGACTATCTCGACGAGGCGCACCGGATATTTTTCAACGCCCTCGGCCACGCGCAGCGGCCCAATGGCGGCTACGGCTGCGACCTGTGCACCGGCGCGCGCGGGCTGCTCTTCGCCGTGCCCCACGAGTTTTTCGAGGCGCCGTGGTGCTGCTCGATGCGTGGGGCGGAGGGCCTGGCGCGCGCGGCACAATTCGGCTGGTTCACTGATGCGGACTCGCTGGCGCTGCCATTCTATTTCGGCGGCACGGCCCGGCTGGATTTTCCGGACGGTCGCGTCGAAATTGCGCAGAAAAGTGAATACCCGCTCGAAGGCCGGGTGGAGCTGGAGATGGTCTCATCCACGCTGACCCGGCCCAAGACTCTGCGGTTTTACGTCCCGCCCGGGTGTGCTATGAAACACTTCCGGCTCAGGCACAACGGAACGCCGGTGACGGTGCGGACCGAGGGCCACTTTGCCTGCGCCTCGCTGAATCTGCGGGCGGGCGACGTGATGGTCGCGCAGTTCCCGATCGAACTGGTGGCGGCACCGTTGCAAAATCCCGGCCGGCAACCGGGACATCATCGGTTCAGCCACGGACCCCTGCTGCTCGGGCACCCCGGGGCGGATGCGGTCGCGCTCCCGGCGGGCAACGTCTTCACGCCACTCGGGGCCGCCCGCTACCAATGCGCCGCCACCGGACGCACCCTTGCACCTTTGCCCGCGCTCATTGATCTTCCGGAGGCCGCCGCCAAGGCGGCGCGCACCCAGATCGTGTTTGCCGACTGATTTACCATGACTCCCAACCCCATGCAGAACCTCCTCGGGCAATTGCCCTTCCAGACCGGCGCGGTTACGCGCATGATCAACGCCGAGAATCCCACCGGCGAGAAGGGCGGAGGCGCGAAGTGGGAGCCGAAGCCCGATGACCCGATGGTGCCGCACAGCGGCCCGGCCCAGCATCTCGGCCGTGGCTGGAAGGTACGACCCTTCATCAGCCTCAAGGCCGGCGAAACCACGACCCTCGCCGACATCAAGGGCCCTGGCTGCATCAACCAGATGTGGATCACCGCCAGTGCGGATGAATTCCGCACCCTGGTGCTGCGCATGTATTGGGACCACGAAGCGACGCCGTCGGTCGAGGTGCCCCTGGGCGATTTCTTTGCGATGGGCTTCGACACCCAGCCGCACACCGTCACGTCGCTCCCCGTGGTCGTCGCGCCGCACCGCGGCTGCAGCTGCTACTGGCAAATGCCCTTCCGGCAGCACGCGCGGATCACGCTGAGCAACGACAACAAGACCGACGTGCGCATCATCGCGTACAAGATCATGTACAAGCTGCACGAGGTGCCCGCCGAGGCGGCGTATTTCCACGCGCAGTGGCGGCGCAGCCTGACGCAGCGCGAGCATCCCGAGCACACCATCCTCGATGGCGTGAAGGGTCGCGGACTCTACGTCGGCACCTACCTCGCGTGGACGGCGCTTTCCCGCGGCTGGTGGGGCGAGGGCGAGGTGAAGTTCTACCTCGATGGCGACGGCGAGTTTCCGACCATTTGCGACAATGGCACGGAGGACTACTTCAGCGGCGCCTGGGGTTTCTTCAAGGACCCGAAGAAAGATCCCGTTGAGGAGGCGTTCAACACGCCCTTCGTCGGCATGCCGCTAGCCCACACCCGCAGCGCCGACGGTCCGCGCTACTTCGGCCTCTACCGCTGGCACGTGCTCGACAGCATTGGCTTTGAAAAGGACCTGCGCGTGACCGTGCAGACCCTCGGCTGGTGGCCCGGACACATCTATCAGCCCCTGAGCGACGATGTCGCCTCGACCGCCTTCTGGTACCAGAGCGAGCCGCACGTGGCCTTCCCGAAGTTCCCGACGCTGAACGAACGCTGGCAGCGTTGAGCGAAGGAATTTTAACCACGGATCACACGGATTTCACGGATATGCTATGGCCACAAAAGGCTCAAAAAGCTCAGGAATAAATCAGAAAGAATTCTGTGCCTTATGAGCCTCTTGTGGCCATTCCCGTGGATTGGTATCCGTGTCATCCGTGAAA
>CAZFHG010000174.1:0-7343 GCA_964518665.1 uncultured Opitutaceae bacterium | reverse complement strand
GTGGCCAAAATCACCATCAACCGTCCCGCGAAGCGCAACGCGTTCCGTCCGGAAACGGTGGCGCAGATGTTCGAGGCTTTCAGCGATGCCCGGGAAGATCAGTCCATCGGCGTGGTGCTGCTGACCGGCGCCGGGCCTCACACCGACGGCAAATACGCATTCTGCGCGGGCGGTGACCAGTCGGTGCGCGGCCATGCCGGGTATATCGGGTCCGACGGGGTGCCGAGGCTTAATGTCCTCGATCTGCAGAAGCTCATCCGCTCCATGCCCAAGGTCGTGATCGCCCTTGTGGCGGGTTACGCCATTGGTGGCGGTCATGTCCTCCACCTGGTCTGCGATCTCACCATTGCGGCGGACAACGGCATCTTCGGCCAGGTCGGGCCCAAGATGGGCAGCTTCGACGGCGGCTTCGGTTCCAGTTATCTCGCCCGCATCGTCGGGCAGAAGAAGGCGCGAGAAATCTGGTACCTGTGCCGCCAGTACAACGCCCAGCAGGCGCTCGACATGGGACTGGTGAACGCGGTGGTGCCCGTCGCGGAATTGGAAAATGAAGGCGTGAAATGGGCGCGGGAAATCCTGCAGCACAGTCCGCTGGCGATCCGCCTGCTCAAGAGCGGGTTCAACGCCGAGCTCGACGGCCAGGCCGGCATCCAGGAACTCGCCGGCAATGCCACGCTGCTTTACTACATGAGCGAAGAGGCGAAGGAATTTCACTCCGCGCAGCGCGAGAAGCGCCAGCCTGACGCGAGAAAGTTCCCGTGGCTGCCTTGAACCCGGCGTTCGGTTGCACGCGCATCCGGCGCATGATCTGTCTGCTTGCGACCAAGGAGCACCCGTCATGGCGCTGATCGGACGACGCAACCGGCTCACCATCGTGCGCGAGGCCCCGCCGGGATTCTATCTCGATGGGGGTGAGCACGGTGAAATTCTGCTTCCCGGCATCTACATTCCCCGCGGCTCGCGGCCCGGCGAGATCATGGATGTGTTTGTCTATCGCGATTCCGAGGACCGGCTCGTGGCGACGACGGAACGCCCCTATGCAATGGTGGGCGAGTTCGCCTCGCTGCGGGTGGTGAGCGTGAATCCGCGGGTCGGCATCTTTCTGGACTGGGGGCTGGGCAAGGACCTGCTGTTGCCCATCCGCGAACAGAAGGAGGGACTGCAACTCGGTTACTGGGTGGTCGTGTACGTGATGCTCGACGAGAAGACCGACCGCATCATCGCCTCGGCGCGGATCAGCCGGCATTTGAATCGCACGCCGCCGACCTACACCGAGGGACAAGCCGTGTCGCTCCTGGTCACCGGCACGACACCCTTGGGTTACAATGCGATCATCGAGAATGCGCACAACGGGCTCCTTTATCGCGGCGAACTCGCCGCGCCCCTGAAGATGGGGCAACGCCTGACCGGCTATATCCGCAGTGTGCGGTCCGATGGGAAAATTGATTTGGGTCTCGATCCGGTCGGTTACCGCCGCGTCGCCAGTTACACTGATGATATTATCCAGGCGCTCCAAAAAGCCGGCGGCCGGATGCCTTACCATGACGACAGCTCGCCCGAGGCCATTCGCGCGGCCTTCGGCATGAGCAAGAAGGCTTTCAAGCAGGCGATCGGCTCGCTTTTCAAAGCCCGGCGAATCTTGATCACCAAGGACGGCATCCGTCTGGCCGACGCCAAAAACTGATCTCCATGCCTGAATCCACTCCCGCATCCGACAAGACAATCATCATCCGGGCCGAGCCCATCGAGCTTTGCCAGTTATTGAAATTCAGCGGCCTCACCGAAAGCGGTGGCGCCGCGAAGCAGGCCATCAGTGACGGCTTGGTGTCGCTCAACGGCACGGTCGAAACCCAGAAGCGCAAGAAGGTGATGGCGGGAGATCGCGTGACCTATAACGGGACGACGCTGCTGGTGAGCGTCGGGCGCTAAGGAAGAGACTTGCCATGCCATTTTCCGCCCTGGGCTTGTCATCGCCGCTCCTTCGCGCCCTTGCCGGGCGCAACTACGCGGAACCCACTCCGGTGCAAAGGGTGGCGATCCCGGCTGCACTCAAAGGGGCTGACATCCTCGCCCAGGCGCAGACCGGTTCAGGCAAGACGGCGGCTTTTGCCCTGCCAATTCTTCAGACATTACCCTCAATCGCCAGCGCGGCCGCACGTCGCATCCAGGCCTTGGTATTGGTCCCGACGCGCGAACTGGCCCTGCAGGTGAGTGAATCCTTCCGGGCCTACGGCCGCTATCTGCCGCTGCATGCCAAGGTCATCACGGCCTACGGTGGCGTCTCCATCAATCCGCAGTTGCTCGCCTTGCGCGGTGGCGCCGATGTGGTGGTCGCCACACCGGGCCGCTTGCTGGACCTGGTGGATCACAACGGCCTGAGTCTGGCCTCCGTTTCGACTCTGGTCCTCGACGAGGCGGACCGCCTGTTCGACCTCGGCTTCGAGGCCGAACTCAACCGTATCCTATCCTTGCTGCCGGAGCGCCGGCAGAATCTGTTGTTCTCCGCGACCTTTTCCCATGCGGTGGGCGTGCTCGCGGAAAAGCTATTGCACGACCCGGTGCGGATTGTGGTGTCCGCAACTGCGGCTACCACACCCGACATCCGGCAAAGGGCCATCGAGGTTGATGCGCCTCAGCGCACGCAACTCCTGCGCCATTTGATCCAGGAAAACGGATGGACGCGGGTGCTGGTCTTCGTTGCCACCAAGTATGCCACCGAGCACGTCGCGGAAAAGCTGCGCCGGGCCGGGCTCAAGGCAGGAGCCCTGCACGGCGAACTCAGCCAGGGGGCACGTACACAGGCCCTGGCGGATTTCAAGGCGAGTGAGTTGCAGGTCCTCGTGGCCACTGATCTTGCCGCGCGCGGGCTCGATATCGCGCAATTGCCCGTCGTGGTGAACTATGACCTGCCGCGCTCAGCGGTGGATTACACACATCGCATCGGCCGGACCGGACGAGCCGGGGAAGCCGGGTTGGCGGTCAGCTTCATCAGCGCTGACACCCATGCGCATTTCCGCCTCATCGAGAAGCGGCATCGGCTTGATCTCGAACGCGAGCAGATTGCCGGATTTGAACCGCAGGATACGGCCGTGCCGCCGCCGGCCACCGGCGGCGTGAAGGGTAAGCGCAAAAGCAAGAAGGACAAATTGCGCGAGGCCGCCGCGGGTGTGACGCCGTCAACAGTGACCGGGTCTGCACCTGCTGGAAGTGCCGTACGGTGGCACCGAATGGCACCGGGGCGGCGAATGCGCTGATACCAACGGATCGTAAAGACAGGTAGCTACGAGCGTGAGCGAGTGGAAATTTTGGCGTGCGCAGCATGTGATCCACTCGCTCACGCTTGTAGCTACTAGGTTTGAACTTACAGGGAATCCATATCAACCGCTGCTTCCTGCATCCGCCGCCCAGACGACCAGCCAGCCGCTATCCTTGTCCACGTAAACCATGGTTGAGGCCGCGGGATTGCCCGCCTCCACGTAATCTGCGCGCACCATCATGGCGCTTTCGCTGACGGCAGGAGCGGCAGGATTCAACAGGACAAAGGCAAGCGCCGCCGCCGCAGCCAATGGGGCGCTGATCCAGAGCAGCGGGGCCAGGCGGCGCTTGGTCTGCCAGGTCGGTTGACTGAGCAATGGACGGAGCTCTTCCCAGGCCAGATTCTCATCGGGAATGGCGACCTGAGCCGTGTCCGCCTTCCACGTTTCACGCATCGTCGCCAGATTCGCCTGCAAGCGGCGACACTCCGGGCACGCGGCCACATGGGCGGCCACCTCGTCCTGCCAGCCAGGTGAAGGCGACACTCCGCCTTCACTCAGGATCAGGTGCGTGCATTCGGTGCATTTCATGGGCAGACGGTCATGAGCAGCCGTTCAGGTCAGCGGTTGTACGTGTAGCGATGGTCGCGCCGGTCATAGCGATCATGGCGATCATGGCGATCATGCCGGTCATGGCGCGAGTCGGCCACCCAGACGCGATTGATGCGCCATTCGTGGCGGCCGGCGACAAAGTAGCGGGAGCGGTGACCGCGGTCATGGGTGTTAACCCAATAACCCGGGACCCAGACCTTGACGCGGACTTCCTTCCAGTAACCGCAGTCACGATCGCGGGAGTCGTAGACTACGACGGTACCGCGCTCGGGCGGGCAGGTGGATTCATGGCTTTCGGCAATGGCGTGCCCAAGAATCAGGCCGCCGATGAAGCCGCCGATAAGGGCCTTCTCCTTCGAACCCGCATAGACGGGGCTGGGTGCGAAGGCGATGGCTCCGGCGGTGAGCAGGGTGATGGCAGTGAGCTTGTTCATATGTCCTCCGTGGGTTGGGTTTACCCATGAGACGCACCCCGCTTGGGTTTTATTCAAAAAATTATTCCTGCCTGATTTCCGCCCATAAACGCTTCCTCGCACCTCGTTATTTTTGCCGGAACGATGCAATCGGCGAGTAGGCCGGGAGCTTGCTTCCGCTCTGGGAGCGCCAGCAAGCTGGCGGCCTACCGGAAATGCTTTTCGGTTTCGCAAAAAATGCGACAGTCCGGTGCCGATTGCATCGTTCAGGATGAATCAACGTCGCTTGCGGATGATCAGCGCCAGCCATGGGCCTTGACGAAAGGGCACCTGGCTTACCGTCCGATCACAATCACGGCATAAACCTCGCCGTCGCCGCGGCGCGGGCCGCCCAGCACCGAGGGTACGCCGGGGCGCTGGGAAATCACGGTGCGCATGAGCACGCGGTCGCCTTCAAGCCAGCTGACCCGCACCCGGATGGAGTCCTTGCCGGATTCCTCCGTTTCAAGCTCGAGGTGATGTCCCTGTCCGAGGGAGAGCGTGCCTTGGGCGCCCACGGCAAGGGACGCGGAGCCTTCGCCGAGGAAGCGATAACTCTCAAAACGCAGGATGCTCCGCAGGGTGGGCTCATAGGCGGCGAGGCGGCGATCGCTGGGACCCTTGTCATTGGAGGCGGCGACAAGGATGGCACGGAGGGAGGCGCGCTCGGCGGCGCGGACCGGGGCGAGCAGCGCAGCGAAGACCAGCAGGCCAAGCAGCAGTCGGGTGGTTTTCATGTTTTTTCCTTCAGTTTTTTCGCCAGCAACCGGCGAGCATGGTAAAGACGGGACATGACGGTGCCAGCCGGAATACCGGCGGCACGGGCGATTTCCTCATAGGACAAGCCCTGCAGTTCGCGCAAGGCGAGCACGGTGCGGTGCAGGGGCGGCAAGGCGGACAGCGCCTGGTCGAGGCGGTCGCGCGCCTCGTGGGTTTCCGCATCTTGGGCGGTATCCTCAGCCGCCACCGCCTCAAAGTCCGGCTGGTTGTCGTTGCCCGTGGCGAAGGGCAGGAAACGGTCATACCAGCGGCGGCGTTTGCGCAGATGATCCAGGGCGCGGCGCGTGGCGATGGGATGCAGCCAGGTGGTGAATTTCCCGCTGCCCTGATACCCGTGCAGATTGCGCCAGACACTGAGCCAGACTTCCTGGCAGATGTCGCGGGCGTCGTGCTCATGGCGGACGATGCCGTAGACAAGGCGGTAAACATAACCGTAGTGCGCCGTCATCAGGATGCCGAAGGCCACTTCATCTCCCTGCCGGGCGCGGCGAAGCAGTGCGATCTCGTCAGCCGGCTGGAGCGGGGCGGGGGATTCCACAGAGGAATATGGACCACCGACTGCCGGGGCTTGTTCCGGGCGTGGCAAGTGGAGGTTTTTTAGGAGCCTCGAAGTGACTGCATTTTCAGCTTCGCTAGGTCAGCGCACTTGCGCGCGCCCGAACCGCGTCTGCGAGCGGGCTGGCCTGCAGCTCATACTGCGCCCGCAAGCGGGCTGCCTACACTTGCTTCTTGATGCCATCTCAGGGCGGATGAGCAGGGAACTGCGCCTGTTCTTGGAGGCGGGAACGCGAATGAAGCGCGCTCGGGGCAGGTCGGAGACCTGCCCTACTTGCCAACATGGATTCGCCGCCGGCAGATGATGCCGATCAGGAGCAAGCCGGTAGCGAGCAGCGCGGTCGTGCCGGGCTCGGGGACCGCACTGATGGTATACCCAATGTAGCTGTCGAGGGTGTTATCAAAGACGAACAACTGGTTATTGGCATACCCCATCCGCCACTGGTCCGGACTCTGGGTCAGGCCGGGTAGCGTCACGGAAGCCAGGAACGCACCTGTGCTTGCACTGAAGGCCACAGCCCGGATCCCGCCGGTGGCGGTGTAGCTGATAAGGGCGTCATTGTACGGATCGTAACCAATGACATAGTAAGGTAACGTGGGAGATCCTGCAGATGCGAAATCCAGTGTTATGGTATTTACCAGCAATCCGGTGACCGGACTGACTACCGACACCGTGTTGCCGGAATTGTAGGCATAAAGCAGGTTGCGAGCGGCATCGTAGGCAGGTGCAACCTGATCCATGGGCAGCCCTGACAAAGTCACACCGACATCGGTATAGGTGCCGGTGAAAAGGCCGGCTCCTGTCAGCACAACGGCCCGATAACCGGAGGCGTTGGTGTAGGCGGCATACGTGATGTTCTCGAGCCGTCCGGTGTTCGGATTGTAGAAGAAACTGCGGATGTCAGTGTTGATCGGCGACAGGTTCTGCACGACTCCGCCACTGGCGTTCCATACGATACCTCCGTAGGAAGTGCTGCCACCCCGGCCGCCGTAATACTGTTCAAAGCCGGGATGCCAGGCGATGTTCATCGGGGTCGAACCATTGACGCCGGTCAAGGAGAGTGTGGTGGTCTGAATGCCCGTGGTCAGAAATTGTGCCCGCAGACCGGTCACCAATAAGACCGACAGAAAAACGAGCCTCACGCCTCTTAACGCCATGATGTGGCAATTAATGGGACGTTTGAGAAAAAAATGCGAGCGGCAAAGTAGGTCAGCGGATACTGGGCATTAAAAAGCCAGCGGACCGGGCCGCTGGCTTTGCTGAAAATGGACTGCCTAAGACTTACTTGGCGAGGCTCTTGCGGAGGTCGTCGAGTTGGTCGGCACTGCCGAGGAGGACGTTACGGCTCGCGATGAACTTCGCGTATTCCTCGATGAAGATCTTGCCGGGCGGGCGGAAATCGAAATCGCCGGGCTTGTCGCGGAAGAACTCACGGTGCACGCGGGTCCAGACGAGACGGCCGTCGGTGTCGATGTTGACCTTGGTCACACCCAACTTGGCGGCGGGGAGATATTCGTTCGGGTCGACGCCCATGGAGCCGGCGATCTTGCCGCCTGCGGCGTTGATGCGATCAACTTCGACCTTCGGCACGGAAGAGGAACCGTGCATCACCAGCGGGTAGCCGGGGAGACGGGCCTTGATCTTCTCCAGCACATCGAAGTGCAGGGACTGCTTGCCCTTGAACTTGAA
>CAZFHG010000173.1:0-7351 GCA_964518665.1 uncultured Opitutaceae bacterium | reverse complement strand
GCCACCGGATTGCATGGGGTAGCGCCCGGCCTCCGGACGGGCGGCTGGGCGTGCACCTGCATTCACGGCCTGTCCGGAGGCCGGGCTCTACCGGCTACGTATTTCGCCGGTATCCATGCAATCCGCGGTTCAACCCGCCCGGACTTCGCCCGTGAGGGTGAATTCCTCACGGTCGTGATACAGGTGCCGGATGCGCACGCCGGGTGCATACCGCTGCAGAATCGAATCCGGCTGCCGCAGTTCCTGCAGCAGCGCCACCGGATCAACGCGCCCAAACTTCAGGTTCACCACGAAATGCCGGCACCATCCGCGCTCCAGCCAGGGCTCCACGATATGCCGGAGCACATGATGCGGCTCCTCCACCATGTCGCAAAACAGCCAATCGCAGCCCATGCGCTCATGGGCTGCGCCCTCCGAAGCCTTGGCGAAGGAGGGCTGAAACCGAAACGCATCCTCCTGCCGATGCTCGATACGCGGGTTGTCGAGGGCGCCGCCCTTCAGCGGACCGTTGTCGATCGCGATGACCTGCGCACCGCGTTTCGCCGCACTGTAGCTCCATCCGCCGGGAGCCGCGCCGAGATCCACCACGGTCTCCCCTTCAACGGGTTCGCGTCCGAGCACCACGTAGGCCTCCTCAATCTTAAGGTAGCTGCGGGACGGAGCCAGCGTGTCATCGGCCATGCGGCGCTGGCCGTTGATCAGCAGGTCGCGGCCCGCGAACGCCGCGCCAAAATCCGTGAACCACACGGCCAGACCCCGCGCGGGACCCGCGCCCCGCGGCAGATCCGCCACCGCCAGTTTGGCGACGCGGGACAGGCGTTTCTTGATTCGTTCCCGAAAGGCATCCTCCACGCCACTGATGCGCCGGCCGAGCCCGACCAGTTCCGCCGGACCGTCAAAGACGCAGGGCCACGGATCCGTGATGCGTTCACCCTGCAGGCTTTGCAGGAAATAATCCGTCAGTTGCTGGGCAAGGGCATTGACCGATTCACCCTGCACCGCGACCTCGTCGCGAATGATCCAGTGCGCAAAGGCCAGTTCGGCCGGGGTCTTCTCCGTCCGCACCCAGCCGGGCCCCTGCGCGAGTACAGACGCGCCGCCCGCCGCCAGTTCCTTGGCCAGCAGCGATTCAAACCCGGCCTGACAGGTGATCAGCATGCTGCGAACCGTGGGGCATCTGTCGCGTGGGCGTCCATCCCAAAGGGGAAAAGGGTGCTGCCCAGGTAGGCCGCCCGCTTGCGGGCGCTCGATGGAGGCGTGCACAATTTGAGCGCGAGCAAGCTCGCGGCCTACGCCTTACCCGCCGGGATCAAACCAACTCGCAGGCGCCGCCCGCGCACGCCGGGGCCGCCTTGAGATCGGTCTCGTCCGAGACTTCGCGCATCTGGGTGTAATCCACGCGGTAGGGCCGCAGGGAATTCCAACGGTGCACATCGGCCTCGGTCGTAACCTCCTCGCGGGGCGCCTGGGCATAGGCCTTGTCGCCGGCGTCCTGCAGGAGCGAGATGCCGGTGAAGTAGCTGCGGTTCGCCCAGATGAAGTCGGCCACGAGGTCCCATTCGTCCGCGCGGACATTGCACGTGTTGGAAACATTGTGGTGCAGCTGCGGCGAGCGGGACTTCGGGTCGCCGCCGGGGATGACCCAGCATTGCTGCACGAGTTTGACGAGCTCGAGGAACTGCACCGCGGTGAGATCCTTGCGCAGGATCGCCTTTTTTGGCGCCTCGATCGGGAATGAAATCACGTCGTCGGTGTCGGGATTGTACACCGAGACCTCGGTCATCTGGGGATTCACCGACTTGAAGAAGCTGTAGACCGGCTCCTTGCGGTTGGCCTGCACGCGGCGGAAATAACGGCGCGCATGGTGGGGGTGAATGCCGGAGGCGGCGTTGAGGATGAGCGAAGCGGTGCCCTCGGGCTTGCAGGTGCAGATCTTCGCGGCCGGACGGATGTCAATCAGGCTGGCGATGAGGCGGTTCGCGGCGCGGCACAGGCTCGCACCCTGGGCCAGGATCTTCTGGTCGAAGAGCACGCCGGGGTTGTCCATGAAGCCGCAGATGGAAACGCCCAGCAGCGCATCATGTTCGTTGAGGAGCCGCGTCACCGGCCCGAGGTAGGGCATGTCGGTGTACGCCGCCTGCAGGGTGCCGATGGCGGTCGCGGCGAGGCAGGCCTTGTAGAAGGCCGTTTCCGAGACGGCGGCATGGCCGTTGATGGTCGTGAGATTGCAGTGCTGGAAGCCCGAGAGCCGGGAGGTGCCGGGGAGGTCGCCCTTGTAGCCGTAGCGGTAGAGATCGCTCAGCTCCGAGGAGGAAAGCTCCCAGTCCACCACCGGCAGCAGGCTGATCTCGGCGCAGGGATTGCAGCCGGCGTCGGGATTGTCGCAGAAGTAGAAACCCGGTTCGCCAAATTCCTTCTGGGCGCGGAAGAGCTTGCGGAAATGCTCCGCGTTGTCGTCGCCGCGGCCCAGCACGGCCGAATTATTGGAGGCGGAACGCTGGGGATGCTTGTCAAACCAGTTGCCGGTCTTGGCATTCATCATCTCCTCGTCGTCCGGCGAAAAGAGGCAGATGGTCGCGGACCGGCGGATGCCGCCGGCGAGGACCGCCTTGGCGATGTACATGCAGATGTCGTACACCTCGATCGGGCGGAGCGCGCGGCCGGCGGCCTGATCGAGGATGTGCTCCACGCGGATCAACGCCTTTTTCAGGGGCAGGTGACCGGGAGCCTTGCCGCCCGAGGTCTTCAGTGGGGTGCCGCGCGGGCGGATGTCCGAGTAGGCGAACTCGATCTTCGTGCCTTCCTGGAATGAAACCATCAGCGCATGCAGGGCATCGGCCCAGCCCTCGATGGTGTCGGCCACGTGGTGATGCTTGACCGGCAGGTCGTGCTCCGGGGCGCGGGCCGGCAGGCTGGGCAGCAGGGCGATGTGGTGCTTCTGCACCGAGAAGCCGACGCCGCAGCCGCTGAGCAGGAGGTAGAAGTATTCGCGGAAGAATTCCAGCCGGTCGACGTTCGAGAAGCTGCAGTTGAACATGCGGCTGTGGTTGCGCATGATCGCTTCGCCGCCGAACTGCATCGAACGCATGCTGGGCAGCACCTTCTTGGCCGCCACCTGCGTGAAGGCGTCGCGGATGACACTGGCGAGATCCTGCCCGCACCACGTCCGGGCCAGCAGGTCGGCCTTGGCGCCGGCGAGTTCCGCGATGTCCGCCGGGAGTTCCGCCGGCAGCCGGCGCTCGAGCTTGGCGGCGAAAAACTGCAGGTGCATGTCACGAACGCGCTCGACGCCCTCGGTGAAAATCTCGCGGCGGCCCAGCTCCGGCCGGTAGCGGGCGTACTTCGCCATCGCGATGTAGTCGGACAACCCGTTGTTGGCGTATTGCGTCAGCCGGCGCTCGGCATGGCGGGCCCGGTAAAGCATGTAGGCCCGCGCCACTTCCCAATGCCCGCCGCCCGCAATCGCCTTTTCCACCGCGTCCTGCACCTGCTCGATGGTGGGGTGACGGCCGTCGCGGTAATGGAGCTCGAGCATCTGCGAGACGCCGGCGGCGATGCGCGTGACCTCGGCGAAGTCGGAACTCTGCAGGCCGTAGCAGGCCAGGGCGTCGTCGCGGTAGGAATTCGGGGCGTTGTCCGTGCGGACCTCATGGAAGGCCAGGGCGATGGCGCGTGTGACCTTGTTCAGGTCGAAGCGCACGCGGGAGCCGTCGCGCTTGGCCACCAGGCGCTCGGCGGCGGGTATGGCGCGGCTGAGCAACTGGGCGCCCTTGCGCTCAATTTCCGCCTGGGTGGGGGCGGTGGTTTCGGGTTCTTCGAGGTCAGTAATACGGGTTGAATTCATTGGAAAGGGATGACGGGTTCACAGGTCGCCGCGCCTGGCGCTGGAACCGGCCGGAGGATTGCTTTTCAGCACGCGCCGCCGGCCCGCAGAGTCGGAGCCAACGGCAAAGTTCGATGGCCAATCCCGCCCACCCACAGCCTCGGGTTCCGCCGGGCGGAAACACGGGTCTCTTGAGGGATGTAGGCAGGGGATGGGAGCATGGTGATCGGTTTTGGAAACGCCCCTCCCGGAGCAGTTTGACCAAGGAACGAATCGAGGAGCACCACTACTGGTTGTGGTATTGGCCACGTCAACTAACTACCTATTGTGTTGCCCACAAATTACTGTGGATAATACCAACCATTGCATGAACTCGGAATTCCCCGGCGTAACGCTGCAGATTAGCTAACGCCGGGAGCAAAATTCGCGCAGTAAAATCTGCGCAGCGCCCGGCTCAAAGCCGCTGCAGATGGAAACCGCCGTCCACGTCGAAGCAGGCGCCGGTGGAAAACGGGAAACGGTCCTCGGCGATGGCCCGCACGGCCCGGCCGATGTCCTCGGGCTTGCCCCAGCGGCGGATGGGCGTGATGCCACGCTCATCCTTGAAGATGAGCTTGTCGTACTTGTCCTTCACGCCGCCGGTCATGTCGGTCGCGATCACGCCGGGACGGATCTCATAGACATTGATGCCGTCGTTCGCGAGGCGGTCGGCGAAGAGCTTCGTCATCATCGCGAGCCCGGCCTTCACCATGCAGTAGTCGCCGCGGTTGATCGAGGCCGTGTAGACCGAAATTGACGTGATGTTCACGATGCGCCCGCGGAATCCCTCCGCGTCCGGCGCCTGCTTGAGCATCTGCTTCGCCACGAGCTGGGAGAGGAAAAACGGGCCTTTGAGATTGATCGCATACAGCCGGTCGAAACTCTCCTCGCCCGCGTCCAGCAGGTCGGCGCGGACCTTCGGCCCCACACCGGCGTTGTTCACGTGGATGTCGATGCGACCGAACTTCGCCACCGTTTCCGCCACCAGGCGCTCCCGGTCCGCGGCCACGGCCACGTCACCCTGCACGATGAAGCCGTCGCCGCCCGCCGCCTTGACGAGGGTCAGCGCCTCCGCCGCCGCCTCCGCGTTGCCGGCGTAGTTGATGGCCACGCGGCAGCCCGCGCGGGCAAGTTCAATGGCGATGCCGCGGCCGATGCCGCGCGATGCGCCGGTGACGAGAGCGAATTTCTGGGCCATAGTCACGAAAGCGAAACCATCCCCCGCGTCGCGGGCAATGTCCGAATGCACCCGCCGGCCGGCACCGTCAGATTACGTCTATCTTGTCCAACCTTTCCAACCACGCCGGCGATGCATTGTCACGCAATACGTGACAATGCACATACCACGGCTCCACCGCGAGCCGCCTGCGGCTCATTCCGCATTGTCACGTATTACGTGACAATGCTTAGGGCCAAGTGGCCGGATAAGTGGGGTCAGCCCGTACGGCGGTAGCGCACTAGATCACGCGGGGAGACACCGTGCACGGCCTTGACGTAGCGCGGTCCTTTAGACCGCGTTGAACACCGTCCGCGTGCGGGACACTCTCTCCAATCCAGTGCCGGCTAAAGCACGGCACTACGACGTCGCTCCTTGCGGCTCCTCCCCGCCCTACCTACCCCGTACGGCGGTAGCGCAAGAGGTCGCGCGGGGCGACGCCGTGCACGGCCTTGAAACAGCGGGAAAAATGATAGGGATCGGCAAAACCCACGCGCTGCGCGGCCTCCTTCACGAGACCGCCGTTCTCGACCAGATGCTCAGCCGCGAGGGTCATCTTGCGCCGCAGCAGATGCTGGTAGGGACTGCAGTCGTGGTAGCGTCGAAAGAGGCGGCAGACACTCGACACTTCCAAACCCGCCACCGCTGCAATTTCCTCAAGGGTCGCAAGTTGCTCCGCCCGTTCCTCGATCAAGGTGCGGCAACGCTGGTAGCGCTCGCGCGCCGGGTCGCCACCCCGCGGGCCCAGCCGGATATGCTCCTCCACCTTGAGCAGAAGCAGATCAAGCCGAGCCGCGCACAACGCCTTCGCCAGCCGCCCGCGCCGCTCCCCCTCGTGGATCAGCTCCTCGAACAATCCCCGCAGTTCCGCGTGCGCCGCCAGCAGCAGCACCTTGCCCGGCGCCACCCCGGCCTGCGCCAGCCTCCGGCCCGCCTTCGCCCCGGCCAGACACACGAAATACTTCACCATCGGGCGGGCCGGATCGGTGTGGATGGCGCAGCGGGTCGCGCGGTCGTAGGCAAACACCGCCCCCGGTGCCAGCGGATGCGACACCCCGTCCAATTCCACCCTGCCCTCGCCCTGCGCCACGTACTCCAGGCCGGCATAGGCGTAGGATTCGCGATCCACCCGGTAGTCGGGATTGCACAACTCCCGCCCGCCCAACGCCGGACCCGGCCGCGCCCCCCGTGCCGGCGCCAGGTTCAGGAAGAAATACCGCGCCCCGCTCACCTGCTGGGAGAGGAGCGCGCGCTGCACCGGCCTGCCGATATTATCCATGCCTATTCGCAAACTATCCATTCCTGCGCTTCAACTGCCAGCGTATAATGGCCGTCCTGTCCGGTCGCGTGTCCCCATACGTCCGCCGATTTTATCTAGTAACCCGTATTCGTCATGAAAAAATCCCCGCAAAAAACCATCCTGCTCGTCGCCAATGGCGACCTGCGCCAGTCCGCCAACGAAAAGACCTGGTCCGGCCAGCAGGCGATGGAGCAACAGCTCACCGCCGCCGTCGCCCGCCTCGGCTACAAGCTCGTTCGCGCCCATCCCTACAAACCCGAGCTCAAGCACGGTTTCATCTCCTCCCAGAAGGAGGGCATGGCCGTCTTCGCCAAGATCGACCCCAAGACTCCGATCATCGTCGCCGAGGCGGTCTGGCAGTACTCGCACCACATCCTGCACGGCCTCATCTCCCACCAGGCCCCCATCCTCACGGTCGCCAACTGGTCGGGCACCGCGCCGGGCCTCGTCGGCATGCTCAACCTCAACGGCTCCCTCACCAAGGCCGGGGTCAAATACTCCACGCTCTGGAGCGTCGATTTCACCGATGAGTTCTTCCTGAAGAACCTCGCGCTGTGGCTGAAGTCCGGCGCCGTCAAGCATGCGACCACCCACGTGAAGCCCATCGCGAAGGGCACCGTGCCGCCGAAGGCCCGCGCCATCGCCAAGAAGATCGCCGACGACCTCCGTCTCCGGAAGTCCATCATGGGCATCTTCGACGAGGGCTGCATGGGCATGTACAATGCCATCATCCCCGACGAACTGCTCTTCAAGACGGGCGTCTACAAGGAGCGCCTCTCGCAGTCCGCCCTCTACTACGGCGCCACGCAGGTGAGCGACGCCGAGGGCCGGGCCGTCTACGACTGGCTCAAGGCCAAGGGCATGAAGTTCCACCTCGGCACCAACCCGGACTCCGAACTCACCGAGGAACAGGTGCTTTGGCAGTGCAAGACCTACGTCGCCGCCCTGCGCATCGCCGACGAGTTCGGCTGCG
>CAZFHG010000172.1:0-7359 GCA_964518665.1 uncultured Opitutaceae bacterium | reverse complement strand
GATTTGCCCAGTCCCTTGGCGAGTTCCGGCAGCTTTTGCCCGCCGAACAGGAGCAGCACCACAAACATGATCATCAGCAGCTCGGGGCCACCGATGCCTTCGATGAAGGCGAAGGAGAATGGACAGGTGCTCATGGTCGCAATCTGACGGGTTCCGGGGAAAAATGTAACGGAGAAAAATTCAGTCTCAACGCCGGACCGATTGCCGGTTGCGCCAGTCCCGCGGGCTGGAGCCGCTATGGCGCCGGAAGCGCAGGGTGAAATAGAAGGGATTCTCGAAACCCACCTGCCGGGCAATGACCGAGACGGGCTCCTGCGTGAATTCCAGCAACTGGCGCGCACGCGTGAGCCGCTGCAGTTCCAGATAGCGCTGGGGCGTCTGGCCGGTTTGCGTGCGAAACAGGTGGGCAAAGCGCGAGGGCGACAATCCGCACTGGGTGGCAATCTTCGCCACGGTCAGCGGGGCGGAGAAGTTTTCGCAAATGAAGGCCAGCGACCGGCTGATCCGGCTGTCGAGCCCCGCTGCCGCACCGCGCGGGTTGGCCTGCTCGCAGCGCAGCAGGATTTCCTCGAGGGCGTTCAGGGCCAGCGGCTCGCGCAACCGGCTCGGACCGGAGTTGAGCCGGACCAGTTCGCGAAAGCGCCGGACGATGCGATAGCGCGAGTCATCCCCGGCGAGCGACAGGTGCATCACTCCCGGGGCGGCCTCGGGCCAGTCCAACAGTTCCAACCAGGCTGGACGCGGAATGAAGTGTGCCCAGAAGAGTTCCCATTGCGGGTGTCCGCGGGCGGTACCGTAGTCATGCAGCACATTGGGTTTCAGCAGGATCATGTCGCCCGGGCCGGCCAGCAATTCGCCGCCGGCATGGCCAAAGCGCCCGCGCCCGCTGGCGGTGTACACGAGCAGCCAGTCATGGGTGCCGGTTTCCCGATACGTGGCATAGCGCGGACCCTTGTGGAAGTGACCGGTCACAAGCGGACCGGCGGGCGGGGCGGGAGTTTCGGCAGGATGGGGCATGGCAGGAGGATATTATAGGTATTTGATGGCAGGCTTTATGGCGGTGTGCGTCCGAAGGTGCTAGGATATTTGCATGGTAATCGATACTTCCCCGATCGCTGACGCCAAGGTGGCGGCGCTGGCCGACCAATTTTCCCGCGATGGCTTTGCCCTCGCCCGCGGGCTGTTTTCCCCTGCCGAGGTGGAGGAAATCCGCGCCCTATTTGCCAAGATGCACGCCGAGGGTGTCCCCGGCCATTATGAGCCGTCGAAGCCGCATGACGGCGTCGACAACCCCAATGACCCGCTTTTCCAGTATCCGCGGGTCATGATGCCGCACCGCTTCAACGACCGCGCCAAGCAGTACATGCTGCACCAGGGTGTGGCGGCCCATCTGCGCGCCTTCTTCGGCCTCGAACCCGTGGCCACGCAGAGCATGTTCTATTTCAAGCCGCCGGGCGCGCGCGGCCAGGCGCTGCACCAGGACCAGTTTTACCTCCTCGTCGAACCGGGTACCTGCATCGCGGCCTGGACCGCGATCGATGATTGCGACGCCGAAAACGGCGCCATGTACATCGTGCCGAAGACGAACGACATTCCGATCGTTTGCCCCGATACGGCCGATCGCGGTGAAAGCTACACGTCGCATTTCGTGCCGGTGCCGAAGGGCCTCAAGCCCCAGTTGGTCGAGATGAAGGCCGGCGACACGCTCTTCTTCAACGGCAGCCTGATCCACGGTTCCGGGCCCAACCGGTCCAAGACGCGCTTCCGCCGTTCCTTCATCTGCCATTATGCCGGTGGCGATGTCCGCAAGATTTCCGCCGGCTACCATCCGCTTACCCGGCTGGATGGCACGACCTACGAAGTCACTCCGCAAACTTCGGGTGGCCCCTGTGGCGAAGGCTGGAAGGGTTCGCTCCATTGAGCAACTGAGGCCTTCTTCCCACCATCACCCAAAACCGGCGGCACACACCGCCGGTTTTTTTGTGCCCGGTTGGCCCGATGCCGCAGGCTCCTACCTCGGATCTCCCAGTCCTGCTACACCTCAACTTCGATCTGCTGGCCGCTCACAAACACCGGGAACCGGCGCACCGGGTCCATGTTCTTCGGGCAGACGGCCGCGCCGGTGCTGACATCAAAGGCGATCGCATGCAGCGGGCAGGTCAGCGTGGTGCCTTTCAGTGGACCAGCGGCGAGTGAGGCGCCGGCGTGGGGGCAGACATCGTCGACGGCGTGGATTTGTCCGTCCACATTGCACAGTGCGATGCGTTCGGTGCCGACCTTGAAGGCCTTTTTGGCACCGGGCGGCAGGGCATCGAGTGTCGTGACGGAGTGGCGTTGGGGCATGGTGAGGGTGTGTTCGAAGAACAGGAGAGTGCGCGGCCGGCTTACTTGATGCCGATCGATACCGTGAAGGTCTGGATCAGTCCGGGCTGTACGAAATGCAGCCCGGTCTTGTGCTCCGGCGCATTCGGCGGGCCCATCCACGGCTCGACGCAATAGTACGGCGCAGTCGCCGATTCGCTCCAGGTGACGAAAGTCGCATCGGCTGCGGGCGCTTTCGCGGCGCCGATTTTCATGACCACATCGCCGGCATGGCCGCGCTCGCCGAAGATCACCGTGTTGTCCTTCAAGCCGAGATGGATCGCATCGATGAGCTCGGGATTGTCGAGGTTCTCGATCTCCTTGAGGGTGGGGCCGGGGATCAGCTGGCCCTTCGCATCCTGGCGCACCCGGCGCGTGGCGGGAATACGGATGGAGTAATCGCTGCGGCTCAACCCTTCCGACCATGGCAGGGTGAAGTAGAAATGGTGCCCCGCACTCCAGGGCAGTGGCACGGTACCGCGGTTGAACAGGGTGAACTCACATACGAGGCCCAGCGGCTCGAAGCGGTAGCGCACAGTGAATTCATAGTCGTACGGATAACAGGCCCGGGCCTCGTCGTTCGGGAGATAGACCGCCGTGAAGCCGGTGGGATCGCAATGGGTCACGCGAAAATCCCCCTGCCGGGCGAGCCCGTGCATGGGCATCACGCGCCGCACGCCATCCGCGGCCTTCCAGAAGTGAATGTCGCCCTGGTCGAATACCCGCGCGTTGAAGGGGAAAAGGATCGGATTGCCGCCCCGCACCCGGTGGAATTCGTCGAGGCTGTTCAACTCGGGCCAGTAGAGCACGTCGCGCACGGAACCGTCGCCGAGCGTAAGATTCCAATTCATCAGGCGGGCGCCCTTTTCGGGCCACGCCAGGAACGTGGATTGCCCGACGCGCCATCGTGTGAGGTTTGCTCCGAGGTAGGGAACCTTTTCCATGCCTGCCGTGAAATCAGTCCCGTGCGTGCCGTGCAATGGGTTTCTGGAAAGACCCCTCCGAATTCCAGCATGGCGACGCTTGCACGTTGCCGTTGGGGTCCTAAGCTTCCCCTTCCACCATGGTCCGCTTCACTTGCACCTTCCTGCTGGCTCTCCTTACCGCCGGCTTGTTGCGTGCAGAAGATCCGGCCCAGACGCCGCCGGTCGCTCCCGCCCCAGCCAGCGTCGCCAATTCCGCCACCCCCGCCATTCGCAAGCAGGTGGTGGTGATCCCGATCAGGGAGCAGATCGCCACGCCCATCCTCTACATCCTGCGCCGCGGTCTCAAGGAGGCGATCGAGCAGAAGGCCGACCTGGTGATCCTCGACATGAAGACCCCTGGCGGCGCGCTGGATGTGACCTTCGAGATCATGGAGGCGCTCGACAAGTTTCCCGGCCAGACGATCACCTACGTGAACACCGAGGCCATCTCGGCCGGCGCCTTCATCTCCGCCATCACGGATGAGATCTATTTCACCCCCGACGGCATCATCGGCGCCGCCGCCCCGGTGCTGGCCACCGGCGGTGAGATCGACAAGTCGATGAAGATGAAAATCGTCAGCTACCTGAAGGCCCGGGTGCGTGCGATTTCGGAGGGCAAGGGCTACCGCGGACAGGTCATCTCCGCGATGATCGACGAGGACTATGAGCTGAAGATCGGCGACACGGTCATCAAGGCGAAGGGCGAACTGCTCTCCCTGACTGCGAGCGAAGCGAGCAAGACCTACGGCGATCCGGCGCAGCCGTTGCTGGCCGCGGGCATTGCCAAGAACCTGACGGAGCTGCTCACGGCGAAATTCGGCGCGGACGGCTACACGGTCAAATCCCTTGAGGTCACCTGGTCCGAGCAACTTGCCGTCTGGCTCAACGCCATCTCCCCGATCCTCCTCGGCCTCGGACTGCTGGCGCTTTTCATCGAGTTCAAGACTCCCGGTTTCGGCATCTTTGGCATCTCCGGCATCATCCTTCTAGCCATCGTATTCCTGGGCAACTTCGTCGCCGGTTTCTCCGGCCACGAACCTATGCTGGTGTTTGCCCTCGGCGTGCTGCTGGTGGCGGTTGAGATCTTCTTCCTGCCCGGCACGGTGGTCATGGCGTTGCTCGGCATCGTGCTCATGCTCGGCTCGCTGCTCTGGTCGATGGCCGACATCTGGCCGAATGAACCCTTGGTGATCTCGGGCGATCTTCTGCTGGTGCCCGCCCAGAATCTTCTGCTGGGACTGGCTTTCGCCGTCGCCTTGTTCGTCATCATCGCCCGCTTTCTGCCGAAGGATTGGATCTGGAACCGTCTCGCCGTCGGGGGCGCAGTGCAGGGCTCCGGCGTGGCCCCCGGGGTGGTGCAGGAATTGCAATCACTGGTTGGCCGTGAAGGCGTCGCCGCCACGAGTCTCTTTCCCAGCGGACAGGTTGAAATTGACGGGCGGCGCCACGAGGCCCGCCTGGAGGTCGGTTTTGCCGAGGCGGGGTCGCGGGTGCGCGTCATTCGGCACACGGAGTTCAACCTGACCGTGGAGGTAATCAAATCATGACGACCGTCTTCCTGCTTTTCCTCGTCGGCATCGTGCTCGTGGCGGTAGAGATCCTCGTCCCCGGCGGCCTGCTGGGCCTGGTGGGCGGTCTCTGCCTGCTGGCCGGCGTGGTCGCCTCCTTCACCCAGTTCGGCGCTGGCGGAGGCGCGATTGCGACGGTCCTGGCGCTGCTCATCGGCGCCGCGACGATCTACATGGAGTTCGTCATACTCCCGAAGTCCAAGCTCGCGAAGAAATTCACCATGGCCGAGACCGTCAACGGTCGCAGTCAGCCCGAAGTGGCCGACCGCGCCGCGGTGATCGGTCGCGAAGTGGTGGCCGTCACGAAGCTCGCCCCCAGCGGGGTCGTCACCCTGGACGGCCGGCGCTATGAGGCCTTCAGCCAATCCGGCCTCGCCGACGTCGGCGCCCGCCTGAAGGTCGTCGACACCGATAATTTTCGTCTAGTTGTAACACAAATCAAAGAAACCTCATGAACCTGACCCTCATTGCCTTGGTAGTAGCCGCCATCGTCCTCTTGGTGATTGGCGCCATCGTTTTCAGCCTGATCGGAGCCTGGGTGAAGGCGCTCTTCAACGGTGCGTCCGTGTCCATGTCCAAGCTCGTGGCGCTGAAGCTCGCGAGCATTCCCTATGGGCTGATCGTGGACGCCCGCATCACCGCGGTCCGCGCCGGCATCGATGTCTCGGCCGACCAGATTGCCTCGCATTTCCAGGCCGGCGGCAACGTGGTCCCCACGGTGCAGGCCCTCATCGCCGCGCAGAAGGCCGGCATCAACCTCCCCTGGGACCGCGCCTGCGCCATCGACCTCGCCACGAAGGGTTCCGGCAAGAGCGTCGTTGAGGCCGTGCGCACCTCCGTTGATCCGAAGGTCATCGACTGCCCGAATCCCGAAGGCGGCCGCACCACGATCGATGGCGTCGCCAAGGACGGCATTCAGGTGAAGGTGAAGGCCCGCGTGACGGTCCGCACCAACCTCGACCGTTTCGTCGGCGGCGCGAAGGAAGAGACGATCATCGCCCGCGTGGGTGAAGGCATCGTGACCACCATCGGCTCGGCCGAGAGCTACAAGTCCGTGCTCGAGTCCCCGGACAGCATTTCCAAGACCGTGCTCGCCCGCGGCCTCGATGTGGGCTCGGCGTTCGAGATCCTTTCGATCGACATCGCCGACGTGGACGTCGGCGAGAACGTCGGCGCCAAGCTCCAGGAAGCGCAGGCCGAGGCGAACAAGAACATGGCGCAGGCCCAGGCGGAAATCCGCCGCGCCGCCGCCGTCGCCCTCGAGCAGGAAATGAAGGCCCGCGTGCAGGAGATGCAGGCGAAGGTCGTCGAGGCGCAGTCCCAGGTGCCGCTCGCCATGGCCGAGGCCTTCCGCAGCGGCCGGCTGGGCGTCATGGATTACTTCCGCATGGAGAACGTGCAGGCCGACACCGGCATGCGCAAATCCATCGGTGAACCCGACGCGAAGAAGTAAGCCGGACCCACTGCCATGGAATGGGTCCTGGACCATCTGCAGATCATCATCGCGGTCGCCGCGGCGATTGCCTACTGGCTGAACCAGCGCCGGCAGGGTCACGCGGACGACACCGGTGACATGCCGACTGAAATGCCGCCGCGGGATTTCAACGCTGATCCGGAGGAGGAGGCTCGCACCCGCCGGATTCAGGACGAGATCCGCCGCAAGATCGCCGAGCGCGCCGCTGGCGGTCCCATCAATGTGCCGCCGCCCGCGGCCGAGCCCCCGCCGCTGTTCCGAACCGAGTCACCGGCCCCGCGGCCGGTGGCCACTCCGCTGCCTCAGCGTGAATTCACGCGCGAAGCCGTGCCGCCGCCGGTGTTGACGCCGCCCACCTTCCAGGCGAACGCCGGTGCGATCCTCGAGCGGCAGCGTGAACTGGCCGAACAATTGGAGGCGCTGGCTTCGACGCGGCGCATCGTTGAACGCAAGGCGGCGGCGATCGTCGCCCACGCCAAGGCGCAGGAACCGTCGCCCATTCGCGGCGAACTGATGCACGAACTCCGCGGCGCGCACAATCTGCGCCGCGCCATGGTGCTCCGTGAAGTCCTCGGTCCGCCGGTGGGGCTGCGTTGAAATCTTGAAAACACCAGGGGCCGCGTCCGTAAGGAGCGGCCCTTTTTCATTTTGGGAGCGCGACCGCCCTCGGTCGCAATTTTGCGAACACAACCGGCGGCAGCATGCTTCCAAGGAGTGTTCCTCCCGCAGAGCAGGTGATGGATTGGAGGCAGGTCGTTTCGCCTGACCGCCGGAGTGTGGATTGCGACCGAGGGCGGTCGCGCTCCCAGCGCCTGCGTGCGGGCCTTGGGATGTAGGGTGGGGTCTCCGACTTGTCCGCCGTAGCCTTGTGCGAAGGAGGAACCCCGCCTCCTCCGGCTTGATTGTGGCTACGAGCGTGAGCGAGTGGACGAATCACCACTCGCTCACGCTCGTAGCTACAAGAACAAGGCGGGGATCGGAATCCCCGCCC
>CAZFHG010000171.1:0-7394 GCA_964518665.1 uncultured Opitutaceae bacterium | reverse complement strand
CCCGCCGAGGCGTTGACGGGCGAGGGCGGCGTTTTTCGCGGCACTGGGGTGGGCGGGGTCGAGCTTAAGCGCTGCTTCGAATTCCACGAGCGCCTCGCGCAGCCGTCCGGCGCGGCCGAGGGCGATGCCAAGTTGGTTGTGGTAATCGGCGTTCGCCGGCGCGAGTCGCACGGCCGCCGTCAGGTGCTCGATCGCCTCTGGGCGGCGACTGGCCGCGAGGAGCAAATTGCCGAGGAGATTGTGGCTGCCGGCGTCGTCCGGATGCCGGGTCAGCAGTGCAGTGAGTGCCGCCATGGCCTCCTCCGTTCGACCGCCTTGTGCGAGGGCGCTGGCGAGATTGAAACGCGAATCCACCAACTCCGGTGCCAGACGCACCGCTGCCTCGAGCTGGCTGATGCCCTCGGTCAGCCGGCCGGCTCGCACGAGCGCGTTGCCGAGGTTGTTGGCAAACTCCGGTTCCCGCGGACGGAGGACGAGGACCTGTTGGAAGCACTCGACCGCCCGGGTGTGGTCTCCCAGCCGCTGACAAACGAGTCCAAGATTGTTGAGCACCTCGGGCACCCCCGGTTCGTCCGCCAGTGATCGTTCGAGTTCGCGGCGGGCATCGCCGAGGCGGCCGGCGCGGACATAGTACTCCGCCAGCAGGGCCCGGGCCCGCGCGTTGTCGGGCACTTTGGCGAGGGTGTCTTCGTAGAGACCGATCTGGGTGGCGTAATCTTCATTGCGTTGCGCGGTGAGGGCGCCGAAGCCCACCGCCACGGTGGCGAGCACGGCGAGCCCGCGTCGACCCAGCCAGCGCCACGCCACGACTGCGATCAGGGTCGTCAGAGCTGCGAGCGGCAGGTACATGCGGTGCTCCGCGATGGTCTGCGTGGCCACCGGCACGAAACTCGAACTCGGCGCAAGGATCAGGAAAAAGCCCAGGCCGCAGAAACCGGCCGCATGTCCACGCGCACCGTACCACAGGCTCGCAGCTACGAGCGGCACCAGTAATAGCGCCGGAACCAGCACCTCGGTCCAAGAGCTCACGAGGCTGCGGCCATAGTCGAGCACCAGCGGCGCGGGCCACACGGCCAGACGCAGGTAATGGGCGATGGCCTTGACTTGTGTCAGCGCATAGGCGGCCGGTGTCACCGCAGTGCCAAACCCTGCGGTGTCGCCGCGTCCCTCCGTCGCCAGCACGAGCGCCAGCAGAGCGAGCCAGGTGGCGGCGAGCGAAAGATGGAGTCCCCGGCGCGCGCGCCAGGCCCCGGCGAAGCTGCCGGCGGCGAACGTGCGATCATAGAGCAATACCAGCAGCGGCGCGGTGGCCATGACCTCCTTGGTGCCCATGCCCAGCAGGCAGGCGGTAAAGGTCAGCGCGCGCCAGCGGCGCGGCGCACCCGGTTGAACACTTCGCACGAAGCTGTAAAGCGTGAGCAGATAAAACAGTGCGCACAGGGATTCTGCGCGTTGGATGATGTAGGTGACCGCGGCAGTCTGCAGCGGATGCAGCAGCCACAGGGCTGCGGCGAGGAGCGCGATGGGCTGTGCGTCGGCGGCGTAACGCGCGGCGAGGACCGGTTGCCGCAGTGTGCGGCGCACGAGGCCAAAGAGAGTCAGCCCGCCGGCAAGATGGATCAGGAGGTTGAGGGCGTGATAGCTCCAGACCTGGTCGCCGCTGATCGCATGGTTCAAGGCCAGGCTCAGGTTCAGCACGGGGCGACCGCTCACTGTCAGTCCGCCGTCCGCCGGCGGCCTCCACGCCGTGGCGAAGCTCCGGATCGAGGCGTTGCCGAGGATCGAGGGTTCGTCATCGAACACGAACGGACCGCTGAAGCTGTTCAGGTAGGCGAGGGTGCCGGCCGTGATCAGGACCACCGCGGCCAACGCGGAGGAACGGTACCAGGGCGGAGTGGGCGCGGCTTGCATGCGGAAGTAAGGGGGTAAGCGGAGTAAGGTTTAAGGGGTAAGTGTCTCAGGGCCCAATCTTTCTCTTTCCTCTTTATCTTTCTCTTTCTCCCGCCGGAGGCGCGCCCGAGGGATCGGACTCGATCCTCGAAGCGATGACCCTGACGAAAGAGAAAGATAAAGAGGAAAGAGAAAGATTAGCCTGCCACGGACTGTCCGGTCTCGACGTTCGTTGCCGGTTTTGGCGACGAGCCAACGCTTCGGGCCAGTCAACCCCGACCCCTTTCCCCATGCATTTTGGCAGCCTGCACATCCTGGATATCCTTGTCGTCGTCGCCTACCTGCTGGCCGTGATCTGGATCGGCCGCCGCGCCTCCGGCGGCACCAAGAACGAGGAGGGCTTCTTTCTCGCGGGCCGCAAGCTCGGCAAGCTTTACCAGTTCTTCCTGAATTTCGGCAACGCCACCGAGCCGCAGGGCGCCGTGAGCACCGCGAGCTTCGTCTACCAGCAGGGCGCGCCGGGTTGCTGGCTCTCGTTCCAGACCGTGTTCATGAATCCGTATTTCTGGTTCATGACCGTATGGTTCCGCCGCGTGCGGCTCACGACGGTGTCCGATTTGTTCGAGGACCGTTACGCGAGCAAGAGCCTCAGCCTCTTCTACGCGATGTTCCAGATCCTGGTCGCCTGCGTGTTCCTGGGCTTTGGCAACGTCACCGCCTACAAGATCGCCTCCTCGCTCGTCGTGAAACCGCAGGTCGAGTGGACGGCCGCCGACCGGGCCTCGGTGGAGGGCTACCATGAGCTCAAGCTCCTGGAGAAACAGGCCGCGGCCGGTGCGCTGCCGGCCGGACAGCAGCTGGTGCTCGACACGCTGCGCGACCGCAACGCCCGTGGCGAGCTGCACAGCTACATCACGGTGCTCAACGATGTGCTGTTCTACGTGGTCTTCTCCGTCGTCGTGGGCACCTACATCGTGCTGGGCGGCATGGCGGCGGCGGCCGTCAATGAGGGGCTGCAAAGCGTGCTCATCATCGTCTTTTCCCTGCTGCTGATCCCAACCGGACTCTATGCGATCGGCGGCTGGTCGGGACTGGCCGAGAAGGTGCCGCGGCAGATGTTCGACCTCTTCGGCTCCGGCGTCACCGAGCAGTTTTCCGTCGTGAGCCTTTGCGGCATTCTGCTGGTGAGCATCGTGCAGAACGGCGGGCTCAGCCACAACATGGGCATCTCCGGCTCCGCCAAGAACGAGTATGCCGCGCGCTTCGGCGCCGCGTCCGGCACCTACCTGAAGCGGTTCATGATCATCCTCTGGGCCTTCGCCGGCCTGATCGCCGTGGCGCTGTTCGGCGTCGGCGGCCTCTCCGACCCTGACGCCACCTGGGGCATGATGTCCAACCGCCTGCTCGGTCCCGGCCTCGTCGGCCTCATGCTGGCCGGCGTGCTGGCCGGCACGATGTCCACCCTGGCCGCCAAGGCGCTCGCGATCTCGTCGCTGTTTGTCCGCAACGTGTATCGCCAGTTGTGGCCGGATCTCAGCCAGACCCAGGGCGTGTACTACGCCCGCTGGACCATCGTGGTGGTGCTCGCGCTCGGGACGGTCTCCGCGTGGCTCATGGGCGACTTCCTTTCGATCGTGAACCTCGTGCTCACGGTCAACCTGCCCTTCGGGGCCGCCGTGCTGCTGACCTATTTCTGGCGCCGTGTCACCGCCCGCGCCGTCTGGAGCTGCGTGGTGCTTTCAGCCCTCGTGATATTGATCGTCCCGTGGACGGCCTCGCATGTGCCGGCCCTGCGCACGAGTCCGGCGCTGACGCAGATGAGTATCGCCCCGAGCGGCCGGCCTTCGCCGGTGTATTTCAACAAGGTGGTGCGCACCAATCCCGATGATCCGGCCAGCGCGCTGGTCGCGGGCGGCGGCCTCAACCGGTTCAACCTGGAATGCTGGGTGCTGGGCCGGGCCGGCCTCGATGTCGCCGCGCTCTCGCCGACGGAGCGCCTCACCGCGCAGTTCTTTTTAGACGGCCTGTTCCCCTTCGCCGTGCTCATCATCGGCAGCCTGCTGACCCGGCCGACCGATCCGAAGCTCGTGCTGCCGTTCTACGGCAAGATGAAGACACCCATCGGGGCCACGCCCGAGCTCGAGGCCGCTGCGCTGGAGGAGACGCGCCGCCAGCCGGATCGCTTCGATCACACCAAGCTCTTCCCCCGGACGAACTGGGAATTCTGCAAATGGGACCGCGTGGACACCATCGGCTTCCTCGCCTGCAGCGCGATCTCCGGCGGCATCGTCGGCTTCTTCGTGCTGCTCCTCCGCGCCGCCGCGGGATAGTCACGGAATTTAACCACGGATTTCACGGATCTGGCGGATGCGGCATGGTTGGATTGCCACAAGAGGCACAGAAGGCACATAAGAATCCAATCCTTGGAACAGGAGGAAACAGAGAGGAGGGAGATCAGGCTCTCTGTTTCCTCTGTTCCCTCCTGTAAAATCTCCTGGTTCCTTCTGTGCCTCTTGTGCCTTATGTGGCCATGGCATTGTCAGGAAAATCTGATCCGTGTAATCCGTGGTTACTTTCCGGCTTCGTGCACGCGGAAGTTGCTGACTTCCATCCGGCTTTGCACGGTGCGGAAGCCGAACCAGCCGCGCGTCAGCGGAGCTGGGTCGCTCACATCGAAGATCACGGTACCATCGCGAATAAACTGCACGCGGCCCTCCGCGGTGACGATGAGTGTGAGGTGATAAACGTGGTCGGGCCGCAGCAGAAATTCTAGGCCGCCCAGATCGTGCTCCGGTGCGAGTGGTCGGGCGCCGGTGCCGTCGTAGCGGCGGAAACGGGTCGTGGTGTTGGCGTTGCCGCCGTAGCCCACGTAATAGGTGCGCAGCGTGTCGTAGGTGGCGAAGCGGCCGTCGCGCGTATGCCCGGAGGCAAAAAGATTGTCGGGCCGCTGCGGGTCGGTCGCCATCCAGAAACAGTTCAGGTCCGAGACCCGGGCCGCGGACGACATTTTCACGGCATAGGTGATGACCACCGGGGCGATGAGGCAGGGCTTGAACCACACCGTGCAGCCGCCGGCATCGGCGATGATGAGCCGGCCGTCGTCGGTGGTCACAGTGCCGCCGGGCTGTTGTTCGACCACCCATTGCGATAGTCCCGAACGAAAATCGTCCGCGTGCAGCACGCGACCTGGCCGCGCGGCGGGCTCGGTGGCCGTGACACAGCCGGCCAGAAGCAGGGCCGCTGCGGGTATCCAGGTCCATGCTTTCATGCCGCGAGCACAGCAGGGAGGTGCGCGTGGGCGAAGCATAAAAGTGGGTTGGAGGCGGAGGACGGAACATCCAACATCCAACGCTCAACATCCAACATCGAATATTTGTAGGGCGTCACCTTGGTGGCGCCTGTTGGGGCAGCAAAGCACGCAGCGCGTTCGAGGCCGGGCCAAGGTCCGGCCCTGCAGGGCAGATTATCCAACTTGGAAGTTGGATGTTGAGCGTTGGATGTTGGATGTTCCGCCGCCGGGACGGCGGCGTCGCCTCGAACAGTCCGCGTCGGTTGGCTTTGTGTCGGCGCGCAGATCGGTCACCCTTGCTCCCATGCGTCTGCCCCTGCTGCTTCTGCCCCTTGTGATCGCCAGTGTTGTGGCCCAGATCCCCGCTCCCGATCTGGCGGTCAATCCCGCGGCCCAGGCCGCCGCACTGAATCCCGCCTTGCCCACGATCTTCATCGCCGGTGACTCGACCGCGGCGCGCGGCAAGGGCGAAATCCAGCAGGGCTGGGGCGTGCCGTTCGCGGACTACTTCGATCCGGCCAAGGTCAACATCGCCAACCACGCGCGGGGCGGACGCAGCAGCCGGACCTATCTCACCGAAGGATTATGGGAAAAGCTGCTGGCCGACGTGAAGGCAGGTGACTGGGTGCTGATTCAATTTGGGGTCAACGACGGCGGCGCGATCAACGAGGAACCGCCCGGTTCCAAGAATCCGCTCCGCGCGCGCGGGTCACTGCCCGGACTCGGTGACGAGTCGCAGGACATCCTCAACGCGGTCACCCACCAGCCCGAGACCGTGCACACCTACGGCTGGTACATTGGTAGGATGATCGCCGAAACGAAAGCCCGGGGCGCCACGCCCATCGTGCTTTCACCCACGGTGCGCAATATCTGGCAGCACGGCAAAGTTGAGCGCGGGAACGGCCGCTACCGCGAATGGGGCCGCGAGCTGGCGCAGCGCGAGGGCGTGCCGTTCGTGGATGTCACGCGTCTGATCGCCGACACCTACCAGCAGCACGGGGAGGCCGCGGTGACGTTGTTGTTTCCGCAGGATCACACGCATACCAACGCCGAGGGCGCGGAGCTCAACGCCTCACTGGTCGTGGCCGGGCTCAAGGGCCTGCGCAAAGGACCGTTCGGGGCGTTGCTCTCGGCCAAGGGTGAGGCGGTCGAAGCCGATCCTATCGGCTGGCTCAACCTGCCCGAACCGTCCGATCCCAAGCTGCCAGCCATCTTCCTCATCGGCGACTCCACCGTTCGTAACGGGCGCGGGGACGGCGAGGGCGGGCAGTGGGGCTGGGGGGATTCGCTGGGAGACCATTTCGATCCGGCCAAGGTGAACATCGTCAACCGTGCCATCGGCGGTCTGACCGGTCGCACTTTCCTGACTCAGGGGCACTGGGAGCGGGTGCTCATGCTCCTGAAGCCCGGCGACACCGTCATCATGCAGTTCGGCACCAATGATGGCGGCGCGATCAACGACAACACCCGCGCCCGCGGTTCGCTGCCCGGGGTGGGTGAGGAAACCCAGGAGATCGACAACCTGCTGACCAAGCGGCACGAGGTCGTGCATACCAATGGTTGGTATCTCAGAAAGTTCGTCCGCGACGCCCGGGCGGCGGGTGCCAATGCCGTGATCTGTTCGCTGGTGCCGCGCAAAATTTGGCAGGAGGGGAAGATGGTCCGTGCCAACGGCGGCTCCGCCCTCTGGGCCAGGCAGGTCGCGGAACAGGAGCGCGTGGCGTTCATCGACCTCAACGAGCTGGTCGCGGCGCGTTACGACGCCCTTGGGGAGCAAGCCGTCAACGCGCTCTTTGCCGATCCGCACACGCACACGAGCCGGGCCGGGGCGGAATTGAATGCGGCGATAGTGGCCGCGGAATTGAAGAAGCTGTCCGGGGCGCCGTTTGCGGGATGGGCGAGGGAGTGAAAGGTGGGGGTAAACGCTCAACGCTTAACTTTTAACGCTTAACGTCGAAGTGCGGACATTGGGAGCGCGACCGCCCTCGGCCGCAATTTACCCGAAGCGTGGTTGGTTTCCGAACATTCAAGGCCAAGTTTCGGCTCGCTGATAAGGTTGAGGGTCTCGTGCATGCGTACGATTGCGACCGAGGGCGGTCGCGCTCCCAGCTGGCAGGCAGCTACGAGCGTGAGCGAGTGGACAAACGCAGCGACTGCCGAAGCTCCACTCGCTTACGCTCGTAGCTACGCCCGTCAGGCCTCCGTCACTTGAGCG
>CAZFHG010000170.1:0-7406 GCA_964518665.1 uncultured Opitutaceae bacterium | reverse complement strand
ACGATATCAGGCTGCACCTTGCAGCGGTCCTGCCTGCCGGGACAACTCGCCCATCGGGCAGCGGTCATTGTTTCCGTCCTTGACCGGTGCGATGGGTGACGCAACGTGCTCCGTTCTGACACTTCCTTGCCTGGTGGTGTAATGGCAGCACAGGCGACTTTGACTCGCCTAGTCATGGTTCGAATCCATGCCGGGCAGCCAGTTCCCTGGCAGCAACTTGCGGGATAATCGGTGGTACGCACTATGCCCAACCGTTGAAGTGGGCAGCGCGACTGGAAATATCACAGTCGCACGGGCTGACAGCGGGGTCCCCAAGTGCCTGGTTGCGGGCTGAAGCGGCCTGGGATCTCGCAGCCACAGGCATGGCAATGGTTTCCGACCAGATTGAAGGTTCCGAGTTTGTACCAGTCGCGTTCGATGAGGAGCGCACCGCACTCGGGACACCAGGTGCTGGAACCTTCGGGATCATGGACGTTACCGGTGTAGACGAACTGCAGGCCCTTGGAACGGGCGATGCGGCGGGCCCGCGTGAGGGTGGCCGGGGGCGTGCGCGGGGTGTCGAGCATCCGGAAGTCGGGATGGAAGGCGGTGAAATGCCAGGGCACCCCGGGGCCAAGGTTCGCGGCAAACCAGTCACTGGCGCGATCGAGTTCCTCGTCGCTGTCGTTCTCGCCGGGGATCAGGAGCGTGGTCACCTCGAACCAGACCTTGGTCTCGCGGCGCAGGTAGACGAGGGTATCGAGCACGGGCTGGAGTCGGGCAAGGCACACGCGGTGATAAAAGTCCTCGGTGAACGCCTTGAGGTCGACGTTGGCGGCGTCCATGGCGCGAAAGAACTCGGGGCGGGCCTCCGCGGTGATGTAGCCGGCGGTCACAGCGACGGTATTGAGACCCAGGGCGCGGCAGGCCTCGGCCACGTCCATGGCGTACTCGGCGAAGATCACGGGATCGTTGTAGGTGAACGCGACCGACCGGCAGCCCAGACGGCGGGCGGAGGCGGCAATGGTCACGGGCGTCGCAACCTCACTGAGCCGGTCGTAGGCCCGCGCCTTGCTGATATCCCAGTTCTGGCAGAAGCGGCAGCCGAGATTGCATCCGGCGGTACCGAACGAAAGCACGCTGGTGCCGGGATAAAAATGGTTCAGCGGCTTCTTCTCGATGGGGTCCACGCAGAAGCCGCTGCTGCGGCCCCAGGTACTGAGCATGATGCCGTCGTGGCGACGCTCGCGCACGAAACAGAAGCCACGCTGGCCCTCGTGGAGTTTGCAGCCACGGGGACAGAGGTGGCATTCGACCCGGCCGTCGGCGAGCCGATGCCACCACCGGCCGGGATGCGAGGAGACCGATGTCGGCGAATCCATGCGTTCACTCCCCTCCCCGCGCAGGTGGCGGCGGTTTGCAGTTGATGACCTCGAAGCGCTGGAGCGAAACCGGCTCGCCGGGTTCCAAGCCTGCCTTGTGGCGCGCAATCTCCAACTGCTGATCGACCGTCTCGATCCCCTCAATGGCCGGAAGCAGGACACCCTTGCGGCCATCCAACGCGCTCACGACCACGCCATATCTGGCTGGATCCAACTCGGACGGAGACTCGATGGGCTCCAGATCGCCGAGGACGGTTACCTCATAGACGAGGTTGGGCAGCTCCGCCGCGGTCACCGGAGAAAAACGATTGTCATGCAAGGCGGCCGCCAAGGCGTTGCGCCAGGTTTCGGCGACGAGATCGCGCTCACGCGGGGCGAGCGTGCCGATGCACCCGCGCAGTTCGCCGTCGGTGGTTCGCAGGGTCACAAAGACGCCGTGGCGACCGGTCAATTCCCCGTCCGCGGCAAACGGCGGCACGGCCGATCCCGCACCCAACTCCATCTCGATCGCACAGCGTGCCACCGCCGGCAGGTCCGCAAAGTGCGCGATTCGCCTGGGCCGGCCAGCCTCGGCCGGCGCACCGCTCTCCGTCGGCTTCGGCGGCTCGAACAGAATCGCGACACCATAGCCGACCCCGAAAGGCCCCTCGTAACTCAGGACCTTGTGACCCTCGGTGTGGAAACCGCTCGCGGCCAACGCGACCACGGTCGCGTCCACGACATCCTCCGCCGCCACGTCCTGCAGGCCGGGATCGATGCGCGGGAGGTCGGCGGGCCGGTCCTCCCGCAGCAATCCGATGAAGGTCTCGTCAAAACGGTGCGCCTGCGGGTGGTAGCCGCACGGGGCCGAGCGGGTCAGCCGGTGGCTCATGTCACCGCTGGCGATGATTGCGGTCCGGCGCTTGAGACCGCGCGCGGTGTCGGCGATGGCCTGGCCGAGTTCGACGAGCCCGCCCTCGCCGGGGTCATTCAAACCCAGGATCACAGTCGGCCCATTCCAACCGGCGGCCGTGAGATAGCAAAGCGGCACGAGGGCGCCGTGATCTAGCAGTCCATGGCTGATGTCCCAGAAGCGGAGCCCGCGCCGGCCGGCCGCGTGCTCGAGGTGGTTGCCAAAGGTCCGGTCAACCGGCAGGTCCACCACATCCTCCGGCGAGCCGAAGATCTCCAGCGAGCCGTGCAGTCGCGCTGACTGCCACAGGCCGAAGGCTCCGGGCAGGCGCGGCGCATGCGGGGAGATCAGCACGATGGTATCGGGCCGCGCGGCCATGGCGTGATCAGCGACCAGCTTCATCGCCCGCGCCGTGGCGGCGGCGTCCGCCAATCGTTTCCGCCCCACGCCCGGCACAAGAATCGGGGCGTGTGGCATCAACCCGGCAAAGACGATGGCTCCAGCCGTCATGGCGGCACCTGTGGTTCTGAGCTTATCCGCTAAGAGAGATTTGGCAATGAATGAAAACGGGGGGCAGTAGCGAGTAGCGATCATTCGAACCAACGCTTCGCTGCCAACCTACTCACTACTCGCTACCCGCTACTCGCTACTCGCTACTCACTACTACTGCTCCCCTCCCCCGATAATAATCATCGGCTTCGGCACCAATTGCGTTGTTTCGCCAGCGGCCGCTCGCCAAAGATCGGCGGCATGGCCCGCTCCACTTCCTCCGCCAAGAAACGTCGCATTCATTATGTGCCCAGCACCCATTGGGATCGCGAATGGCACATGCCCCTCATGGGCTTCCGCTTCGGCCTCGTCCAACTCCTCGACCGCGTGTTCGCGGCGCTGGAGGACGGCACGCTGCCCGGACCCTTCCAGACCGACGGGCAGTCGATCCTGCTGGAGGACTACCTTGAAATCCGCCCCGACCGCCGCGCGCAGGTCGAGCGTCTGTGCCGTGCGGGAAAACTCGCCGTCGGCCCGTGGTACTCGATGCCCGACGAATTCACCGTCTCGGGCGAGGCGATCATCCGCAACCTGATCATCGGCCGCGCGCAGGCCTGGGCCTTCGGCGCCGAGGCGGCATGCGCGGGCTACGTGCCAGACATGTTCGGCCACAACAGCCAGCTCCCGCAGATTTTCGCCGGCTGCGGCATCAATGCCGTCATCCTCTGGCGCGGCGTGAACGACGAGACGAAGCGCAACTTCCTCTGGCGCGGCGCCGACGGCACGGTGCTCCCCTGCCACAAGTTCGCCCGGCAGGGCTACGGCGCCTATCAGGCCCATGTCGGGCGCGCACACGAACCGAACCGCCTCATCGAGGACGAGCCCGAGGCCTTCGCGAAGCATCTGGAAAAATGGCTCGGCGAGGAAGCTGCGGCCACCGACGTGGACGCGCTCCTGCTGCATGATTCCTGCGACCACCAGGAGTGGAGTCCGCGCCGCTTTGCGATGCTGGTCGAGGCGCTCAAAAAAAGCGGCCAGTACGAACTCGTTCACTCCTCCTTCGACGACTACCAGCGCGACCTGATCGCCCAGCAAAAACGCATCACGGGCCGGCTCGAGGGCGAGCTCCGCGATCCGGGCAGCTCGATCTGGGGCGAACAGCCCCTCGAAGCCAGCATGCAATGGCTCATCCCCGGCGTGCTCTCGAGCCGCGTGCGCCTGAAGCAGGCCAACGCGCAATGCCAGACCCTGCTCACCCAGTGGGCCGAGCCGTTCGCGGCGTACGCCAACGCCGCCCTCGGCGCGGAATTCGCCCCGGGCTTCCTCGACCTCGCGTGGCGCCAACTCCTGCAGAACCACGCCCACGACTCGATGGACGGCTGCAGCGTGGACCAGGTCCACAAGGACATGGAGCACCGCTTCGACCAATGCCGCGTCATCGCCGACCGTCTGACGATCAGCGCCACCAGCCGCCTCGCCGCCAGCGTGCCGGGCGAACTGAAGGACGACGAGATGCGCGTCACGGTGTTCAATCCCCTCCCCCGCGACTTCACCGGCGTCACCGAGGTGGCGCTGGAAATTCCCACGACCTGGCCGGTGTTCAACGAATTCTTCGGCTTCGAGCCCAAGCCCGCCTTCCGCGTGTACGACGCCGACGGCCGGGAAGTTCCCTACCAGCGACTCGGTCAGGCCATGAACCGGGTGCGCCCTCGCCTGCGGACCACCAAGTTCCCCGAAAACGTCAACAGCCACCACGTCAGCGTCGCGCTGCGCCTCGCCATCCCCGCGCTCGGCTACACCACGCTCACCGTGCGCAGCGCCAAGCCCGAGACACCCACGCGCCATCCGGAGGTCCCCGGCCTCGCCACCAGCGAGCGCGGCATGGCCAACGAGCACCTCGCCGTGCAGATCGAGGCCAACGGCACGCTCACTCTCACTCACCGCGCAACCGGGCGCATTTACCGCGACCTGCTCACGTTCGAGGACTGCGCCGACATCGGCGACGGTTGGTACCATGGCCTCGCGATCAACGACCAGGTCTTCGTGTCCACCGCCAGCCGCGCCGACGTTGCCCTCGTGCAAAACGGCCCGCTGCTCACGACCTTCCGCATCCGCACGGTCATGTCGGTGCCCGAGGCCTTCCAATTCGACCGCATGGTCCGTTCGGAAAAGTTCACCGAGCTCGTCATCGACAGCCTGGTCAGCCTGCGCCCCGGCCAGCGTCACCTCGACGTACAGACGACGGTCAACAATACCGTGGACGACCACCGCGTCCGCGTGCTCCTGCCCTCGGGCACCTCTGCGAAAACCTATCTCGCCGACACGCCGTTCGACGTGGTGGAGCGCCCCATCGCCCTGCGCAAGGACAACCACGAATACCGCGAACTCGAGGTCGAGACGAAGCCGCAGCAAAGCTGGACCGCGGTACACGACGCCCGGCACGGCCTCGCGGTCGTAGCCGACGGCGGCCTGCTCGAGACCGCCGTGCGCGACCTGCCCGGCCGGACCATCGCATTAACCCTATTCCGAGGGTTCCGTCGCACCGTGTTCACCGACGGCGAGCCCGGCGGCCAGCAACGCGGCTCGCTGCACTTCCACTATGCCATCGTCCCCCTCGCGGGTGCGCCCGACCGCACGCAACTGTGCGAACTCGGTCAGCAGCTCGCGGCGGGTCTGCGCATTGTGCAATTGCGCAGCGCGGATTTGCCGATCTTCCGCTTGAAGGCTGGGTTCGGAAACCCCGCCCTACTTCTGACCTCGGGTCTGCTCAGGTTGGAAGGTCCGGCCGTGGCTACTTGCGTGCGTCAGGTGGATGCAACCGTGGAAATCCGCCTCTTCAACCCGCATCACCGTCGCATCACCGCCCGCCTTGCCCTCACCGACCCGTCCTACAAACCGGCCAAGGCCGCGTTGACCGACTGCGAGGGCAACGTGAAGGGCAAGCTGAGCCTGAACAACCGCAAGGTCAGCCTAACACTCAATCCCAAGCAGATAGTGACCGTGAGATTGGGGTAAGAGCTTTTTAACCACGGATCACACGGATACCACGGATCTAATTCCGATCTATTTTACAGGAGGAAGCAGAGGGAGCGGAGATTTGGAAACAGACCTCTCTGCTAACTCTGTTACCTCCTGTAAAAATCGGATTGGTATTTCTGAGCCTACATTGGCCACTATTTCCGTGCGGATTTCATCCGTGCCATCCGTGTAATCCGTGGTTCAGCACTTATCTCGGGAATTGACGCCCATTTTGCGTTGGCGTTGCATGTTTGCCATGCACGTACCTGCCGCCGCAACGGTTGATCCCAGAGTCAAATACAAGAACATCGTCCTCAAGCTCAGCGGCGAAGTTCTCCGAGGCGGCAAGTCCGGCGACCCCATTGACGCGGCGACCCTCGAAAAGACCTGCAGCCAGATCAAGGAGATCCATGAACTCGGTGTGCAGGTGTGCGTCGTTATCGGCGGCGGCAACATCTTCCGCGGCCTCAACGGCGCGAAGCGCGGCGTGGACCGCACGACGGGCGACTACATGGGCATGCTCGCCACGGTCATCAACGGCCTCGCGATCATGGACTGCCTCGAAAAGATGGGCGTCAGCACCCGCGTGCAGTCGGCCATCCCGATGAACCAGATCGCCGAGCCATTCATCATGCGCCGCGCCATGCGCCACCTCGAGAAGGGCCGCGTGGTCATCTTTGTCGCCGGCACGGGCAACCCCTATTTCTCTACCGACACCACCGCCGCCCTCCGGGCCTCCGAGATGCATGCGGACATCATCATGAAGGCCACCAAGGTGGACGGCATCTACGACAAGGACCCGAAGAAGCACGCCGACGCGGTCAAGTACGACGACCTCACCTTCATCGACGCGCTCCGGCAGCGGCTCAACGTGATGGATTCCACCGCGTTCTCCCTCTGCCTCGACAACAACGTGCCCATTTTGGTGTTCGACCTCAATGACGAGCATGCCATCCGCAAGGCCGTCCTCGGCGAAAAGATCGGCACCCTCGTCCATAGCTGAACCGCCCCCCTGGCAACCCGCATCGCAATCCCAAATCCAGTAATTCCATGAGCCATCCCGCCATCACCGAAATGCAGGCCAAGATGAAAAAGGCCGTTGACCATACCTTGCACGAGTTCAGCGCCATCCATACGGGCAAGGCCACGCCCGCCATGGTCGAGTCCGTCATGGTTGAGGCCTACGGTACCATGACGCCCCTCAAGCAGTGCGCCGCCATCTCGACCCCTGATGCCCGCCTGATCCAGATCCAGCCCTGGGATGTCAGCCTCATGAAGGCCATCGTGAAGGGCATCCAGGAGGCCAACCTCGGCTTCAACCCCATCCCCGACAGCAAGGTCGTCCGCGTGCCGCTCCCCGAAATGAGCCGCGAGCGCCGCCTGGAATTCGTGAAAAACGCCCACCGCCTCGCCGAGGAAGGACGGGTCCAGGTCCGCAACATCCGCCGCGACACGATGGAAGTCCTCAAGAAGGCCAAGAAGGACGGCAAGATTTCCGAGGACGACGAGAAGCGCCACGAGAAGGATGTCCAGGCCGCGACCGACAAGGCCATCAAGGACATCAACGACCACCTCGCCCACAAGGAGAAGGACCTCCTCGCAGTCTGAGCCGCGGTTACGGCCTTTGGGTAGGGCCCGGCCTCCGG
>CAZFHG010000169.1:2402-7442 GCA_964518665.1 uncultured Opitutaceae bacterium | reverse complement strand
TGGACGCAGTGGATCTTCCTCCAGCTTTTCAAGAAGGGCCTGACCTACGTGGACGAGCGTCCGGTGTGGTGGTGCCCCGAGTTGCGCACCGTGCTTGCCAATGAGGAGATCGTGGACGGCAAGTCCGAGGTCGGCGGTTTTCCCGTCGAGCGGCGCAACCTGCGCCAATGGGTGCTACGCATCACGGCCTACGCCGAGCAATTACTCGACGGGCTCAAGGACGTGGACTGGCCCGACTCCACCAAGCGCATGCAGGAGGCCTGGATCGGGCGCAGCGAAGGCGCCGAAGTGCGATTCAAGCTCGAGGACCCGAAGCTCGGCGACCTGCTGATCTTCACCACGCGCCCCGACACCCTGTTCGGTTGCACCTACATGGTGCTGGCCCCCGAGCATCCGCTCGTGCCGGCGCTGACTACGGCCGCGCAGCGCGACACCACCGAGGCCTACCGCCGGAAAACCGCCGCCAAGAGCGATGTCGAACGCATGTCCGAGGCGGACAAGAAAAAGAGCGGAGTCTTTACCGGCAGTTACGCCGTCAATCCGGTCAACGGTGCCAAGGTGCCCGTCTGGATCGCCGACTACGTGCTCATGGGCTACGGCACCGGCGCCATCATGGCCGTGCCGGCGCAGGACGAGCGCGACTGGGAATTCGCCAAGCTCTACGATCTGCCCATTATCCGCACCGTGCAGCCGCCGGAGGATTTCACCGGCGACGCCTTCACCGAGGACGGCCCCGCCATCAACAGCACCCACGGCGATCTTTCCTTGGACGGACTCCGCGTGACCGAGGCGAAGGCGAAGATCATCGCCTGGCTGGAATCGCAGCAGCTCGGCTCGCGTCGCATCAATTACAAGCTCCGCGACTGGCTTTTCTCGCGCCAACGCTACTGGGGCGAGCCGTTCCCGATCGTCTGGGTCAGCGCTTCCGATTATCAACAGGCTGCCGCGTTGCGCCCGGATTTACCTGCGCAGCCGGTGACCTTCGCCGAAGGCGGCGCCACGCACTACGCACTGCCCCTGCCCGAACAGGCCCTGCCTCTGGAACTGCCCAACGTGCAGTCCTACCTGCCGAGCGGCACCGGTGAAAGTCCCCTGGCCAACGAAACCGCCTGGCTCGAGGTGTGGTTCAATGCCCTGACAGGTGCCGCCATTCCGGCGTCACAGCCCCGCCCTGCCGGCGCCGGATGGATGCGCGCGCGCCGCGAAACCAACACCATGCCGCAATGGGCCGGCTCCTGCTGGTACTACCTGCGCTTCCTCGATCCGAAGAATCCCAACGCCCTCGCCAGTCCCGAGGCGTTGAAGTATTGGGGCGTGCCCGATCTTTACGTCGGCGGCGCCGAGCATGCCGTGCTGCACCTGCTCTACGCCCGCTTCTGGCACAAGGTGCTCTTCGACTTGGGCATCGCGCCCCAGGCCGAGCCATTCCGAAAGCTCCTGCACCAGGGCATCATCCTCGGCGAGGACGGCGTGAAGATGTCCAAAAGCCGCGGCAATGTCGTGAATCCCGATGACATTATCCAGAGCTACGGCACCGATACGCTGCGGCTCTATCTCATGTTCCTCGGCCCGCTGGAAGCAATGAAACCATGGAACCCGAAGGGCATCGAGGGCGTGCACCGGTTCCTGCACAAGGTCTGGCGGGAATGCATCGGCGAAAACGGCCAGACCAATTCCAAGGTCTCCGACACGCATGTTGATGCGCCCGAGCTCATCAAGCTGCTCCACGAGACAATCAGGAAAGCCGGCGAGGACATCGAGAGCCTGCGTTTCAACACCTCGATCTCCCAGATGATGATTTTCATGAACGCGGTCCAAAAGGTCCCGCAGGTCAGCCGACGCACCGTGCTGGCCTTCCTGCAAATCCTCGCACCTTTCGCCCCGCACATTGCCGAAGAATTATGGGCCCGAATGGGCGGAGCCGGGTCGGTTGGCAGCCAACCCTGGCCGGCCTACGATGCGGGCCTGCTGGAAAACACTACGGTGAAGCTCGTGTTCCAAGTGAACGGCAAGCATCGGGGCGATCAGCTCGTTCCCGCAACCATCACGCAGGAAGCAGCTTTTGAGATTGCCAAAGCTCACGAACGGGTAGCCCCCCATCTGGCGGGCAAATCCGTGCAGCGCATAATATTTGTGCCAAAAAAGATTCTGAATATAGTGGTTAACTAGAAAAACTATCCGCTTGCCCGATTAGGGTTAAACCCCTACTTCAGTAAGCCACGGCCGCTAACACTGAAAATCCCTCAATCATGCACCTTAACAAGGCACTGTCTTTTGTATCGAAGGCGGCAATTTGCGCCCTCTTCGCCTCTCTGTTGGGAGTGGGCAGCCTTGACGCCCAGGTTCGCCGCAAGAATCCGACCAGCAAGCTGTATGTAGCCGATGTAAAGGGCACCTCGCAGATCGACACGGGCGAGACCATTGCCGAACTCACCAAGCGCTCCGTTTACACTGCACAAGGCACGATCATCGAGACCAAGGACAACAGCACCAACGCCCTCGTCCTGTCGAACGGCACGGGCATGTATTTTGATCCAGCGACCCGGATGGAAGTGAAGAAATTCGTCCAGGAACCCTTCACGCCCAATCGCAATGACATGGAGATGGAGCCTTCGATTTCCTCGACGGTGACCTTCCTGTCGCGCGGACTGGTCGGCATCTGCACCAGTAAACTGGCCGCTGGGTCCACCATGAATTTCAACACGCCCCACGCCTCAATCCGCATCAAGGGCCGCAAAGCTGTCATCGAGGTCGGCAATGAAGGCACCAAGGTGTCGCTCATCGAGGGCGACATCACCGTTCGCGGCGGCAATCTTGACGCCGGGGGCCAGACCCTGGCCCAGGGTCAGCAGGCCCTGATCAAGCCCGATGGCACCATCGAGATTCGGGACATCCCCGCCAATGAGTTGATTTCCATCGCCGACAAGGCTTCCATGGCCTGCATGGCCCGCACCACCGTGTATTTCGACATCAAGGAGAAGACGGGCGAAGAAAACCCCACGGCCTTTGACGAGGCCGCCGGCGCCGGGGACGAAATAGTTGCCATTGAAGTCACTCCGACGGACATTTCACCCGAGGTCACAGTCAGCGCGGCATCCATCCCGCGCTCCAACTAGGCCCCAAGCAACATCGCCCGGATGGCAACCTCTTCCCTGCTCCGTCTCAGCCTGGCTGCCGGTCTTTCATCCCTGCTCATCTGTCTCCCGGCCCATGGGTTGGTGAGCTTGAATGACGGCCGCAATCAGGTGTACGTGGCCGCGGCCGTTGATTTCGGCTGGGACTCCAACGTCTTTGCCAACCAACAGAGCGGCGGCGATTACCTGACGACCGCCGGGGTGAGCGTGGAATTGAAGCGCCGGGCGGGGCTCATTTCAGTTGATGGCAGCGTCGGCCTCGATGCCATCCGCTTCAAGGACAACACCGACCAGAACGCCGTGAACCCCCGGTTTTCCACGGAGTTTTCCAAGCAGACCGGCCGCACTACCGGTGCGCTCAGGCTCGGCGCGGCCCGGCAGAGCCGGGCGGACAGTGCCGACAATCTCCGCAGCGAATCCTGGCTCTACGATGCCAACGTGAATTTTAAGTACCCCGTGATCGAGCGCTACTCCCTCGCGGGACTCCTCGGCTACAACCAACTGGACTACCTCAACAATACCGCCCTGGTGGATCTGGATACCTACACCGCCAGCTTGGATTTGTTCTACGTCTATACCAGCGAACGCGACCTGCTCGCCGGGTACCGCTACCGCCACGGCGAATCCTCCGCCTCGACCACGTTCGATGACCACGCTTTCACCATCGGAATTTCCGGCAAGATCCTCCCGAAATTAACCGGCATTCTCCGCGTCGGCTACCAGATCCGCCAGCCCAGCGGCACGACTGAAGGCGACTACCAGGGTCTCACCGCCACGGTTGCCACCACCTGGAACCTGTCCAGACGCAGCAGCCTCACCGCCCAGGTGGCCAAGGACTTCAGCACCTCCGCCACCAACCTGAACATCGACACTCTGGCCTTCAATCTCGATGGGCAGTATGCCATGAACTCCAAGATCGCGCTTTCCGCCGGCACCGGCTACGGCATCAACAAATTTCTCGGCGCGCCCGGGGCGGACCGTCGCGATACCTTCTTCCTCTGGAACGTCGGCGCGATCTACACCGTGAATGAACACTTCAAGGCCGGATTGACCTACGGCTACTTTCACAATTGGTCTACGCTGGATTACGCGGATTTCGAACGCAACAGCCTCAACCTGAACCTGTCCTCCCGCTTCTGACCATGAACCGCCCCCGCCAGTTGCCCCACCGGTCCGGCATCTTCTCCCTTGCCGCCCTGCTGGTGACGTGGTTCGCGCTGGGCCTCGGCAGCTTGCCGGCGCAGCAGGCTGATCAAGGCGCGCCGGACCAGCGCAAAGCCCTGGTCTATCGCCTGGCGACGAATGACAGCATCCGCGTCGGTGTCTTTCAGGAGCCGGACCTCGATATCATCGGCCGCGTCGACATGAAGGGCACGATCAACCTGCCCCTGCTCGGCTCGATCAAGGTGGTCGGCCTCACCATCGCCGAAGCCCAGCTGGCGGTGGAGACGGCCTATCGCGAGGGCCGGTTCCTGCGTAATCCTCAAGTCACCATCACGGTCGAAGTTTACTCGCCGCGGGAAGTTTCCATCCAGGGCCAGATCAAGAGCCCCGGTCGCTACGTGCTCCCCATCGAGCAGACGATGACGGTGCTCGAACTCGTCACCAAGGCCAACGGCTTCACCGACACGGCCAAGGGCACGGCGGTCAGCGTCACCCGGATCAATGCCGACGGCACCAAGCAGGTCTTCACCGTTGACGTTGAGAGCCTGATCAAGGGCAAGGACCGCGCCAAGGCGGCCGACAACTCACTCCTGCTTCTACCCGGCGACATCGTGTACGTACCGGAGCGTCTCATCTGACCCCCCCCCCCCCCCCCCCAATTACAAAAAACCCGGGAAACCCCCCCCCCCCCCCCCCCCCCTGGGGAAGAAGAACAAAACCCCCCACGCTCCCCCCCGCCGGG
>CAZFHG010000169.1:0-2392 GCA_964518665.1 uncultured Opitutaceae bacterium | reverse complement strand
CCGGAGCGTCTCATCTGACCCGCCCCACCCTCCCCAATGTCAGAACAATCCGGAAAACCGCCCGCCATCCCTTCCTCCCTGGAGAAGGACGAGCAACTCTCCGAGCGTCGCACGCTGCGGGACTATTACATCATTATCCGGGAGCGCCTGTGGATTGCGCTGCCACTGGCCGTCCTCGTCGCCCTCACGGTCGGCTACTGGCAGGCGCGCGAGACGAAGATGTACGCCAGCACTGCCACGATGCAGTTCGAGAAGCCCGAGACCATCGTCACCACCCAGGGTGTCGTCGATGCCTCGATCCGCTCCGAAATTGATCTCAACACCTACCTGCAGATCCTGAACAGCAACCAACTGCGCAGCCGGATCGTCGACTCCTTCACGCCGGAGGAAATCACCATCCTCCAGCGGCCCTACTTCAGGAACTCCCAACCCGGTACGCCTCCGCCCTCGCCGGCCGGTGCCATCGGATCTGTCAGCATCGAGTCCGTCCGCAACAGCCTGATGATCATTGTGACCGCCCGGCATCAGGATCCCGAGGCGGCGGCCCTCGTGGCGCAGCGCTATGTCGACCAGTTTCTCCGCTACCTGCTCGACAATCTCAGCGGCAAGAATGAGGTCGCCGTCGATTACCTCCGCGAGCGCGCCGATCAGCTCCGCAAGGAATCCGAGCAGAAGTCCCAAAAGCTGCAGGACTACATGCAGAAGCACAATCTGGTCTCGCTCGACAGCAGCATGAGCCTGATCGACGACCGCCTGCGCAGCGTCAACTCGGCCCTCACCGCCGCCCGGCTCAAGCGGCTCGAGCTGGAAACACTCAGTTCGCAGATCGACGCCTTCAAGCAGTCCGACCGCAACCTGCTCGAGATCGCCGCCATCGCTGTCCATGGCACTGTCCCGGTGCTGAAGTCGCAACTGGCCAACCTCAAGCAGGACCAGGCCCGCCTCGCCGAGCGGTATCTGGAGCGCCACCCCAAGATGATCGATGTCAGCAATGCCATCGCCGTCACCGAGGAACAGCTCGAACGGGCCATCGACCTCGCCATCGCCGACATTGCCAGCGGTCTCAATGATGCCCGCGAGAACGAGATCAAGATGCAAGAGGAATACGCCCGCAACGAGCAGGGCGCCCTCAAGCTGCGCGAACTGCGCGTGGATTACGACAGCCTGAAGAGCGACGCCGATGTGGCCAAGGCCAACTACACCCAGATTCTCGGCCGCCTCAATGAGACGAACACGACGAAGTACCTGGAGAAAATACCGGTGCGGCCGCTCGACAAGGCCCAGGTCCCGAGTTCGCCCTACGCCCCGAATCTCCAAAAAATCATCCGCACCTGCATCGGGCTCGGCGTGCTCGTGTTCGTCGGTGTCGCCATCGGCCTGAGCTTCATTGACGACCGCATCAAGAGCACCTGGGACGTGGAATCATACATCGGGGTCAATCTCCTCGGCATCATTCCGGATCTTTCGACCATGAAGGATTCCGAGAAATATTCCCTGATGCTGTCGGACACCCAGGCCCCGGGCGTGGAAGCCTTCCTCAGCGTTTACAGCTCGGTGAAGATCCACTCCAAGCTCGATTTCCCCAAGTCCATTCTCGTCACGAGCACCATCCCCGGCGAGGGCAAGACCCTGATCTCCTGCAATCTCGCCGGCTGCTTCGCCCGGCACAGTCGCAAGACCCTGCTGATCGACTGCGATCTCCGCCGGCCGATGCTCCACCGGCATTACCAGCAGCAGAACACCACCGGACTCATGACGTGGTTCGAGGGCGGCGCCAAATTGGACGGCGACCTGACGACCGAGCCCACGCTGGGCATCATCAAGATCGCGGAAAACCTTTCGCTGCTCTGCTCCGGCGGCCGGTCCAAGAGTCCCACGGAGATCCTCGAAAACCCCGCCTTCGGCCACCTGCTCGAACGGCTCAAGAAGCACTACGACCTCATCGTGGTGGACTCGCCCCCGCTCGGCGCCGTGACCGACAGCCTGCTGATCGCGGAGCGGACCGACGAAGTCATTTACGTGTGCCGCTTCAACCGCGCCTACCGGAAGCACATCAAACTTTACATCAAGGCCATGCGGAACGCGAAGAACGAGATCCTCGGCGTGGTCCTCAACGGCCTCTCACCGCGGCGCATCGAGTACTATTCGAACTACCGCTACTACCGCAGCTACAAGAAATACTACGGTACTCAGTCCTGAGCTGCCACGATGCGGCGAGTAGGCAGGGAGCATGCTCCCGCTCTGAGTGCGCCAGCAAGCTGGGGCCTACCGGAAACACAATGCGGTTTTGCAAGTATTGAGGCAGTTCAGCGCCGGCTGCATGGCTCCGGCTGACCAACCTTACTGCATGAACGGCGCGAGCGTGCCGGCGAGTTCCGCGTCATCCAGGGTC
>CAZFHG010000168.1:0-7448 GCA_964518665.1 uncultured Opitutaceae bacterium | reverse complement strand
GTGGCCTTCTTCCTGACCACGCCGATCCTCGGCATCATGTATTACTTCCTGCCGAAGGCGGCGGAGCGGCCGGTCTATTCCTACCGTCTGTCGGTCGTGCACTTCTGGTCGCTGGTCTTCGTCTACATCTGGGCCGGTCCGCACCACCTGCTCAACACGGCGCTGCCGGATTGGTTGCAGACCCTCGGCATGACGTTCTCCCTGATGCTTTGGGCCCCGTCGTGGGGTGGGATGCTGAACGGGTTGCTGACCTTGCGTGGCGCCTGGGACAAGCTCCGTACGGATCCGGTGATCAAGTTCATGGCCGCCGCCGTCACCTTCTACGGTATGGCGACGTTCGAAGGGCCGCTGCTCTCGATCAAGTCGGTCAATGCCCTCGGCCACTACACCGATTGGATTATCGGCCACGTGCACGGCGGCGCGCTGGGGTGGAACGGTTTCATGGCCGCGGGCATGATCTATTGGCTGTTGCCCCGCCTTTGGAGCAAGCCGCTCTACTCGATTTCGCTGGCCAACATTCACTTCTGGATCGGTACGGTCGGTATTTTGCTCTACATGGGTGCGATGTGGACCAGCGGCATCACCCAGGGCGTGATGCTCAGCGCGACGACCGACAACGGCACCGTCCTGGCGTATCCCAACTTCCTCGACACGCTCAACACCATCCGGCCGCTCATGCTGATGCGGGTCGTGGGTGGCGCGATGTACCTCACGGGCTTCATCATCCTGGCCTACAACATGTGGCAGACGTTGCGCGGAGCGCAGCCGGTGAATGGCACCATCGAGGTCTATGCGGATGACGAACACGCGGCCCCGGCCGACTCGCGCATGGGCCTGTTTGGCACCTTCCTCAATCCGCCGGTGCTCTTCTCCATCCTTGGCTCCGGTTTTGCCTGCGCTTGGATGTTCGGCGGAAACGTGCTCAGCATCGCGGGTCTGGTTGGCACCTTGGTCTGCGGCATCCTCGCGTATGCCCATTGGGAGTCGCGGGGCAAGTCCTGGGCCAGTTGGTATGATCGGCTCCTGGTGAACTCGGCGCCATTCACGATTCTGACCTTCATCGCGGTCGTGACGGGTGGACTGATCCAAATCGTGCCCTTGGTGGTTTCGCACCGGGCGGCCAATGTCGAGGATCGCCGTCAGGTCCCGTACACACCACTTGAACTGGCGGGGCGTGACATCTACGTCCGTGAGGGTTGCTACACCTGCCACTCGCAGATGATTCGAACCTTGGTGCCCGACGTGTTGCGCTACGGCGACTACTCGCGGCTCGGCGAGTCAATCTACGATCACCCTTATCAGTGGGGCTCGCGCCGCACCGGGCCGGACCTCGCGCGGGTGGGCAGCAAGTATCCCAATGTTTGGCACCTGCGCCATATGGAGGATCCGCGCTCCATCTCGGTTGGCTCCAACATGCCGCCGTATCCCTGGCTGCTGGCCAACAACACCGACGTCGCGGCGCTCCCCTCCAAGCTCTCGGTGCAGCGTACGCTGGGCGTGCCCTACCCGAACTGGACGCCGGAGCAGATCACGACGCGGGTTAATGACCAGGCCAATACAATCGTGGCCGATCTCAAGGCTGCCGGGGCGGTGGTCGCTCCAGAGAAGGAAATCGTCGCCCTGATCGCCTATCTGCAGTGTCTCGGCAAGTCCGAGGCGGTCACATCGCCCCGCACCGAGGCGCGTCCTGCCCAATAAGGCCGCTCGGCGCCTCCCCACCCATGTTTCGCCGTCTTGTTTTTGAAAACTCCGCCGCGCTCTTCACGTTCGTGGCGTTTCTGTCCGCCGCCTCGATTTACGTCGCCATGACGTGGCGGGCGCTGCGCATGAAGCGTCCGCAAGTGGAAAAGTTCGAAAACCTGCCTTTCGCCACGGCCACACCTCCCGCCTGCCATGACGCCACGCCCTCCCGCCACGCCTGAAGAAGATCCGATCCGGCCGCATACCTACGACGGCATTCAGGAGTACGATAAACGCCTCCCCAACTGGTGGCTCTACACGCTCTATATCACGATCGTGTTCTGGGTCGGCTATTGGGGTTATTATGAATGGTTCCGCATCGGGCCCTCGAGCGCCCAGGCGGTTTCCACGGCGATGGCCCGAATCGAGGCGGCACGCCTCTCTTCGGCCAAGTTGGACGATGCCAGCCTCTGGAAGATGAGCCAGAACGCCGACTATATCGCGGCCGGCAAGGCGGTCTTCGACACGAACTGCGCCGCCTGCCATCTCGCCAGTATGCGAGGCAAGGCGGAGAGCCCGGTTGCGATCGGCCCCGATCTCACGGACACCGTCTGGGTCCACGGGGGCAAACCGACCGAGGTCCACGACCTCATTACGAAGGGCGTACTGGTCAAGGGCATGCCGACTTGGGGCCCTGTCCTCGGCGCCAAGAAGATCGGCGAGGTGACCGCGTACATCTTCAGCAAGCACAAGGAAGGCGAGCCCGTTACCATCGCCCCAGCGGCGACGCCGTAGGCGCCGGCGTTTTCCGGCCCACGCATGCCGAATGATCTGCCAGCCGTCCCTACCCCAGTCCCCGCCGCGCCCAACTCGACCGCAGCTTCGTCCTCGCGGTCGGCGCCGGCGGCACTTCCGAATCTAGATTCGGTCACGACGATTCGGTCGGATGGTTCCCGGCCTTACCAGTATCCGGCTGATACGCACGGGCGCTATACTCGGGCGCGCCGGGCCGTAGCGGGTTTCCTGCTGCTGTTTTATCTGTCGCTGCCGTGGATCAAGATCAACGGCTACCCGGCCGTGCTGCTCGATATCGCCGAACGCCGCTTCCATCTTTTCGGCCTCACCTTTGCGGCTCAGGACATGTGGCTGTTGTTTTTTGTGCTCACGGGCCTGGGGTTTTCGCTGATCTTCGTCACGGCCCTGTTTGGCCGGGTTTGGTGTGGGTGGGCGTGTCCGCAGACGGTCTTTCTCGAGCACGTTTACCGGCCAATCGAACGTTTGATCGAGGGTGATGCCGTCCGGCGTCGGGCCTTGGCCAGCGCGCCGATGTCGCTCGACAAGTTCTGGCGGCGCACGCTCAAGCACGCGGTGTACATCGGGCTGTCGGCGATCTTCACGCACCTGTTCCTCGCCTACTTTGTATCGGTGCCGGAAGTGTGGGACATGGTGCGCCGCGCTCCCACCGAGCACTGGAGCGTGTTCGTGTTCATGGCCGCCTACACCGGCATCACCTACTTCATCTTCGCCTGGTTCCGGGAGCAGGTGTGCATCGTGTTGTGCCCGTACGGTCGCATCCAGTCCGCCATGACTGATGACCACACGCTGGGCATCGGCTACGACGTGCGCCGCGGGGAGCCGCGCGGCAAGGTTGGCACCGCCGGTGCCGGGGACTGCGTGGCGTGCAACCGGTGCGTCCATGTCTGTCCGACGGGCATCGATATCCGGCAGGGGTTGCAGATGGAATGTATCGGCTGCACGGCCTGTATCGATGCCTGTGACGACGTGATGCGTCGGGTGCACCGACCGACCGGGCTGATCCGCTACGATTCCCAGAAGGCGTTCGATGGCCAGCGCACGCGCTGGATTCGACCGCGCACCATCCTGTATTTTGTTCTGTTGTTGGCGGGAGCGAGCGTCGCCAGTTGGGCGATCTCCACGATTCGGCCGGCCAACTTTGGCGTGACACGAATGACCGGGGCACCGTACATCGTCGATGCCACCACCGTGCGTAACCAATTCCTCGTGCGCATTGTGAACAAGCGCAACTCGGCGCAGGAGTTCGTCGTGCGGGTCGATGGGGTGCCGGCCGACTTGGTGCGCACCGGCTTCGAAACGGCGGTCCGGGTGGGCCCCTTGGGAGAGTTGGTGCAGCCGTTGATCCTGCAAAAGACCCGCGCGGGATATGACGGACCCTTCCATTTCTTTGTCGAGGTGAGGGACGCGTCGGGCTCCTACCAGCTGCGGCGGGAGGTCGAGTTCCTCGGTCCCGAGGCGCGGTTGCTGCGCGAGGAGGATGCGAAGCGTGACAAAGAATGAGGAGCGAACCCCGCGGGCCCAGCGGGGCTCCCGACTCTGGCTCTGGTTTGTGGCCGCGTTCCTGGTGCAGTTGGCGGCATGGGCGGCGTGGTTTTTCATTGCCTCGCAGCACAAGGTGCAGGAGGTCCCATTGATTCAAAGCCGCGGATGAAATGGAACTTGCCGCCGTCAACTCCCCCGCCACTGCGTTCCTCGCCGGGCTCGTGACCAGCCTGCATTGCGCCGGCATGTGCGGACCGCTGGCGTGCGGCCTCATGCCGGTGCGAGGGGATCGTGCCGATGGCCATGCGGTCGCCACTGCCTACCACGTCTCCCGGCTGGCGGGGTATGCCGCGCTCGGCGCACTCGCGGGGGGCATCGGGCAGACACCGCTGACCTGGGTTTCGCAGTCGGTCCTGCGCTGGCTGCCTTGGGTGCTGGTGCTCTTCTTTGTTGCGCTGGCGCTGCGCTGGGATCGGCACCTGCCGAAGATCGCCGCCTTGGGCCGCGTGACGTGGAAAGTGCAATCGTGGATGCGGGGACGGTCGCGAGTCCAGGCGGCGACGGCACTGGGGTTGGCTACGCCCCTGCTGCCCTGCGGGCCCCTCTACTTCCTCGTGGCGCTCGCGTTCCTGTCCGGGTCGATGCTGCGCGGGGTTGAGGTGATGCTCGCTTTCGGCCTCGGCACCGTGCCGCTCCTTTGGCTGGCCCAGTCGCAGTTCCATTGGGTGCGCCAGAAACTCTCGCCGTTGTGGTTGAGCAGAACGCGCATCACCCTGGCGTTGATCACGGCGGCGACGATCAGCTGGCGACTGCGCGCCACGCTCGGCTTTCCCGGGCCGGATCCGCTGAACTTTGTCTGCCACTGACGTGAGCGCCGCATCACCCGTGATCGGCGAGCCGGCAGCCTCGACGCGTCGCGCCCCGCGCGAAGCTCCCGTATGCCGCCACTGCGGCGCGCCCTTGATCGATGAGCGCATGCTCACGAGTGGATTCTGCTGCGCGGGCTGCAGCTACGTTTACCGCTTGGTGCATGAGCACGGTCTTGCCGGCTACTACCGGATCAAGGACGAGATCACGTCTCCGGCCGACGCCGCGGTGTTTCAACCGCGTGATTACGCCTGGCTCGAAGCGGCGCAACGGGCCGCGGAACTAGGCCCCGCACCGGTCTCGCCGAGCGCTGGAGTGACCTCGGCCGGTGGGCCGACGGGCCCGCGGATTCCGGAACTGATCCTCGACGTCCAGGGCATTTCGTGCGCTGGCTGCGTGTGGTTGATCGAACGCATCTTCCAGCAGCAACGGGGTGCCCGGGAGATTGTGGTCAACGCGCAATACGGCACGATGCGCCTGCGCTGGGTCCCGGGGGAATTCGCCGCCATCGACTTTGCCCGCAAGTTGCAGTCCTTCGGTTACCTCGCTGGGCCGGCGGGCGCGGAGGCCGGCGAACCTGAGAGTCGCGGGCTCGTGAAGCGCATCGGCCTTTGCGCGGCCTTTGCGATGAACGTCATGCTCTTTTCGCTGCCGACCTACTTCGGCATGGAGTCGACGTTCGAGTGGGCCGGCCTCTTTGGCGTGCTCAACGTGGGTTTTGGCACGCTGAGCATGCTGGTGGGGGGGACCTATTTTCTAGTCCGGGCGGTGCGAGCGCTGCGCGAGCGTGCGATGCACATCGACCTCCCCATCGCGATTGGCATCCTGGGCGCATACGTGGGCTCGATGTACGGCTGGCTCGCGGGTGAGGAACGGTTCGTCTACTTCGATTTTGTCGCGACTTTCATCCTGTTGATGCTGGTGGGGCGTTGGGCGCAGGTGGCTGCGGTGGAGCGAAACCGTCGTCGCCTGCTCAGCCAGCAACCGAAGCCGCAGCGGGTGCGGCTCGCCGCAGGTGGCGAGGTCGCTCCGGAAGATCTGGTCGCCGGCCAGACCCTGCTTCTGGGTGCGGGGCAGACGCTGGTGGTGGAGTCGCAACTCGCGAGCGCGGAAGGCGCGTTTTCTCTCGCTTCCATCAATGGCGAAGCCGAGCCCCGGATATTCCGCATCGGCCAGCGGGTTCCGGCCGGGGCGGTGAACGTGGGGCGGGTGGAAGTGCCGCTGGTGGCGCGGCAGGCGTGGTCGGAATCCCTCCTGGCCCGCTTGCTCCAGGAAGGAGAGCGAGTGGGATCGCGGCATGTTTTTCTCGAGCGCATCGTGCGCGGCTACGTGGTGGGGATTCTGATCGTCGCGGTTCTGGCTGGAGCCGGCTGGTGGTTGGGGTCCGGCGACGCGCTCCGCACCTGGGCCGTCGTCACCGCGGTATTGGTGGTTTCATGCCCCTGTGCGATCGCGCTCGCGTTTCCGCTCGCCGACGAGATGGCCACCGTGGCGTTGCGGCGCCGGGGTGTGTTTGTGCGCGAAGGCGACCTTTGGCCGCGGTTGGCGCGCGTGCGCCAGCTGATTTTCGACAAGACCGGCACCCTGACGCTCGAGAATCCCGTGCTGCAGAATCCCGAGGCCTTGCGGGAGCTCGAGCCCAACGCACGCGTCGCCCTGCACGCCCTGGTGGTCGACAATCCCCATCCGGTCAGCCAATGCCTGTTGGAGAACCTGCTGGCCACCGGTTCGGTGGCGCCCTCAGCCGGTGCGGATGCGGCTGCGCCGGAAGGCCTGCGCGAGACGATTGGTTTCGGCGTGGAATCCGGGGGCTGGTCCCTGGGCCGCCCCGGCTGGCGCTCCGAGCCCGCGGTCCAACCTCGCGCCGAGGCCGACGCAGATGAAGCGGGGCATGACGCGGAGCTGGTGCACGCCGGGCGGGTGGTGGCTCGGTTCCGCTTTCAGGATTCGGTGCGGCCGGATGTGCGCAGCGAACTGCAGGCGTTGCAGGTGCGTGGGCTGGCGGTGGGCATCCTCAGCGGCGATCGGCCGGAAAAGGTCGCGGGCCTGGCCCGCGATCTGGGTTTGCCGGCCGACCGGGCGGTGGGCGGACTGTCGCCTCAGGCCAAAGCCGACTGGCTCGAAGCCCACGAGGCCAAACACACGCTGATGCTGGGCGACGGCGCGAATGACAGTTTGGCGTTTGACTGCGCCCTGTGCCGCGGGACTCCCGTGATTCACCGCGGGGTGCTTGAGCGTAAGTCGGATTTCTATTATCTCGGTCGCGGCATCGGCGGCCTGCGGGCCCTCTTCGAGATCGATGTGGTTCGGCGCCGCACACAGTGGGCGATCCTGATCTTCTCCGTCGTGTACAATGTGCTTGCGGTGGGTCTCGCCGTGGCGGGCCACATGAACCCGCTGGTGGCGGCAATCCTGATGCCGATCAATTCCCTGCTTACGCTGGGCATCGTGACTTCGGGGATGCAACCGGCGTTTCGGCGTCCGGTTTGACTTGGGCGGTCGGAAACGGAAAGGGCGCGAGCCCGCGCTCGCGCCCGTATTCCCACATACCCAAAAAGCTATTTCTTGCCCTTCTTGTTCGCTTCCTTGGCCGCGGGCGTGAT
>CAZFHG010000167.1:0-7473 GCA_964518665.1 uncultured Opitutaceae bacterium | reverse complement strand
AGGTAGCGCCCGGCCTCCGGACGGGCGGTTTGGTGTGCGTCTGCCTTTCGGCCCGTCCGGAGGCCGGGCCCTACCCAAAGACGCTGACCTCCGATCTCCGCTTGCTCCGGGCCGGCGGTCGCATTCTGCTTTTTCACCCATGAGCCACACCCACACCGCCCGCGCCATTCCCCCGGTCATCCGCAACTCCCAGGGAGAGCGGCTTGATTTCACCTTCCATCCCGGCGCCCCCGCCAATGACACCCTCGTCGTCGTGGGTCACGGCGTAACCGGCAACAAGGACCGCCCTCATCTCGTCGCGCTCGCCGAGGGGCTGGCTGCGGCGGGAGTGGCCGTCCTGCGTGTTTCGTTTTCCGGCAACGGCGCCTCTGAAGGCGCTTTCACGGCCAGCACCATCACGAAGGAAACAGCCGACCTCGGCGCGGTGCTGGACGCACTGCCCGGCTGGCGGATCGGCTATGCCGGCCACAGCATGGGTGGCGCGGTGGGCGTTTTGCGCGCCAGTCGGGACCCGCGCATCCGGTTCTTGATATCTTTGGCGGGAATGGTGCACACGGCGGCATTCGCGCAGCGGGAGTTCGGCACTCTTACGCCCGGAGCCGCCACCATGTGGGACAATCCGGCGTGTCCGCTTTCGGCGGAATACATGGCGGACATGGCGCGGATCGGCGATGTGCTGGCCGCGGGCCGTGCCGTGAACGTGCCGTGGCTCCTGTTGCATGGCACGGCGGATGACGTGGTGCCCGTGCAGGACTCCGAGGCGATCAAGGCGGTGGCTGGTCCATTGGCAAAACTGGTCACGCTGCCGGACGGAGATCACGGGTTCTCCGAAGGAAACGCGCAGAAAATGGTGAGCACGGTGATTGAGTGGATTAGTCAGAAGTCGTAGTGCCGGTCTTCAGCCGGCACTGGTGCGGGGCACCGAACTGCCGGGGTGGCGAACAAGCGCGGGCTGAAGCACCGCGCTACGATATACTCTGCCTCGATGCGAGAGGCTGAAGCCCGCAGGCTTGGTTTAAACTTCCGAGCGCGGGCTTGTTTTCCCGGACTCCTCGCTTACGGTGCGGAGCAAAGATGAAGGCCGTCACCGATCCCGCAAAGCTGCTGATGGAGCGGCTCATGCGCCTCCTCCGGCTGCGGCTTTGGCTGGCTGAACGTCTCCAGCCCACGGAATGGCAGGCCACGCTCATGTGGGCGGCCTTGGCGGGATTTCTCGGTGCGCTGGGTGCGGCCTTGTTCAGCGCGAGCGCGGAGGGCATCCACTTGCTGCTGACCAATTCGCATTCCGGCATCGTGGAATCCATCCGCCGGCTGCCCTGGTGGGGCCGGTTGCTGGTGCCGGCATTCGGCGGATTGCTGGCCGGCTGCGTCCTTCTCCTTGGCAAACACCTCGTGAAGGGCAAGAGCTCGACCGACTACATGGAGGTGATCGTGCTCGGCGACGGCCGGATGCCCCTGCGCACGGGGTTGGTGAAGGTCGTCGCCTCGCTGTTCTCCATCGGTTCGGGCGGTTCGATCGGCCGCGAGGGTCCGATGGTGCAGACCGCTGCGATGCTGGCCTCGCTGCTCGGCCGGTGGCGGCAGTTTTCCACGCAGCAGCTGCGGTTGCTGGTGGCCTGCGGCGCCGCCGCGGGCATTGCGTCCGCCTACAACGCGCCGATCGCCGGTTCGTTCTTCGTGGCCGAAATCATTCTGGGAACGATTGCGATGGAGAGTCTCGGCCCGTTGGTGGCGGCCTCGGTCACGGCAGCGCTGACGATGATGGTGCTGTCGGGGAATGAAAATCTCTACCAGGTGCCGACCTTCACCCTGCAATCTCCGCTGGAGATGGTGCCCTACGTCCTGCTCGGGTTCATCGCCGGCACGCTGGCGCCGTGGTTCCTGCGTTCGCTCAAGCAGGCGGAGGCAATGTTTGTCGCCACCCGGCTGCCCCTGGTGCCGCGGCTGGCCTTCGGCGGCCTGCTGGTGGGGCTGATCGCCATCAATGTCCCCGAGGTCTGCGGCAACGGCTACTCGGTGATTGTCCAGATCCTGAACGGCGAGATCCCGTGGATGATCCTGCTCGGCATCGTCTGCTGCAAGTGGCTCGCCACCGCGTGCTCCGTGGGCTCGGGGGCGCCGGGCGGAGTGTTCACGCCAACGCTCTTCATGGGCGCATCGGCCGGGTACGTGTTTGGTTCCGCGGTTCAGGTGCTGTGGGCCAGCGGCCCGACCCCGGGAGCGTTCGCGCTGGTGGGCATGGGCGCGTTTCTATCCGCGGCAAGCCGCGCGCCGGTCATGGCGGTCATCATGCTCTTTGAGATGACCCTCAGCTACGACATCATCCTGCCGCTCCTGCTCTGCAGTGTGGTCGCGTTCTTCACCGCCCGCGGGATCGAGGGACATTCGCTCTACAGCGAGGCGCTGAAGCGCAAGGCCGAGGAGAATCCGAAGGCCCGGCTGCAACTCGACCGGGTGGGGGATCTCACCAAGCCGAATCCGCCGACGATTCCGCTCAATGCCCGTTTTGCCGAGATCGCCAAGCTCTTCATTTCCGTGCGCGTGAACAACCTCTACGTGAACGACGAGGCCGGCCGGTTTGCCGGGGCGGTGTCGCTGCATGACATCAAGCCCTACCTCGCGGACCCGAGCCTGGCTGGTCTGGTCATTGCGAAGGACATCCTGCGCGAGGATTTTCCCCGACTCCATGAGGACGATGCCCTGGCGGAGGCCCTGGGCCGGTTTCTGTCGCAGGAGGGACTGCAGCGTCTGCCGGTGGTGGATGCGAACGGCCGCCTTCTGGGCAGCCTGTCGAAGAACGACCTGATGCTGGCGTTCGTCGAACAGCGGCGGCGGTAGGGCCCTGACTGCAGGCCAGTTTTTGCTATTCGGGAAGGGCGATAATCCAACCCGGCAGGCCGGCCATTCCCCGGTGCGACACGAATGTTACGGCGTGGCAGCGGCGGCTGCCGGCTACGGGCGGTTTTGCGGCTTTGTGACAAGACCGACACGGGTTCGTCACAATCGTCCGGTACAAAGGAGGGGTTCCAAGAACCAATAACCTAAGACCGCATACCATATGTTCTCTCTTAAATCCAAATGGCTCGCCCTCGGCGGCAGTCTGATGCTCACGGCGGGCGCCATGGCCCAGGACAGCGGACCGCTGATCGAATTGCTCGTCAGGAAGGGCATCCTCAATGACCAGGAGGCCGAGGAAATCCGCACCGAGCTGGTGAAGGATTTCGCCGCCAACACCTCTGCCGGCAAGCTGAACCTCAATTCCTCGCTCAGCGAATTCAAACTGTCGGGCGACATCCGCCTCCGGCACCAGATGGAAGTGCAAGCACCAGAGACGGCGAGCGGCTCCCCGACCGTCAGCAACGAACGCACCCGCGAGCGGTTCCGCTTCCGGTTCAATGGCGATGCCCTCCTCCAGAAGGGCTGGGGCGCCGGCTTTGCCCTCGAGTCCGCCTCGGCGGCCGACTCGGGCAACCAAACCTTCCAGGATGCGAATAACGATTACAACCTGTACCTGGCCCGCGCCTATGTCTCCTGGCAGCCGAATCGCACCTGGTCCTTTGTCGGCGGCAAGCAGAAGAACCCTTTTTACACTACCGACCTCGTCTGGGACAGTGACATCAATCCCCAGGGTCTGAATGAAAACTACAAGTACTTCATCAATGAGAAGGACACCTTCGAAGTCCGCGCGGCCCAGATCCTGATGGACGACCGGTCGGAGGCCACTTCCGGCCCGGCCGGCCGCGATGCCTGGCTGTTTGCGCAGCAGGCCGTCTACACGCACTGGTTCGGCAAGGATGAGATTGGAAACGTCGTCAACAGCATCATCCTCGCCCCTGGTTTCATGAAGTACAGCCAGTCCACGCTGGATGGTGCGGACAACGAGACCGCATTCAACGGTTCGACCCGCGCACTCAACGTCTTCACCTTCGCCGGTGAGGTCAACTGGGTCGGCGTCAACGGTGCCGGCACCTCGGTCAAGCTCTACTGGGACTCCGCCTACAACTTCACCGCCGGCACGCGCGTGTCCAAGGTCTACGGCCTGAACACCGCCACGTGGGACAAGGACCCGCTCGCCTGGCTCGTCGGCATGGGCTACAGCTTCGGCTCCGGCAAGGTGGCGGGTGACTACAGCGTCAAGCTCGACTACCGCCAGGTCGGCCTCGGTTCCGTGGACGTGAACCTCAATGACTCCGACTTCGCCTTCGGCCGCCTCAACCAGGACGGCTTCAAGCTCGCCGGCAGCTACAACGTCACCGATTTCGCCAGCGCCAACGTCTCCTATTTCTACACCACGGCGATGCAGGACAAGCTCACCTACGCGTTGGCCAATCTCGACCACTCCCAGATCCTCCAGCTCGACCTCGTCGTGAAGTTCTAACCAACCCAGAGATCATCCGAACATGAAAAAGACCATTCTCCTGCTCACCGCGCTCCTCGCGTCCGGCACCATCGCTTCCGCGCAGAAGCTCGTCATCAAGGGCTCCGACACGCTCGGCGCCAAGCTCGTCCCCATGCTGGCTGAGGAATACAAGGCTACCCATCCCGGCGTCTCGTTTGAGATCGCCGCCGAGGGTTCCACCACCGGCATTGCGGCCATCACCGACGGCACGGCCCAGATCGGTATGTCGTCCCGCCGGGCCAAGACCACCGAGGTCTCGGCGGCCTCGGCCAAGGGCGTCTCCATGAAGCCGCAGATCGTCGCCTACGACGGCATCGCCATCATCGTGAGCGCGGCCAGCCCGATCACCGCCCTGACCAAGCGCCAGGTGGAGCAGATCTTCACTGGCGACATCACCGACTGGTCCGCCGTCGGCGGCAATGCGGGCCGGATTTCGATCTACACGCGCAATACCTCCTCCGGCACCTACTCGGACTTCAAGGACCTCGCCATGAAGAAGCGCGACTACGCCTCCTCCTCGCAGAAGATGGCGGGCAACGAGCAGATCGTCGCCGAGGTCGCCAAGAATCCCAACGGCATCGGTTACGTCGGTCTGGCCTACCTCAATGCCGAGGGCATCAAGGTGATTCCGGTCGACGGCCACATTCCGACCAAGGAAGCCGTTCATGCTAAGAAGTATCCGTATGCGCGCCCGACGTTCTATTACACGAACGGCGAGCCCACGGGCGAGGCGGCCAAGTTCGTCGAATTCACCCTGAGCGATGCCGGCCAGCAGATTGTGGAGAAGATCGGCTTCGTGCCTATCCGCTGAGCGATAGCGATTCGTCACCTGTTCGTCACAGAGGTCCGCTTGACGGTGGTTGGGCGGACTTCTGTTGTTTTTTGAGGCCAATACCAGATCCAACCCTCCCTTTGCTCCCGCCTTCGTTGCATGCCGCCTGAATCCACTCCTCCCGGAACATTTCGCATCGGCAAGGCGCGCACGCGCTTTTTCGGTCTGACGCTGGACGAGATCATCAAGGCGTTTTTTGGCGGCAACGCGACCGTGGCGGTAGTCGTGCTCGCGCTGATCACGATCTTCCTCTTCCGCGAGGGTTTCGATTTCTTCAGCCAGAACCGGCACGGCATGAGGGTTTACCGCCTGGCGGGGCTGGAGTACGTGGACTACATGCGGCAGCAGGAGCAGGATCACACCGCCCTGACCCGCTACCTTTCGGACGTGCGCCTGCGCACGCTGCAACATTACACGACCACGGAAGGCGCCAGTATCGCGGAAGCCAATGCCCGGTTGGCCTCCTTTGATGAATTCGCGGGTCGCTTCAGTGACGCGGTCGATCCCCTCCGAGGTCTGGTGTCGGAACTCACCGAGCTGGTGACCGAGATCAAAACCAAGTATCAGATCATCGAGGACATGAAGGAAAAGCGCCGCCAGTTGCTGGCGGAGGGCAAGCAGGCCGAGGCGGATGCCGTGGTCATCGCCCCGGTGGACATCGGCCGGGAACTGGCCCCCCTCACCGCCGCGCTGCCCGCCTACCGCGAGACCGCCGAGGTCCTGGCCGGTGATCTGCGCGGGATCATTGCCAGCCCGCCCGTATTGCCGACCCCTGCGTTGCAGGAGCGCATGGAGCGATTCAGCCAGCTCACCCGGCAATACCTGGAGGGATTTCCGCAGGTTGTGATGCAGCTTGAAAGCTGGGATCACAAGAAGCCGGTGCCGGCCTGGCATGCGTTCACCGGCTTTATTTTCGGCCGCGAATGGCTCACCGCCAGCTTCTGGCAGGACTGGTACGGCGTCTTGCCGCTGTTTGCCGGCTCATTGATGGTCTCCGTCATCGCACTCGTGATCGCCGTGCCGCTGGGCGTGGGGGCGGCGATCTACATCAACCAGATCGCGACGGCGCGTGAGCAGCGGCTGATCAAGCCGGCCATCGAGTTCATCTCCGCCATCCCCTCCGTCGTGCTGGGCTTCTTCGGCATCGCGGTGCTGGGCCAGGCCCTGCGCGCCCTCTCGCAGGTTGACGCGCTCAGCTGGGTGCCCGGCTTTCCGTTTGCGGAGCGGCTGAATGCCCTGACCGCCGGCTGCCTGCTCGCACTCATCGCGGTGCCGACGATCTTCACCCTCGCGGAGGACGCATCAACAACGTGCCCCGTTCCTTCAAGGAGGCCTCGCTGGCCCTCGGCGCCTCGCGGCTGCAGACCATCCTCCGGATCATTGTGCCCGCCTCGCTGTCCGGCATCGTTTCCGCCGTGCTGCTCGGGCTGGGCCGCGTGATCGGCGAGACCATGGTCGTGCTGCTCTGCGCGGGCAACCGCATCGCGATTCCCGACTTCACGGCCGGACTGGCAACCGTCATGCAGCCGGTGCACACCATGACCGGCATCATCGCCCAGGAAATGGGCGAGGTCGTGCGCGGCAGCATCCATTACCGCGCGCTCTTCGTGGTGGGCATCGTGCTCTTCTTCATCGCGCTGCTGATCAACTTCCTCGCGCAGAAGATCGTGGGCAAATACCGCATTTCGATCGGTTGAACATGAACGCCGCCACCCATCCCTTCGCCGCCCGGCCGAACCGCGGCCGCCGCCTCGAAAAAGGCACCTTCTGGATCTTTCGCGCCGCCACCTACTTCATCGTGCTGTGCGGCGCGCTGGTTTTCGGCGACATCCTCGTCAAGGGCTCGCGCACCGTCTTCCAGGCGGAATTTCCCTTCGTCAACGTGCCGTTCCTCACGGAGGCCCCCGAATCCCTGCATGTCTTCGAGTATGGCGGGCGCAAGCTGGAGCTGGGCGACAGGGCCTTCCGGGCCTTCACCGAAAATGAGACCGCCGAGGCGAAGGCGGCCGGGCGGCCGGCGCCCAAATTCAAGACCGAGAGCTACGTTTATTCCGCGGGCGGGATCTGGCCCTGCATTGTCGGCACCGTGCTGCTGGTCGTGGGCTCGATGGCGATCGCGCTTTCGCTGGGGGTGGCGAGCGCCGTCTACCTGAACGAATACGCCCGCGACGGCGCGACCGTGCGCTTCATCCGGCTCGCCATCCTCAATCTGGCGGGCGTGCCCTCCATCGTGTTCGGCCTC
>CAZFHG010000166.1:0-7496 GCA_964518665.1 uncultured Opitutaceae bacterium | reverse complement strand
TCGGCATAATGCCGAGGCCGTGCTGCGGGAGGCCCTGCACGAGAAGGAGGGGCTGCTCAAGGAGGTCCACCACCGCGTGAAGAACAATCTGCAGGTCGTCACCAGTCTCCTGCGGCTGGAGGCCGGCCGCAGCAAGGTGGAGGCCACCCGGACGGCGCTGCAGGAAATGCAGGGCCGCATCCGTTCGATGGCTTTGCTGCACGAGATGCTCTACCGTTCCGCCAATTTTGCGGATGTGGACCTGGCGGACTACGTGCGCCAACTCGCCACCCAGCTCTTCCGGGCCCTCAACACACGGTTTGGCGCCATCCGGCTGCACCTGGAACTGGACAGCATTTCGCTGGGCATCGACCAGGCGATCCCCTGCGGGCTCATCGTCAATGAATTGCTGACGAACAGCCTCAAGCATGCCTTTCCGGATAGCCGGGAGGGCGAGATTCGCATCCGGCTCTCCCGCACGCAGACCAGGCAGGTGCAATTGCGCGTCAGCGACAACGGCGTCGGCCTCCCGGCCGACCTCGCCGCCCTGCAGGGGCGATCACTCGGCCTGCAACTCGTGACCGATCTCGTGCGCCAGTTGCACGGCACCCTCGAGCTCAGTGCCCCGGGTCCCGGGGCGGCCTTCACCATCACGTTCGACCATGCCGAACCGCCACCCCCGGGAAATGGCTCGCCCGCGGAATTGCGTGGGCATTAGGATTTCACGAAACTAGACTGCCGACCTTCAACCATGGCCAAATCGCGAATTTTCATAGTCGAGGATGAGGTCATAGTCGCCCGCGACATCAGCCAGCAACTGCTGGAACTTGGGTACGAACCGGTCGGCACCTGCACCCGGGGCGAGGATGCCGTGGTCCAGGTGGAGGAGCTTCGGCCCGACCTGGTCCTGATGGACATCCAGCTCGCCGGCGCGATGGACGGCATCGCCGCCGCGACGATCATCCGCGAACGCTTCGCCCTGCCGGTGGTTTTCCTCACGGCCTTTGCCGAATCGGAGACACTCAACCGGGCCAAGCTGTCCGAGCCCTTCGGCTACATCATCAAACCCTTTGACGAGCGCGAACTGCGCACCGTCATTGATATCGCCCTCTTCAAGCACCAGGCCGACAATCGCATGCGCGAGAGCGAGGAGCGGTACCGCCTGCTGTTCGACGAGAATCCGCTGCCGATGTGGGTCTACGAGGAGGTCAGCCAGAAGATCGTGGCCGCGAACGCCGCCACCCTGCGGCAGTATGGCCACACTCGCGCGGAAATGCTGGGCTTGAGCCTCCGCGACCTGATGCTGCCGGAGGACGACCCCGTGTTCCTGCAGGGACTGAAGCTGGAGGACGTGACGCCCGAAAAGCAGCGGGAGGTGCACCATCGCCGGCGCGACGGCACGGTCTTTCCGGCGGAAATTTTCGTCCGGCCGATGACTTTCTCCGGCAAGAGTGCCCGGCTCGTGATTGCCACCGACATCACCGAAAAGAAGCAATTGCAGGAACAGTTCCTGCGGGCGCAGCGGCTGGAGAGCCTGGGCACCCTGGCTTCGGGCATCGCCCACGACCTGAACAACATGCTGGCCCCCATCCTGTTTGCGGGTCCGCTGCTGCGCACCAGTCTGACCTCCCCACGCGACCTCCGTATCATCGACACGGTGGAGAAGAGCGCCGAGCGCGGTTCCAGCCTGGTGCGACAGATCCTGGGCTTCGCCCAAGGCGTCAGCAGCGCCCCGCGGATCACCCAGTTGAAGCACATTGTCCGCGATGTGCTCAGCATCGTCGAAGTCACATTTCCCAAGCACATCCGGCTGGAGCAGCGCATCATGACGAATGCCTGGCCGATCCTGGCCAATCCCACGCAGATGCACCAGGTGCTGCTCAACCTGTGCGTCAACGCCCGCGACGCCATGCCGCAGAGCGGCGTCCTCAGTGTCTCGCTGCTCAACCGGCACCTGGATCCCGAAGACGCCGCGGCCATCTCCGGCGCCAGGTCCGGCGACTGGCTGACGATCGAGGTGACGGACAGCGGCACCGGCATCCCGCAGGACGTGCTGCCGCTGATCTGGGATTCATTTTACACGACCAAGCCGGAAGGCAAGGGCACCGGCCTGGGATTGCCGACGGTGCGTAACATCGTGAAGGAGCACGGGGGCTTCATCCAGGTTGAGACCGCCGTGGGCCGCGGCAGCACCTTCCGCGTCTTCCTGCCCGCGAACCGCGAGGACAAGGCCAGACCCGACAGCGAATCCCCCTTCCCGCAGTCCCCCGGTCGCGAGGAGTACATTCTGGTCGTGGATGACGACGTCTCCGTGCGCGAGATCGTCAGCGCGGTGCTGAGCCAGGGAGGTTATCGCGTGCTGGAATGCGCCGATGGCGTGGAGGCCATCGTCAACTACAATGCCAAATCCCGCGATATCGCCCTCGTCATCACCGATGTGGACATGCCCAATCTCGGCGGGGCGATCCTCGCCGCCACCCTGCTGCGGCTCAATCCCGGCCTGCGCATCATTGCGATGAGCGGGCACACCAGCAGCGCGGTCAACCGTGACCAGGTGGACGAGGTCAAGGGCGTGGCTGCCGCCTTCCTGCAAAAACCATTCACCGCGGCCGAGCTCCTCGGCGTCGTCGATCGCGTGCTGCATCCCGACACCCAACCCTGATTTCCCATGCCATCCATACTGCTGATCGAGGACGATGAGCTCTTCCGCTCCACCCTGGCTGAAGCCCTCAGCTCGCAGGGCTACACTGTCATCCAGGCGGTTGACGGCGATGAAGGCGTAAAAATGTACAAGGCCCGGCCCACCGATCTGGTGCTGACCGATGTCGTGATGCCCAACAAGGAAGGGATTGCCACGGTCCGGGAGTTGCGCCGGGCGAATCCCGGACTGGGCATCATTGCGATGTCGGGCGGTCTCGCGAGCGACGCGCCCCTTTACCTCCAACTGGCCAGCGGACTCGGGGCCGACCGTACCCTGCAGAAACCCTTTCCACTGCCGGTTCTGCTGCAGGCCGTGAAGGAAGTGTTGGCCTTGGGTGGAACCGCGCGAACCCGGCACAAGGGGCCGGTGCCGAAGTAGGGCCGGGACTTTCCTCCGGTCTGTTACCTGTGTAGGGCCGCAACTTGGTGCGTGCCGTGGCGCGGCTAAGGGTGGGAAAGCCTCGGGTTGCGTGTGTCGCGCGAGGCCGGACCTGCAGCTCAAAGGGAGGCCATGCCGGACTGCCGTCGGTGACCAGTCACCACCACAATTCAGGTGCCAGACCGGCGCTCGTCGCGCCAGACACGCCAGGCTTCGTAAACCATCGGCACCACGGAGAGGATGATGATGGCCAGAATCACCAGCTTGAAGTTTTTCTGCACGAAGGGATGGGCGCCGAACAGGTAGCCCGCGTAGGTGAAGAAATAGATCCACGCAAAGCCGCCGAGCACATTGAAGGCGAGGAAGCGCCCGTAGTTCATCTGGCCCACGCCGGCCACGAAGGGCACAAAGGTCCGGACGATCGGCACGAAGCGCGCGAGGATGATGGCCTGGCCGCCGTATTTTTCAAAAAAGGTGTGGGCGCGCTCGAGGTGTTTTTTGCGGAGGAAAATCGAGTCCTCACGGGTGAAGACCTTGGGCCCGAGGCGGGAGCCGATCCAGTAATTGACCGTATCACCCAACACCGCGGCGACGAAGAGCAGCGCCGCCATGATGTGCACGTTCAGACCGGAATCGGGCAGGGAGGCGATGGCGCCGGCGGCAAAAAGCAGGGAGTCGCCGGGCAGGAAAGGGGTCACCACGAAACCCGTCTCGGCAAAGATGATGCAAAAAAGCACCGCATAGGTCCACGGACCGTACTGGGCCACGATTTCGGCCAAGTGCCTGTCAATGTGGATGATGAAGTCGATTAACTTGGTGACCAATTCGATCATGGGATTGTCAGGAAATGAAAAAGGCAGGCAGTGATGACTGCCTGCCTCGGGAGAATCGAGCGTCAAATATCAGACGTCGGGCTTGGTCTTGCGGAGACCCTGCACGCGATCGCCGGCCTTCCACTGGCCGCGTTTCTTGAGCAGGTCAACCCGCTCGAAGCGCTTGAGGACGTTGCGTTTAATGACGATGCCGGAGGCACCTTGGAGGCTCTTGTGTTGTGACATGACGTTATGAAATGGAGGTTGGCGGGTTGTTAAAGGGGCAGAGGGCTAGAGTTGGCCTGCGCCCATGACAAGTATTTTTCTCCAACATGTTCGGCCCGGACCACGATCCATTCCGGGGTGGTGTAGGGGTGGTGGCGGTGCACGTGGGCCTCGAGGGCCAGCAATTGGGCGGGGAGGAGCTTGATGCAGAGGCGGTATTCCTGCGTCCGCTCCAGCCTGCCCTGCCAACGGTAGAGCGAAACAACGGGTCCGTCGATCTGGACGCAGGCGGCGAGGTTGCCGGCAATGATTCCGGCCGCCAGGGTCTCGGCCTCAGGCTGGCTCGCCACCGTGGTCCATGCGATGAGCATGGGGCATGTTCCCTCATGGCCTGTGGGCCGGCAAGGCGGGAAATTAGCCCTTGACCCCCGGAAATACGCTCCTAGCCATACACGTTTTCATTCAAGCCAATTGCCGCCATGCGTGACGATTACATCAAACAAGCCCTCAAGGTCGTGCCCGATCCCAACGTGTTGATCAACGTGGTCTCGCGCCGCGTCAAACAGCTCCGCCGCGGCAACCGTCCGCTCGTGGAATCGCTCGAAAAGCTCTCCTCCGAGGATACCGCCCTGCGCGAGATCATCGAGGGCAAGATCAGTTTCGAGACCGTCCAGGGCTGAGGCTCCCGCAACTATTTTCGCCAACAGGCGGCCCCGCGATTGCCGGAGCCGCCTTTTTCATGCACCAAGTTCCCATGGCCGCGCAGAAAAAGGACGACAAGCGCTTCACCGAGGTGCGCAATTCAAAGGCGCTCCGCGACTTTTTCGTGGACGAGCGCTTCGAGGCCGGCATCGCCCTGAAGGGCACGGAAGTGAAGTCCATCCGCGCCGGCCGGGCCCAGATCAACGATGCCTTCGGCCGCGTGGAAAAGGGCGAACTGTGGCTCGTGAACGCGCACATCGAGCTCTACGACTTCGGCAACCGAAACAACCACGATGCCCGCCGGACGCGGAAACTGCTGCTGCACAAGCACCAGATCCGCAAGATCGCTCAGGCCCTCGACTCCGGCGGCCGGGCCCTGGTGCCGTTGCGGATGTATTTCAAGGACGCCCTGCTCAAGGTCGAGGTGGCCCTGTGCACCGGCAAGAAGCTCTTCGACAAGCGCGAAACCCTGAAGCGCAAGGTGGTGGACCGTGAAGTGGAGAAAGCCCTGAAATTCCGCCGATGAGTTCTTCAACCCAGGACACGGTCACGGTTCGCGTCCCCGCCAGCACGTCCAACTGCGGCGCGGGATTCGATACCCTCGGGCTGGCGTTCAACGTCTACAATCACGTCACCCTGACTCGCACGGCCGCCGCCGGTGCCACGCCCGCGCGGCCAGAGGACGGCCGGGCACAGGACATGGTGGACGAGGCGGCGGCGGTCTTTTTCCGGGCGGTCAACCGCTCGCCCTTTGGCTTCATTTACCGCATCGCCGGCGATGTTCCGCCGGCGCGCGGACTCGGCTCCAGTGTCACGGTCCGGGCCGGCGTGATCGCCGGCTTGGATGCGCTGGCGGGCACCGGCATGGACCGCAACCGCATGGTGGCCCTGGTGACGGCCTTGGAAGGGCATCCCGACAATGCCACCGCCGGGGTGCTGGGCGGCTTCTGTGTCCCACGGACAAATCCGTCCGACGGGGCTTACATTGATACCATCCGGTTTGAAGTGCCCTCCGACCTGGCCTTTGTCGCGGTGTCGCCCGTCGTGGAGATTCTGACCAAGGAATCGCGCGGGGTCCTGCCGGCGAAGATTCCGTATTTCGATGCCGTCCGCAGCATCAACAGCGCGGCGTACCTCGTGGCGGTGTTTGCGACGAAGGACTATGCGCGGCTGCAGCATGCCGTCGCGGATTTCATGCACGAACCCTACCGGCTGCCGCACATCCCCGGCGCCCAGGCCGCGCTCGCGGCGGGCGTGGCGGCGGGGGCGCTGACCGGCTGGCTCAGTGGCAGCGGGTCGAGCGTCCTCTGTGTTGTCCGGCATGAGCAGGCGGAGACCGTACTCGGGGCGATGAAAGGTTCGTTCCAGCACGCCAAACTGGCCTGCGAGGGACGGATCATGCTGGCGGACAATACCGGCCTGACCCTGGCCTAGGCTGCGATGCTTCACGTCGTCCTGTTTCAGCCGGAGATCGCTCCGAATACGGGCAACATCGGCCGCATGTGCGCGCTGACGCGCTGCCGGCTGCACCTCATTCATCCGCTCGGTTTTGAGATCAACGACCGCAATTTGCGGCGGGCCGGGATGGACTACTGGCGTTCACTGGATGTGCACGAGCACGCCGACTGGACGGCCTTCAAGGCGAGTGAGCATGCGCCGCAGCGGCTGTGGCTTTTCACGACCAAGACGGAGCGTTCGTATTGGGACGTGAAGTTTGCGGATGGTGATGGACTCGTTTTCGGCAATGAGGGCTCCGGTGCGCCGGCCTGGCTGCACGACGAAATCGGTGAGGCCCGCCGCGTGACCATTCCGCATGCAAATCCCGATTTGCGTTCGCTCAACCTCAGCACCGCCGCCGGCGTGGCCACCTATGAGGCCCTGCGGCAGACGCGATTGCTGGGTGCAAAGTAGTGCCGGTCTTCAGCCGGCACTGGTTTGTATAAATAAACATCAGTGCAGCGAACCGAGTGCGGTGCTGCAGCCCGCGGCGTGAGCGCAACCACGTCAGTTTATTCCCCCGAACCAGTGCCGGCTGAAGACCGGCACTACGACACACCCGCGCTACTCAATCTCCCCGATCCTGACGCACGCGACCTCGCGGTCGCCGACCTGCGTGAGCGGCGGCACGGCGGCGCGGCATTTATCCTGCGCATAGGGACAGCGCGGATGAAAGGCGCAGCCGGCCGGCGGATTGAGGGGCGAGGGCGGATCACCCGCGAGGACGATGCGCTGGCGCGACCGCTCTACATCGGGATTGGGCGTCGGAATCGCGCTGACCAGGGCGCGGGTGTAGGGATGCTTCGGACGCTCGATGACCTCCACGGCCGGCCCGAGTTCGACGACTTTGCCGAGGTACATCACGGCGACGCGATCGGAGATATGCTTCACCACCGAAAGATCGTGGGCAATGAACACCAGCGAGAGGTGCATCCGGCGCGTGAGCTCCGAAAGCAGGTTCAGGATCTGCGCCTGGATCGAGACATCGAGGGCCGAGACGGGTTCGTCGGCGATGATGACCTTGGGGTTGAGCGCGAGGGCGCGGGCGATGGCGATGCGCTGGCGCTGACCGCCGGAAAATTCGTGCGGATACTTCCGCATGGTGCGCGGGGCGAGCCCAACCAGGGTCATGAGTTCGGCCACCCGGACCGGGACATCCTTGGGCGAACACACGCGGTGGACCAGCAGGGGCTCGGCGCTGG
>CAZFHG010000165.1:0-7507 GCA_964518665.1 uncultured Opitutaceae bacterium | reverse complement strand
TGGTCCACTTCATCGACCTGGCGCTGTGGCTCAATCCCACGCCCCCGGTCGAGGTGTATGCCTGCGGCTCGCCCCGCGGCAATTTCACCGAGATCATCCGCTTCCAGGACTATTCGCTGGCCACGCTGCAGCACACCATGGTCGGCAACTTCGACTACCCGAAGGAACTGTTCGAGGCCACGCTGCGAAACGTGACGATTGCGCTGGATCACCACGTCGAGGTGCGCCAGCGGGGGTTGCGGGACGAACCGTTCCGGCGAAACTTCGCGCTCGGGACCGAGCGGATCGGCGCGGAAGGCATCGAAGCTTTTCACCGCCAAGTCGATGCCATTCACGGCGCCATGGATCGTGGCGAACCCTATGGCATGCCGACCTGCCTGACCAAGGGGCACCGCGAGCATCTTGAGCGCTTCGGACGCCATATCCGCGGCGAAGGCGAAAATCCATGCCCGGTGGACTCGGCCATCGTGGTCACCAACATCGCCCTCAAGCTGCTCGAGAGCTGCCGCCTGGGACTGCCGGTCAAGATCGGCCCGGAGGATACCGACCTGCCCCGGCGGCTGAGAAGGAACGGCAATCGATGAGCAGGTCCGACAAAAACGCATCGTGCACCACTCCGACGCCGCCGGTGGCCGCCGGTAATCCGATTCTGGCCGGGCCGGGCTTCACCGATCCGCACGTCACCATTCACGATGGCCGCGCCTACTGTTTCGCCACCCATGACTTCGCGCCGGAGAACCGCACTTTCATCATGAAAGACTGGTGGCTCTGGTCTTCTTGCGACCTGGTCAACTGGCGCCACGAGAGCACGCTGCGTCCCGAGGAGACCTGTCTCGGGAAGCCGTTCAAGGACTGCTGGGCGACCTTCGGCGTCGTCCGAAACGACAAGTGGTACTGGTATCTCTCCTGCGGCCCCACCGAGATCGGCGTCGTCGTGGCCGACTCGCCGAAAGGCCCGTGGCGCGATCCCCTCGGCAAGCCCCTGATCTCCAAGGGGCTGACGCCGACCGAGCAGCGCGATCCCGACATTCTGCTGGATGACGACGGCAGCGCCTATATCGTATACGGGACATTTGACTACTACATCGCACGCCTGGACGATGACATGGTGGCGCTTGCGGAGACGCCGCGGCGAATCCGCATCGACAGGCCGTTCGGCCCCTATGGCGCGGGGCGCACGGACGACAAGCCGTCGCTGCACAAGCACAACGGCCTCTACTATCTTTCCTGGTCGAGTTTCTATGCAACGGCGGAATCGGTGTATGGCCCGTATGTCTACAAGGGATCGGTCATCGATCCGGGCCTGGTGGCGCCGGAGTTTCAGCATGAGCATCTGCACCACGACCGCCACGGGAACTTCTTCACCTGGCACAACCAGTGGTACTACGCCTTCAACGACAAGAGCCAGCCCGGCCGCAGCGGCTTCTTCCGCGATTCGTGCATTTGCTACGCGCACTACCGCGACAACGGCGAGATCGCGCCCATTCGCCTGGATTGCCTCGGTGTCGGACAATACGACGCTGCCCGGCCGAGGATCGAGGCGGAGGATTTCTTCATGGCTGTTGGCGCCGAGAAGCGCGAGTGTCCGTTCGGCGGCTTTGAGATGAGGAACTTGAGGAACGGCAGCGCCCTGATGTACCCGAATGTGGCCGGGGCGCGTCGCCGGTCGCGACTGGCCGTCCGGGTGGCGTCCGCCGCTCCGGCCGGCGTGAGGCTTGAAATCCGGGAGAACGAAGCCGCCGGCCCGCTCCTGGGCGAGTGCGCGATTCCGGCCACCGGCGGCTGGGACCATTACCAGACCGTTGCCTGCGACCTGGCTGCTCCAAGGGAACCCCTCAACCTCTGTCTGACCGTGAAAGGCGGGCCGGGCGAACTGCTCCGGCTCGATTGGTTCCGGTTCGTCGAGCGGAGATGACCAGTGTCCACCAAGGCCTGCCCACAGTCGAGGCGATCATGATGAGCGGTCGTTCCGGAGAAGAAACCTCCTGCGAGCCGATGAGAACCCCGTTATAATTGAGGTAAACACGGACCCACCATGAAAAACACACTTGTCACCCCGCCGCGGAAAACCCTTCATGTCGCCTGCGGCCAGATCGTCTGCCGTTCGGGCGATGCCGCCGGAAACCTGAAGCAGGTTCGCAGGCTCACAACCGCCGCCGCCAGGGCCGGCGCCAGACTCGTGCTGTTTCCCGAAGGCGCGCTCAGCGGATACCTCTTCCAGCCGGACTACGTGCGGCGGCACGCCCTGGCGGTCAACAGCACGCCGGTGCGTTCGTTGCGGGTGCTGAGCCGACGACTGCGCATCGTAATCGCGGTGGGCACGATCGAGCGGGCGGAGGTCGCGTTCCATGTGAGCCATTTCATCCTGTTTCCCAACGGGCAGGTGCGGATCCAGCGCAAGCACAACCTGACGGATAAGGAGAAGGCCGGCGGCATCGTAGCCGGCCCGGAGGAGCGCGTGCCGTTCACGGTTGGCGGCGTGCGTTTCGGCATCTGCATCTGCGCGGACTCCGGCATCCCCAATATCTGGGACAAGATGGCCGCCCAGGGCTGCCAGGTCTCCTGCAATCCCTGCGCGGGCGGCGGCGGGCGCAAGCACATGCGCAAGGCCGCGGATCTGGCGAATCCTGTAAGGCGGAAGCGTTATCTGACCGACATGGAGAAGGTCTGCTTTGGAGGCAAGACGATCCTCCGCTGTCACGATCAGCGGATGGCGATGATGACAGTGAACCTGGCCGGCGACGACGGCATCGGCAACTACCATCCCGGGCACAGCATGATCTTCGACAGCACCGGGCATGTCGTCGCCATGCAACCCGGCGAGTATGTGGCAGAATATCTGGCGCCCGTGCTGATCCACGGCGTCATTTCCGTCGCACCGCCTGTACCCGTCTGAAAGAGAAAACATGCCCATGAAAACCCTGACCTCACGTGAGCGCGTGATCCGCACGCTGCGCCGCGAACCGGTGGATCGTGTGCCCATCGATCTGGGCAGCCACATGTCCACCGGTATCTCCGGCTTTGCCTACTGGAACCTGCGCCGGCATCTCGGCTTGCCCGTCGACGACATCTGGATTCCGGACTTCGTCCAGTTCCTCGCCTACGTGGACGAGGATGTGCGCCGGCGCTTCCACGTCGACTGCATCCTGCTCCAGCCGCGCTGGACGGCGATTGCGGCCTGGTCGCCGCGCGCGCCCTACCGGTTTCAGGTGCCGGCGGGCTTTCGCCCTCAGCGCGATGAAGCGGGAGACTGGATCGTGCGCCAGGACGATCGCAGCATGCGCATGCCCGCGGGCGGCTACTTTTTCGACGGGGCCTGGCTGTCGAACTGGGGGGGGAAGGGCGATGACGCTGCGCTCGACATCCTCGCCCGGGAGGCGGAGCGCATCTACAAGGAGACCGACTACGCCACCAACTTCGTGGGGTACGGATATGGTTTCGGATTCGGCGCTTTCAGGGGCGGCGATTACGAACTTATGATCCGAATGATGGACGATCCGGCCAAGGTCCATGAGGAGCAACGGTCGCTGTGCGACTGGATGATCGGCCAAGCCGGCAGGATCATCGACCGGATGGGCTCGCATATCCAACTGCTCACCATTGGCGAGGACATGGGCACCCAGAACGCCCCCATGTGCCGGCCCAGCCTGGTGGAGGAATGCGTGGCGCCCTACCTGAAGCGGTTCTGCGACTTCATCCACCGCCACAGCGACATCAAGGTCTTCCTGCATTGCTGCGGCTCGATCAAGCCCCTGATCCCCATGCTGATCGATTGCGGGGTGGACGTGTTGAATCCCGTCCAGATCTCGGCAGCCAACATGGATCCGCGCGAGCTCAAGCGTGAATTCGGCGACCGCCTCGTCTTCTGGGGCGGCGGGTGCGACACACAGAACGTCCTCGGCCGCGCCACGCCGGCGGAGGTCGCGCGGCACGTGCGGGAGTTGGTGGGGATATTCAAGCCGGGCGGCGGGTTCGTGTTCAACCAGGTCCACAACATCATGGGCGATGTGCCGCCCGAAAACATCGTGGCCATGCTGGATGCCGCCTACGAGGCCGGCTTCTACTGCGAATCGCCGCCAAGGAAGAACAGGACATGACGCAAACACCATCGAAGCTCAGCCTGTCGCTCGACGGAACGTGGCAGATCACCGGCCGGCCGCCGGATAATGGTTCGGAAATCCGCGTCAGCGGTCCCGTTCCCGGTCACGTTCATCCCGCCCTTGAAGCCGCCGGCAAGATTCCCGATCCCTTCTGGCGCGACCAGGCCGACCAGTGTCAATGGGTCGAGAAATGGCATTGGACCTATTCGCGCACCTTCGACGCCCCCTCCGGGTTCAACCCGGCATGGACCGAACTGGAGTTTGCCGGGCTGGACACGTATGCCGAGATCGTCCTCAATGGCCAGGCCCTCGGCCGCACCGCCAACATGTTCATCCCGCACCGCTTCGAGGTCGGAGCGCTGCTTCGCCCGGCCGGCAACGAGCTCACGATGCGGTTCACGCCGTACCAGGAGATGATCGCCGGCAAGGATACCAAGTTGTGGGCGGCCTTCTTCACGGGGGACCGCCTGCACGTCCGGCGCATGCAGTGCACGTTCCATTGGGACTGGGTCAATCGCTTCGTGAGTTTCGGGGTGTGGCGGCCGGTATCGCTATTCAGCTATACCTCGGCTTGCATCCGGGATCTCTTTGTCCACACGCGGGCCATCGGCTCGAGCAGCGCCGCGCTGAATCTCGAGATTGAAGTCGAGCGCCGTGCCGCCGACGGCATCAAGGCGAACGTCACGATTACCGGACCGGACGGCCGCGATGTGTGGTCAAACACCGTCAAAGTAGAGGAGGGCACCCTCAGGATTGCCGCCGATCTTGCCTCCCCGCAGCTCTGGTGGCCGCACGGCTATGGCGAACAACCGCTGTACCGCTGTCGCGCCGTGCTGACCGGCGCCGACGGAGCTGTGCTCGATACCCGCGAAACTGCGTTCGGGATCCGCACGGCGCGGATCGAGCAATTGGTTGACCAGCCGGGCTCGGACGAGGAACGACGCACCCGGGTACTCCGTCAGGCGAAGTGGCCAAGCGGTGAGGAACGAAACGGCGACACGCCCGGCCGCGGATTCACCCTCGTGGTCAACGGCGAGCGCATTTTCTGCAAGGGCGGCAACTGGGTGCCCGCCGATCCGTTCCCCTCGCGCATTACCCCCGCGCACTACGACCGGCTGATCCGCCTGGCGCGCGAGGGAAACATCAACCTCCTGCGCTGCTGGGGCGGCGGCATCTACGAGCCCGACGCCTTCTGGGACGCCTGCAACCGCCAGGGGGTCATGATCTCGCAGGATTTCATGATGGCCTGCGGCGGCTATCCGGCCGGCGATCCCGAGTTTATGGACAACCTCCGCCAGGAGGTGCCGGCGGCAATCAAAATGCTGCGCAACCACCCGAGCCTGGCCTGGTGGTCCGGCGACAACGAAAACGGCATGTTCTCCGACGAGGACGAAACGCAGGCACCGTATGCCGTCATCGCCAACCAGGTGACCGGACCGGCCTGCCGCGCCCTCGATCCGTCGCGGACATTCCTGCCCACCAGTCCGTTCGGCGGTCGGTCCAATATGTGCCTCACCATCGGCGACACGCACTTCAGCGCGCTGCCCTTCGAACGGCGCGAGTTCGTCTCACCGGGCGAGTTGGCCGGCTACCGGGAGCGGATAAAACTGGCCGGCCGGTTCCTGAGCGAATCGGCCTGCGTCGGCTCACCGCCGATGCGCTCCCTGCTCAAGTTCATGACAGCCGAGGATATTGCCGATCCGTCCGGACGGATGTGGAATTTCCACACCAAGGACAACCCGCACAAGCCGGCGGACATGACTCTTACGCTGTATGGGATGCTCGAACGCGTCGCCGGCCAGATTCTCGGACCGGCGCGGACCATCGACGAGAAAGTGCGCAAGATGGAGTATATCCAATACGAGTGGGTGCGCCTCGCCGTGGAAGCCATGCGCCGGGCCAAGTGGTACTGCGGCGGCATCCAGTTCTGGATGTACAACGACTGCTGGCCGGCCAGCGGCTGGAGCCTGGTGGACTACTACGGCTTGCCCAAGGCCGGCTGGTACGCGATGAAGCGGACGGCCCGGCCCGTGATCGCCTCGATCGAGGATGTCGTCGGCGGGTTCCGCGTCTGGGTCTGCAACGACAGCCTCAAGCCGGTCAAGGGCAAGCTGACTGTCAGCGTCCGCTCCTGGCGGGGCAGGGCCCGCTGGCGGAAGGCCGCTCCGATAGCCGTGGGTGCCAACGCGAACGCTGTGGTCTGCGAGATCCGCGCCGACGAGGCGGCGGGCCTGGACAAGGACAGCGTGCTGGTTGCGGAGATCGCGCACGACGGCGGCGCCGACCGCGCGATGTTCTATCTAGGCATGCCCTGCGAGATGGCGCCGCTGCCGGTACGCCTCAAAGTCGCACAGGAAGGCACCGGCGCGGAGGGACGGATCGTGATTTCCGCCAACGGCTATGCCCGGGTGGTCAGCCTGGACGCCGACCTCGATTTCTCGGACAACTATTTCGACCTGCTGCCGGGCGAGCGCAAGACCGTGGCGTGGCGCAGTCCCGACGGCAAGCCGGCCGGAGCAATACCCGTCACCTGCTGGAACGCCCAGGCGGCGGGCAAGGCAAAACAGATCGCAACGAACTGACACACAACGGGAGAATCGCGTGAAACGGACATGGGACGGCATGGCATGGGTGACGGTACTGGCGGCGGTGAGCCTGGCGGCCGCGGCGGCGGAACGGGTCGTTCCGCTGGACCTGGCGAAGCAGCATGAGCCAAACGAGAAGCTGCAGATCAAGGAACTCGGCAAGGGCGAATACGAGTGGTCTTTGCCGGACGGGCTGGGGCAGAAGCTGGACATTGACCTGAAGAAGCTGGGGGTCGATCCGAACGGCTACGACGAACTGCGCTTCGACTTGAAGCCCATGGGCTCGCAGGTTGCCATGCACGCGACGCTCTTCGGTATGCCCACGGAAAACGAGTTGACAAGCTGGTACACCAAGTTCCGGACCGCCACGGATCAATGGGCCACCGGCCGCTTCGACCTGCGGGTGGACGACGACGGCGCGCTCTATCCCGAACGCTTCGGCGACTTCCGCCCCGGCGTTCTGCGCTTCGAGCTGGCGCCGCGCATTCTGGGCTATCCCGGAGAGCCGAAGTGGCGCAAGGCGATCCTGCGCAATCCGAGGCTGATCAGGTGGGCCGTGGCCGCCGACTTCGAGCCGCGGGATGTCAAGATCGTCACAAACGACAACGAGCTTTCCTACACCTTTCCGCTGCGGCTCAGGAACCGCACGGACAAGCCGCTGAAGGCGAATATCGAGATCGATCCGGAGAAGGGGCTGAAGTCGTTCAAGGCCGAGCCCTCCGGCACGTTGAGCGTTGAATTGGCCGCTGGTGGAGAGAAGGTGGTGCCGATCAGGCTGACGCATTCCGGTCGTGGGACGGGCTTCCAGCCCGTCTCCAAAGA
>CAZFHG010000164.1:3326-7621 GCA_964518665.1 uncultured Opitutaceae bacterium | reverse complement strand
CCGCGCATGGTCGTGATCATCACGCGGTCGAGGTAGTTCAGGCACCCGACCACCCAGAGCAGCCCCACGATCAGCCACGCCCGGGGTGGCAGTTTGGTGTCAATCGTCATGGTGTGATGGGAGCGTGGGTAGCGGCATCATCCCTGCAGGGGTGGAGGGGGAATGGATGGACGCTCTGACCAGAGGCTTGATGGATTAATGCTTTCAGGTCCGGGCGGCGGCGGAAACCATTGAATTATTCTAGCAGTAGCTTGGGGGGTGTTTGGAAATGCCGATTCGGCAGGTCCGCGCGCTTGCTCGCGCCCAAGCCGCGCCCGCGAGCGGGCTGCCTACCGCTGCCGCACAGGCCCTGATTGGAAAATCCGACCCAACTTTTGGCCTGAAAAAAGGGGCCACGCCGCGTGGCGTGGCCCCCGGAAACTGACAAACCAGACATTCGAACAAGCTGTTACAATTTGAACCCGACCGAGATTCTGGCCTCAAAGCCGTCGCCGCGGGTCAGGTCGTTGATCTGGTCGGTGACGTTGATCAGGTTGAGCGTGATCTCGGTCGGCGTCTTCATGAACTGGGTGCGATAGGTGCCGAACAGGTCGATGATGGTTTCCGCCGGGACCACTAGATCCATCGTCGGGCTGTCGGTCATGTTGTATTCGGCGGAGTACCGGATGGCGCTGCCCAGACTGATGTTGTTGAGGAAGCCGCTGGTGAAGTTGTACTTCGTGATCAGGTTGGTCTTCCACAGCGGATTCTTCTGCGGGCGGCGCTGGAGCGCCTTGATGTAGACGGTCAGATACGGCTTGGTGAGATCCAGGGCCGGATCGGTGACCACCTTGGCTTCGTATTCGTAGTTGAAGTTCAGGATGCCCTGGAAATTCCGGTTCGGCGTCCAGGCGATGTCGCCGTCGATGCCCTTCACCTGCACCACGCCGCCGTTCTGCCGCCAGGTGACGCGGTTGCTCGGGTTGGGGTCGTTGAGGCGGGGCTCCACGATGTTCTTGGCGTAGTCGCTGCGGATGATGCCGTCGCGCTGGTCGAAGTAGTGCGAGACGCTGCCGGCCAGCGTATTGTCCTTCCAGTTCGTCTTCACGCCGAACTCGGTGCCGTTGCCCTTTTCATAGTTGAGCAGCCGCCGGCTCGCCAGTTCCGCCGGGGTCACGCCGGGGCCCTCGATGGTGTAGTTGTTGCCGAAGACGAAGTTCTGGCCCTTCGAGGCAAAGACCCGGAAACCGGGCAGCACTTCATAGACGGCGCCGACCGACCAGGTGTCGTGGGTGAATCCCGTCTGCTTCGCCTTCACCCGGCGGCCGCCCATCAGGAAGTTGAGCTTGTCGTCGAGCGCCGAGGCCCGGTACGTCGCATAGAAGTCCTTGAAGTCCGAGTTCGACCGCGACGTCACCCGCGGCGCGCTGCCGATGATCGGCCACATGCTGGGGACGGGTTTGCCGCCGAACGGATCGTACCATTGATAGACGGCGACGCCGGTCAACGGATTGCCCAGTTCGTCCACGCTCGCGGTCGCCTTGGTGTAGTCGATCGTGACGTTGCCGTTGGTTCCCTTCGAACGGCGCATTTCCGCGCCGATGAGGATCTGGTGCTTGATGCCGGCCAGCTCCTTGTCGTACACGGCGTCCAGCGTCTGCACGTCCGAATAGGCGGAGCGCACGCCGTTGGTGGCGGCGTCAATGTACTGCACGTTGAGCGTGGGCACCCGGCCGTCGGCGCGCAGGCCGCCGTTGGTGAGGACGAGATGCCGCACGAAGTTCGCGGAGACATCCATCCGCGTCCAATGGTACTTGAGCGAGAAGTGCTCGATCGGGGTGAACGTCAGGCTGGAATCGAAGACCTTCGATTCGCCATCCTGGTTGCCCAGGGAGACCTGCATCCTGTCCCCGTCGGGGGAGTATCGTTTCCAGTTGATCGTGTCGCCGGTGAACTGGAAGGGCTGCAGCCCGGTCCGCTCCAGCGTGTCGGCCACCCAGTTCACGAGGAAGGTGTTCCACTGCAGGTTGCGGCCGTAGCGCTCCTCCACCTTGGCCTTCGCCGCAGCGTCGTCGGCCAGGCTGTATTTCGTCTTCATGAAATTGAGGATCGCCTGGCTGGGGCTGGTGAGGTCCTGGTAGAATTGCGGGTTGAGCGCGAAGTCGCGCGCAAAGGTGCCGTAGGGAATCTTCTGCTTGGTGTAGTTCACCTCCGCCTCAAACTGGAATTTCGAGTTGGGCCGGTAGACGAACGACGGGGCGATGAACATTTCCTGGCGGTCCTGGCCGTTGACGCGGCCGGTGCGGCTGTAGAAGGAGCTGATGAGACGCCAGGCCATCTTGGGATTGAAGACGCCCTGCATGTCCAGCACGGCCTTGTTGTAGCGGAGGGTGCCCGCGGTCAGCTGCACCGAGGCCGCGGTGGTGAACTGCGGCTTTTTCGTGATGTAGTTGGCCACGCCGTTCGGGGTGGAATTGCCATAGAACAGGCCCTGCGCGCCCTTGGCGATTTCCACGCGGTCGATGTTGTCCATGACCAGGTAAGGGGTCAGGCCGCCGGCGCTGGCGAAACTCACGCCGTTGAAATAGCGCGGCAGTTGGAAGCCGCGCATGGTGACGATGCCGCTCTGGCCGACCTCGTTCTCGCCCACGGTCACGCTGGCGGAGTAGCGGAAGACATGGTAATCCTCGGTCACGCCGAAATCCTTGAGCAGCTCGCCCGAGATGACCTCGATCGCCAGCGGCTCGGTGAGGATGGGGACGCCGACGCGCGAGGTGGTGACGGTGCTGAGCTTGCGGTAGCCGAGATCGTTGTCCGCGGAGACATGAAACGGACTGAGGATCACGGGCTCGCTGTTGCTGTCGGGCGCAGCGGCCTGAGTGGCCGCGGTCGTCTGGGCACTGAGCAGGGCAGCCAGGCCGAGCCAAAGGCTGGTGTACGCTGCCGCGTGCTGGATTGATTTGGTGTTCATGGTGGGATGGTGCGACGGAACTGGGAAGACTGATGGCGGGGTATGGCCGTGCGACGGCCGTTCGGACGAGCGACGCTAATGCCGACTCACGGGCCTCACGGGCAAACGATGCTTATCGCTACCTGTAGGTATGCGCCCGCCATCGCCGCGTCGGCGGCGGCCACCGCCTACAGGTAGGCGCAGAGTTCCGTCGCCGCGCGTCCGTCCAGTCACCAAGGAATTCCCGCCCGCATTTCGCGCCGTCTGCATTTTCCCCCATCGGATATTGCCGGTCCCGCTTATTGCCGCTGACCTTTCAGTCCAACTTTCCGCCGCCCAACCGCATCCCCCATGTCCTCACCTGACCTCCTCGCGGATCTGCAGCTCGAAACCCTGCCCTACCCGCTGTCGGTCACGGCCCGGGATGAACTGATCGGGCTGCTGCGCACGGAATGGACCGCCACCGACTACGACTGGCTCGAGGCGATGCGGGGCGATTTCAGCGGCCAACTGGCCATCAACTCGGTGGTGGCCCGCCGCCAGGGCGTGCCGCTCGCAACCGCCACCGTCCATTTTGCCCGCCGCCAGCCGGAGGTCGCCGTGATCGGCAATGTCCTCACCCTGCGCCAGCATCGCGACCAGGGCCTGGCCGGCCGGGTGATCGAAGTGGCGCTTATTCTCGCCCGAGACGCCGGCTGCAAGGTGTGCCTGCTCGGCACCGCGCGTAATCCGCACAATGTCTACATGCACCACGGCTTCGCGTGGGAGAACGGCACGGTCATGCGCCGTCATTTCGAGGCCGCGGATTTCGAGCAGCAATGCTTCGCCCCCGGCCAGCCGGCTGCCATCCGCGCCTCGCACTGGGGTGACCTGCCCGGCGTGGCGCTGCTGGCGGCCCAGCCTCTCGCCACGATCTGCCTCGATCAGCCGCGCGGACTGATATCGGGCCGCCATCTCGCGGCCGAACGCTGCCTCTCGAATTTTCCCGTGCTCTGGTACGACACCTCCGCCCGCGGCGGCCTGCTGGCCGTGCTGGCCGGACCGGAGAACAGCCGCATCTTCGGCTTCGGCAGCGTGACCCTGCCCGCCAACGGCACCCAGCCCAAATCGGCGACGGTCGAGTTTGCCGCGCACGACAATTACGTATCGTCCCAGTCCGCCCTGCTCGCGCACCTGCTCGACGCCTGCCGAAAACAAGAGATCCGGCAGGTCGGGGCGAAGGTCGCCGCCGGTGACGAGTCGAAGCTCGCCTGCCTGCACGCCGCCGGCTTCACCGTCACCGCCCGCCTGCCCGCCGCCTTGAAGCTGAACAGCGGCCCGATGGATGTGCTCCAGCTCGGCCGCGCACTGTAGCCGGCATCGGGCC
>CAZFHG010000164.1:0-3226 GCA_964518665.1 uncultured Opitutaceae bacterium | reverse complement strand
GCGGTGAAAAAATCCCGTCCACCCCGGGGCTTTGTCACGTAATACGTGACAAAGCGGATTGGCTTGCTCGGAGCTTTATAGAGGCGAACCGATGGCGCCTCAGCGGCGAATCCAGTTGCCGTCGGGGCGCGTCTTGGTTTCTGGCGGGCGGGGCCAGCCGAACATCTTCAGGTCCACGGCCGTGCTGCGGCCCGCCATGCGCGCGGCCAGGTGGCCGCCCACGGACGCGGCGCTGGCAAACCCGTTGCCGCTCCAGCCGCAGTTGCACCAGAAGCCGCCCACCCCGCCGATGTTGCCGATGATCGGATGCGCGTCGGGCGTCATGTCGTAGATCGCCGCGAAGCCGCCGGCGTAAATCCCGCGCTGCATCGAGCGGAAACGTTTCTTCAGGTCACCGCGCAAGGTCTGCAGCTTGGCGGCGGTGATCGTTTCGTCGTACTCATCCGGATCTACCGGATGGTTCGTCCAGCCGAAGTGCGCTGCGCGCAGGATGTGGTCGCCGACTTCGCGGAAGTAAACCTGGTTGATACCGTCGGAAAAGATCGGGCTGCCGACCGGCAAGGCCTCCGGTCGCTGAAACAATGCGGTGCCGCCACTATGCGTCTCGATCGGCAACTGCACGCCGATGCCGGCCGCGAGCCGCGCCGACCACGGACCCGCACAGTTCACCACCGTGCGCGTATGAATCACTCCCTGGTCCGTCTCGACCGCCTCGATGCGCGAACTGCTGGCACGGAGGCCCGTGACCTGCACGCCCTCATGTATCTTAACGCCGAGTCGCTCCGCCGCCCGCGCGAGCGTCCGCGTCGTGAGCACCGGATCGGCATAACCGGCCCGCGGCAGCCACAGACCCTGCTCGTCGCCACGGAATTCGGCATCCGGCACCCGCGCGCGCAGCGCGCCGACATCCAAAATCTCAAATTGCACGCCCAACTGCTTCATCAGGTCCAGGTTGCCCCCGAGATCGGCTTCGCTGAAATTCGGCGTGAACCGCAGGAATCCGCGCTCCACGAAACCGGCATCGCCGCCGACCACGTCGTCCCAGCGCTCCATCATCTCCGTCGCCTCCATGACGAGCTGGATGTAGGGTGCCTCGGTGAAGATGGGCCGCATCATCGCGCCGCTCTTGGCCGTGGGCCCGGACGCCACGCCGGATTTGTCCACCACGACCACGCGGCCGGCTCCGGCCTTGGCCAGGTGAAAGGCGGTCGAGGCTCCGTGCACGCCGGCACCGATCACGACTACGTCAGCGGTCTGGTTCATGAGGCAGCCTCCGCCGGAAAACCGGGGACGGCAAGAGCCGCGGCGGGCTGGATGTCGTTAGCAATCATGGGTGTGGTGGTTTCACCGGCGCCGCAAGGTGGCGAACGGCCGGAGTCGGCAAGGACATGCCGCGGCGAGCGCCGGGCAACCTGCAGATGTGCCTACCTGTAGGTCAGGCGGGGTTGGTGACAACGGTCACAGCGCGGCAGAGCCGCAACCAAGATGACGACTGACTATTTTAACCACAAAGAGCACAAAGTTTCTGTCCGGTGCGCGAGAGTCTCCCGCGCGCCTATAGGCGCCTCGTGCGCTCCATTCGCATTGGGATTTTTTGCGTTCTTTGCGGTAACCCAATTCGTCGTGGTTTGTGAGCATACGGCATTAATACAGCATAAAACCTCGCATCCTCTGTACAAACTACAGGTAGCGAAGCAATACGCTGCGCCCCCGCCGCAGACTCCACTATCCATCGGCGGATAATCCGTTTCGCTTCCCCTCGCCCCTCCCCTATTCCAATCCGCTGAAACATGAGCTCCCTGCACGGCATCCTGAACCCATGGCAACCGGAGGCCCTGGAGAAAATCCACCAGGCCAGCCTGCAGATCCTGGAGCGGACCGGTGTCTGGGTGGCTCACGACGAGACGCTCGATTACCTCGAGCGCACCGCTGCCAGGGTGGACCGGGCCACGAAAATCGTGCGCTTCCCCGCCGCCATGGTGGACGAGATCATGCGGCACGCCCCCGGTAGTTGGGACCGGGTCGGCGGACCGGCCCGCGAGTTTTCGGTGAGCGCCGACTGTGGCGCCCAGCACATCTGGGACTACGCCACGCGGCGGGCCCGGCCGGTGGTGGCGCGCGACTTCACGGATGTCCCGCGCCTCGTGCAGGCGCTCCAGCATATCGATGCCGCCGGCACCCTCGTCCATGCCATGGAGATCCCCCCGCCGGTGGCCGACATGATCGCCTACCGTCACATGTGGAACCACACGGAGAAAAAGGGCGGCGGCGGCCTGGGTCGGAGTCCGAGCTGCTGCGATGCCCTGCATCCGCAGTCCTTCGACTACCTGTGCGAAATGCTGGAGATCAAGATTGGCGCGGCAAAGATGCGCAGCGATCCCGAGTTCAGCTTCCTCATGGGCGTCGCCAGCCCGCTGCGCTACGGCGAGGACATCCTGAAAATGGCCATGCACACGATCCGCCGCGGCCAGGTCGTGGGCATCGGCGGCAACTGCAATTGCGGCGTGCAATCCCCGGTCACTCCCGCGGCCAACATCGCCTTGGACCATGCGGAACGTCTGGCCGGCATATGCATCGTCACGGCCATCAGGCCCGAAGCGAAGTTCTACTTCTGCAACCACACGTACTTCCTAGACCTGCAGAGCGCGGACATCGCCAGCGGCTCGCCGGAACAGACCCTGCTGGCGCTGCTCGGGCAAAAGGTGCTCGAGCATTGCGGCTTCCGGATCGTCGTGAACCACCCGATCATGGACATCGGCGCGCATTGCCCGGACGCCCAGGCCGGCGCGGAAAAAATGATGTACACCCTCCTGACCGCCCTTGGCGGCGCGAATGGCATCGGCGGCGCCGGCCAGTTGAAGGAGGATTTCTGCTACGAACAGCTCGTGGTGGACGACGAAATCGCCGGCTACGTCAAACACCTGATCAAGGGCGCGGACATCACCGACGAGACCATCGCGCTGGAAACCATCGTCGAGCAGGGCATCGGCGCCAGCTTCATGGATTGCGATGTCACGCTCGACCACTGGCGGAAAGTGTACCATCCGCCGCACCTCTTCGGCCGGAAACGGAAGTCCGAATGGATGCGCGAGGGAGCCAAGGACATCCTGACCAAAGCCCATGAAAAAGTGGCGGCGACGCTCGCCCGCGAGACCCCGACCTTCCTCAGCGCCGACCAGCTCGCCGCGATGGACAAGCTCATCTTCAAGGCCTGCCAGGAACTGGC
>CAZFHG010000163.1:0-7806 GCA_964518665.1 uncultured Opitutaceae bacterium | reverse complement strand
TCGAGGTGCAGACGCGCCACCTCTTCGTCGAGCTGCTTGGGCAGGCGGTAGACCCCGGTGGCGTAGGTATCGCGGTTCTTCCAGAGATCGAGCTGCGCCAGGGTCTGGTTCGTGAAACTATTCGACATCACGAAGGACGGATGACCAGTCGCGCAGCCGAGGTTTACCAAGCGGCCTTCGGCCAGAAGGTAGATGTTGCGGCCATTCGGCAGCACGAACTGGTCGTATTGCGGCTTGATGGTGATGCGTTTCACGCCCGGGGCCTTGTAGAGACGGTCGACCTGGATCTCGTTGTCGAAGTGGCCGATGTTACACACAATGGCCTGGTCCTTCATCTTGAGCATGTGCTCATAGGTGATGATGTCCCGGTTGCCGGTGGTGGTGACGTAGATGTCGGCGGTGCCCAGGGTTGACTCGATGGTGTTAACCTCAAAGCCCTCCATGGCGGCCTGCAGCGCATTGATGGGATCGATCTCGGTTACAATGACGCGGGCGCCGAAGCCCTTCAGCGAGAAGGCCGAGCCTTTCCCGACATCACCGTAACCGCACACGCAGGCAACCTTGCCGGCGATCATGACATCGGTGGCGCGCTTCAGGCCGTCGGCCAGCGATTCGCGGCAGCCGTAGAGATTGTCGAACTTCGACTTGGTGACGGAGTCGTTGACGTTGATGGCCGGCACCAGGAGCTTGCCCTGTTCGTGGAGCTGGTAGAGGCGATGCACGCCGGTGGTGGTCTCTTCCGAGACGCCACGCCATTCCTTGGCCATGCGGGTGAACACCAGCGGATCCTGCGCGTGGATCTTCTTGAGCAGGTTCTTGATGACCTGCTCCTCATGCGAGGCCGAAGCCGAATTGATCCAATCGGAGCCGTTTTCCAACTCCACACCCTTGTGCAGGAGCAGGGTGACGTCGCCGCCGTCATCGACCACGAGCTGTGGGCCCTTGCCACCGGGGTGGCTGACCGCGCGCCAGGTGAGGTCCCAATACTCCTCCAAGGTCTCGCCCTTCCAGGCAAACACCGGGACGCCAGTCTTGGCGATGGCCGCCGCGGCGTGGTCCTGCGTGGAGAAAATGTTGCACGAGGCCCAACGGACATCGGCACCGAGTTCGACGAGGGTCTCGATGAGCACCGCCGTCTGGATGGTCATGTGCAACGAGCCCGTGATCCGCACGCCCTTGAGCGGCTTGGAAGGACCGAATTTCTTCCGGACGGAAATCAGTCCGGGCATTTCGTGCTCGGCGACGGAAATTTCCTTCCGACCCCAGTCGGCCAGGGTGATGTCGCGCACATGAAAGTCGTTGGTCGCCGATGCAGCGGCGGTAGCAGTGTTAGCCATAAGATAAATCTGTGATGAAATTGGAGGCGATCAGGCAGTACCGAAGATGAGGGCCTTCAGTTCCGCCGCCTTGTTGGTATGTTCCCACGGCAGGCCGGTCTTGCCGAAGTGCCCGTAGTTGGTGGTCTGGCGGTAAATGGGACGCAGGAGGTTCAGTTCGTTGACGATATCGGCCGGTTTGAAGCTGAAGACTTCCTGGACGGCAGCGGTGATCTGCTCATCCGAAATGCCGATCTTCGCCGTGCCAAACGTCTCAACGCGGACCGAGACGGGCTTGGGATGACCGATGGCATAGGCGAACTGGATCTCGGCGTGGGTGGCGAGACCGGCGGCCACGATGTTCTTGGCGACCCAGCGACCCATATACGCGGCCGAACGGTCCACCTTGGACGGATCCTTGCCCGAGAAGGCGCCGCCACCGTGGCGACCCCAGCCACCGTAGGTGTCCACGATGATCTTGCGGCCCGTCAGGCCGGAATCTCCCTGCGGTCCACCAACCACGAAACGTCCGGTGGGGTTGATCAGAAACTCGGTGCGGCGGTTCAGCATGCTGGCCGGGATCACCTTCCGCACGACGTTCTCGATGAGGAATTTCTCAATCGTAGCGTGGGACACGTCAGCGGTGTGTTGCGTGGAAATGACCACATTCACCACCTCGACGGGTTTGTCATTCTCGTAACGGATCGAAACCTGGGTCTTGGCATCGGGCCGGAGCCAGGCGACCGCGCCGGACTTGCGGACCTTGGTGAGTTCGCGACCGAGACGATGCGCGAACATGATGGGAGTGGGCATCAGCTCGGGCGTTTCGCTGCAGGCGTAACCGAACATGATACCTTGGTCGCCGGCACCCTGCTCCGCGGTCTTCTTGCCCTTGGCCTTCTTCGCATCCACACCCTGCGCGATATCCGGCGACTGGCGGGTCAGGTAATTGTTGATGAAAACCTGGTCGGCATGAAACACGTCGTCCGAGTTGACGTAGCCGATGTCGCGGATCGCCTCGCGCACGATGGCCTCGTAGTTGATCTTGGCATTGGTGGTGATCTCGCCGGCCAGGATCACCATGTTGGATTTGACCATGGTTTCGCAGGCCACGCGGCTGTGCCGGTCCTGCGTCAGGCAGGCGTCCAGGACGCTGTCCGAAATGAGGTCCGCAACCTTGTCAGGATGCCCCTCGCCCACCGACTCAGAGGAAAATACAAAGGAGTTAGCCATAGATAAAGGGAAGCAACTAGACAGGGCCGCACATGTTTCGCAAGTACGAACATCAACGCATTTGGATTCGCTGATATATGATTTCTACTGCCCGAGCCCTGCCGCCGGACACTGGAATCTTGCCACAGTGGCGAAAGAAAACAGATTGGCGTTGGTCCAAGGCACTTCCTCCTGACGGCCAATCCTTTACCATGTCGCAACCGCCCGTCATTGATCCCCAGGCCATTGAGAATCTGCGCAGTCTGAATCCCGGCGACAACGATGAGTTCCTGCGCGAGTTGACGCTGATTTTCCTTGAGGACACCCCCCAGCGCATCGCCGACCTGGAGCAGAGCCTGGCCGCGGGCGACACGGCCACCTTCACCCGGGCCGCCCACAGCATCAAGGGCAGCGCGTCCAACATGGGCGCCATGCTGCTGCGCAGTGCGGCGGAGAAACTCGAGCAGCACTCGCGCAAGGACGGGCTGACGGGCGTCAATGAGATGATCGAATCAATCCGCCGGGAATTTGCCCAAGCCAAGGTCAGCCTCGAACAACTGATCAAGCGCACCTGAGCCGTAAGGTTGCAGTAAGCGAATAGGCAGGGAGATTGCCCACGCTCTGAGAGCGCCAGCTAGCTGGCTGCCTACCGCAAGCACTTTTCGGTTTCGCAAGCATCGAGGCAATTCCGCGCCGACGCATCGCCACGGCTGAGAGGCGCCGCCCTCGTCACTTCCCCAAAAAGTAACCGCGCTGCTTGTCCGAGATCGGCAGTTCGGCGCGTTCCATGACCTGCAGCAGGTCCTCCCAGATCATCCGCTTTTTGCGGTTGGTGGGCTCGCGCAGGATGTAGCTGGGATGATAGGTGACCATCAGCGGGCGGCCGGCAAACTCATGCCAGCGTCCGCGCACATCCCCGAGCGCCTTGAAGGTGTGAAACCCCAGCAGTCCCTCGGCCGCGGTTTTCCCCAGCGCCACCAGCAGAACCGGATTCACGACCTCGATCTGGGCCCGCAAATACGGGAGGCAGTAGCGCATCTCGGCCTCCGTCGGCGGCCGATTGCCCACCTGTCCCTGGCCGTTGCCACCCGGCAGTTCCGGCCGCCAGTTCATGATGTTGCCGATGTAAACCTCTTCGCGTTTCAGGCCCATGCCCTGGATCATCTTGGTCAGCAGTTGTCCGGCCGGACCGACGAACGGCTCGCCCTGCACCTCTTCCTCCGCCCCGGGGGCTTCGCCGACAAACATGATGAGCGCCTCGATGCTCCCGACCCCAAAGACCACCTGCTTGCCCGGACGCACATGGGATTGGCACACAGGATCGCCCAGCACCATCGCCCGCAATGCCGCCCAACGCGTGGCCTTGTCTCCCTCCGGCAGCACGACCGTGGGCGCTAGTGGCAAGGGCGGCTCCTTCACCGCTTGAGTGACTGGTTTGGGTGGTGCGGGAGTCGGCGCCGGAGTGAAAGCACTGACCGATCGTTCACCGGGGACCGGGGCTGGTTCTGCGACAGTTTGAGCAACCGCTTTGGTCGTGGCCGGCACGGCTGTGCGCCGTGCGGCAATCTGCGCCCGGAGATTGCGCAATCCCTCCTCCGTGACCGGCACGGAGCGCACCCCCGCGGCCTTGAGCCGTTGCAGTTCCTCGGTGATGGCAGTCAGGGATGCGCGCATGGGAGCGATCAGGCGCGGAGTCCCACCGTCAGTTTTTCCACATACTTGCCCAACAGGTCATACTCGAGGTTCACCCGCTGCCCGACCTTCTTCTCACCCAGATTGGTTACGTTCAGAGTATGGGGAATCAGCCATACGGCGAGACTGTCGCCTGCCACCTCGGCGACAGTCAGGGACACCCCGTCGATTGCGATGCTGCCCTTGTGCACAATGTAGCGACCGCCGCCGTCCGGGGTTTTGACGCGCAGGTAATGGTCCTGTCCGCGTGCCTCGAAAATCTCGATCGTGCCGCAACCGTCGATGTGGCCGGAGACAAAATGCCCGCCTACCTTGCCGTCGAAACGCAAGCTGCGCTCCAGATTGACGCCGGAACCCGGTTGCAGATCCCCCAGATTAGTCAGCCGGCGGGTCTCCTCGAGGAGGTCGAAGCCCAGCGTTTCCGGTTCGATCACGGCCACGGTGAGGCAGCAGCCGTTGACCGCGAGGCTGTCGCCGATCGCGAGGTCTTTTCGCACCAAGCTGGCGGCAATCTGCAGACGCCACGCTTTTTGTCCGGCGGTAAACGCCACCACGGTGCCCTTCTCTTCTACGATGCCTGTGAACATGGGATTATCGGTTGATTATTTGAGTTTCACGCGCAGGACCGCCGTCTCGCCGCCCCGATCCACCAGCAGCACAAATTCGCTGCGGGCGCGATCCGCCTCGATTGCCTCCAGCCGGGTGACCGCCGAGGCAAAGTCGGTGACGGCTACGCCATCAATTTCCTTGATCCAGTCATCGATGCGCAGACCGGCGGCGCTGACCGGGGCGTTGGCCTTCACAAAATGGGCGATGACGCCGCGGTGTTCGGCCAGCTTGGCGCGGCGGACCGCTCCATCGGCATAGGTAAAAGCCCGCACGGTCAGGCCAATGTAATCGAAATAACGACGTTCCGCCTCGCGCGGCAGCGTGGGCGCGTCTTCGAGCGCTGCGACAATCTCCACTCGCTGGTCACCGCGCAGCACCCCGAGTTTGACGCGGTCGCCGGGTTTGCGTCCGTCAATCTCGCGATCGAGGTACGCCGCCACGACCCGGTCCGGCTTGTACAGAGGCAGCGCTTTGCCGTCGAAGGTGAGGATGATGTCGCGCTCGCGGAGTCCCGCCTTGTCCGCCGGGCTGCCCTCCAGCACTTCACTCACCACCAATCCCGTCTGCGACTCCAGTTTCATGAAGCTGGCCACCTCGGGGTCGAGCGGTTGCAGGCCGTTCGCGCCCAGCCAGGCCAGCGGCCGGCCGGCGGTGTTTTGCGGAATCCGGCCCAGAAACGGCAGTACTTCCTCCGCCAGCGTGACGGCACTCGACTCGTCGGGATTGACCATCACGACCGGCATTCCACCCCGGTCGCGGGCGGAATACTGCAGGAAAGTCTGGCCGAAGCCTCCGACGGTGAGTCCGACAAAATCCCCGGCGTCATTGAAAACCGGCATCCCCTGCCCCGCCACGTCCTGCGCCAGCACCGCGGTGCGTTGCGGCAGTTGCTGGATGATGGCCACGCGGCTGCTGAGGAAAAAGGGCGCGAAATCCTCATCCTTCTTGCGCAGTCCGATGCCCCAAAGCTCCTCGGCGATGGCCGGCGCGGCGTTGCCCGCCTTGGCGTAGCGGCTGATCGGCACGAGTTGTGCCCGGGCCTTTTCCTCCACGCGGATGAAATGCCAGCCAGTGTATTCATCGGGCCCGAGATAGGTGGCGGCAAAGTACTTCGTCACCGGTGAACCGGGCAGATACACCCGAAAATCCTTGAGCTGGTTTGCCGTCACGCGCGGGTTCACCGCGGCCGCCGGGAAAATGATCGTACCCGCATCATCTGCCACGACGCCGAAGACCTCGGTCGAACGCCGGTCCAGTTCGGTCTCGGTGAAAAATTCCACGGCCACGACGCACTTCACGCGTTCGGCCCAGAGCGTCTGCGTTCCGGCGGCTTGCGCGGCACAGGGACTGGCCAGCAACACCGGCAGGAGCAACGAGAGGAGACGGAGACGCATCATGGTTTCAAGACGTAGAGGGATACGCGGTGATTGCGACTGGTTTCAACCAAAGTCGGCGCGGGCTTCGCCTCGTACTCGGAATGAATTTTCTGGGCTACCGCGAGCGAGGTGACCGGCTGGCCGTTGAGCTTGGTGATGATGTCACCCCGCGCCAGGCCGGCGACTCCGGCGGGAAATCCCGGTTGCACTCCAAGCACGACTAATCCTTCAACCGCGCCAAGCTGGTTCTCACGCGCATAGGTGCGCGAGACAGTCCGCACGCTCAGGCCCCATTTCTCGAAAGCCCAGGGTTCGCCGACGCGGCTTTCCAGCGGTTCAGTGACCACCTCGCACGCGCGGTTCTCAGGTCCGCGCTTGTAGGCCAGCTTGAGTGCCGCACCCACCGGTTGGCCGGCGATCATGTTCTGGATCGCAGGAAGCTGCTCGGGGAAGCGTCCATCCACGGTCCGGCCATTGATGGACAGCAGGATGTCGCCACCACGCAAACCGGCCTTCGCGGCCGGCGAACCGGTGTCGACGCTGTTGATCAGCAGTCCGGTGTTGAGTTTCAGCGCATAAAAATTCTCCAAATCCTGCAGCGCCCCCGGCACGATGCCGATGTAGCTGCGGACGATACCACCGGTGGACACGAGGCCGGTCATGATCTTGCGCGCCACGTCGGATGGGATCGCAAAGCTGAGATTGTCCGCTCCGAGGTAGCTCCGGGAATTGATACCGATGACGGCCCCGTCTTCCGTCACCAAGGGTCCGCCGGAATTGCCGGGGTTGATCGCCGCGTCGGTCTGAAGCCAGGTGTTAAAGGAACCGGTTTCGTACCCCCGCACGCCCTGTGCATCTTCGAAATAGCGTTGGGGATTGGAAATGATGCCGCGGGTGACCGTGCGCGTCAGTCCGTGCGGAGTGCCCACGGCGAAGACGGTCTGCCCGGGATAGAGCCGGTTGCTGTCGCCGAATGCGGCATGGGCAAAACTCAGCCGCCGGCGACTCACCTCGGTCTGGTCAATTTGCAGCACGGCGAGGTCCGTCCAGTGGTCCCAGCCGACGAGGCGCGCGCCCACCCGCTCAAGACTGGCCAGGGTCACGTTGATCTCGACCGCGTTGGGGCTGGCGACATGGGCGTTGGTCAGCACCAGGCCGTCGGCCGTGAGAATGACACCGGAGCCGACGCTCGCGCTGAAGCGGCGCGAACCGGAATCATATTCCACCTCGCGCACGTCGATGCGCACGACGGCATCGAGGAGCTGGTTGAAGCCGCGTTTCATGGCGGCCTCCGCCGGCGCGACCACGACCAGTCCCAGCAGTCCGCTCAGCATGATTGACCGCTGGTATGAAAGCATCAAAGTTGACCGATTCAAACGATGGCTACGCATTGTACAGACTACGACTTTCGTCAGATTGAGCCGCACTGGCAAACCTTCTGGCAGGAAAATGGCGCCTTCCGCGCCGAGAATGGCTCCACGAAGCCGAAGTACTACGTGCTCGACATGTTCCCGTACCCATCGGGCTCCGGCCTGCACGTCGGACATCCGGAAGGCTACACGGCGACCGACATCATCGCCCGCTACAAACGCGCCCGTGGC
>CAZFHG010000162.1:0-7826 GCA_964518665.1 uncultured Opitutaceae bacterium | reverse complement strand
GTTTCTCAAACCTGTCATCCGGCCAGCCCACCCACTCGCGCGGTGGCACCCCCGATCGCTCCAAGTGTGATATGAAAGCAAACCCCCGCGGCTCGGGACAATACCACCCAGGCCAGACGCCCTCCGGCTTCGCGAGTCCCGCCCGGTACGGATTGAGCAGCATATACAAACCGTAATCCTCCCACGACTCCTCCGTACGCAACCTGTGCTCCCAGAAATCCCTCTGCCATGACCCGATATAGTTGTATGCTTTCATTGCTTGGGATTTCCACCGGGCTACAACCCTTCCGATAGGCAATGAAGCTCCCTGCCGGATTAGGACATGGACATGATCAGGCATGACAATAGCCGCAAGAACCGCTCCATCGCCTTCGCCATGCCAAGCCTGAATGACGGATAGCATCGCGGCACGACCTGATGACACGCCAAGCCAAGGCTGACGATTACGTGTGACGAGCGTCAGAAAATACACGGCTCCTGAGACAGGCATACGACCAGCGTGCATACGTTCGGTCAGCCGGCGTTTGAGTTGGGACGTGATTGCGGCATCGCTGGGGTTTGACATTCGGCGATGGCAAAAACCAAGCCGAGTGCAGTCAACTGCGCCTCTACTTCATGTGCGTCATGTAGGGGCGTACCTAGTGTACGCCCATTTGGTTCACGCCTGCTCAATGCTAATACAATTTCTCTTTACGGCTGAGCCAGACGAACGCCCAACGGGCGCACACGAGGTGCGCCCCTACAATTGGATATAGGGTTCCACCACCCTCAAGGATTGTGGTCGATCGGGTCGTCGGGCTGCTGGTAGCGCGTGCGGTAGGTCTTATCGCTCGCGGCGAGCTTCATGAAAACGTCCACGGGCACGACCTCAACGGGCTCGGTCAGGCTGTCGAAGATCTTCTTCACCTTCTCGATCGTGTTGCTCTCGCGGATGTGGATGAGCAGGAAATACGGCCGCTGCGGATTGAGCTGGATCAGCTCCTCCAGGTCGGCGACGGCTTCGTCGACGGGACGGTTCACATCGAGGTAATAGTCGTAGCTGATGAGCGGCTTGCCGTCGCGGAGATCAAAGGTGCGCGCGCTGCCATAGCCATTGATGAAACCGATGGCGTCGGGGAACTCGCGATAGTAGCGGTCCACGACCTCCTTGGTCAGGTCGGTGTTGCCGACGTGCCGGTTGCCCTCGGAGTAGTCCATGATCTCCATCACGCGCAGGTCGAGCTGGGCCATGAGTTCGCGGGCGTCCTTCATCAGCGGCGGGAATTTGTCCGCCGGGATGGACTTGGGATACATGTAACCCGGACCGCTGAGTCCGCCGACAAAGTAGTCGTTGGGTGACTTGTCCTCGTAGAAGAACTGGAGCGCGACAGGGTTGAGCCGCAGCCAGCCCATGAGGACCTGCCAGCCGTAGGGAATCTCACCGCGGCCGGGCTTGGTCCAGGTGCCGATGCCCATCGAGTCGGTCGCAAGCGCGGCGATGTAGACCTTCTTCTCCGCCTTCAGCTTGGCGTCACGCGCCACGTTGTGGTTGCTGGTGAACTTGAAGTCGGGCGTGAGCGGAATCTGGCAGGTGTAGGAAACGTTGGGCAGGTTGTGCAGTCCCTCCATCTTCAGGCCGAGGTTGCCCGTAAGGGTGGTGTGCTGGCCCTCGGTGTCCTTGCCGTAGGAATGCCAGCCGATGACGGTGCTGGTGGGATTCTGTTTGCTGAGGAGCGATCGCAGCAGGCCGAGTTCGTCGGGGTGCTTCGGGTTGGCGGACAGGTCGGCGCAGAAGGCGCGCTGCATGATGGCGAAGTCGGCGACGCCGGGTTGCATCTCGATGCCGGCATGGCCGCCGAGCACGGCGTAATAGTCGCGGGAGCAGCGGTCCCAGTATTTGGCCACGGCCCAGGAGTAGATCTCGAAGTCGGACTTGCCGCGGAAAAGGCCGCGGAGGTCTTCAAGCTTCTTCAGACCGTGCTGCTCGGCGAGGGGGATGAGTTCCTCTCTCACGACGAGGGCATCGAGTACGCCGGCGACGGTGAAGGCGACATTCACGGACGAGCGAACCTCGCGATCCCAAACGACGTAGCCCTTGGCAAATTGGGCGAAGCGGCCGAGCGCGGCATCGGCGTCGTTCAGGCCGAGGCGGGTGAATTTCGTGCCATGGCGCCGCTCCATGAATCCAATGAGGGGACGCACGGTTTCCCACTGCCAGTGCGTGGGATACTCGAGGTAGATGCGCGGGTAATCGCGGTTGGCGAGACCTTGCAGCGAGATGAGCAGAACGTTGACGGGGATGTCGCCATCCATGCGCCAGTTCTCCGAAAGCGGAATGAGGGTGGCCTCGGCCGGGGCGCGCTCAACCCGCTTGGGCGCAGGCTGGGCCAGCGCCGACGATGAGAGCGCGGTGACGAGGGCGAGGGATAGGAGGAGGCGGGACATGGGAATTTCGGAGTTCGGAGATCGGAGTTCGGAGATCGAATACCGGGAATCGAGGATGGCAGATGGGAGATGGGAAACCGCGGTTCGGAATTCGGCGTTCGAAGTTCAGCGTTCGGCGTTCAGCGTTGCCCGGCCGGTCACTCGGCGCGGCCGGTGGCGCGGGGTTGGGCGGACTCCTCGGCGGTCAGGCGGCGGAAGACATAGACGACGGGCCGGTTGCGCGTGCTGCGCAGCATGGTGAGCGTCAGCTGCGCGCCGTTGGCCGAGACTTTGTAGTCACTGAGAATGTTGAGGTCACGCGGACCCTGCTGGGTATCGAGCACGAGATCGGTGCTCAGCCGCAGCAACCGGCGCTGGTCGAGCCACTCGGCGCGGATTTTCATGGTCTTGTCGCCGCCCATGTAGGCACCGAGATGCCGGTTGTCGGGCCAGTAGGCGGAGGGCACGACGTTGATGGACTTGCTGACATCGATGCGGACGGTGTCCTCGTGGGTGCGGCGGCCGGCGGCCAGTTGACGCAGGAGGGTCACGACCTCGCCCTCGACGGAGATCGTGAGGTCATAGGCGCGCCAGGGACTGAGGTCCGTGCTGCGTTCCGGGACAAAGCGCCACTGGCCGGCAATCGGGCTGGCGGCGGCGCCAAAGGTTGAAACGAGGAACAGGCTGACAAGGAGCAGGAGGCGTTGCATGGCAATGCACACGATGTCCCGTCCCACGGAGGTTCAAACCAAAAGGCCGGATTTCGCGTTGAATTAGCTGGCGTGCCTGCGCTGCACAGCGCGGCTGCTGCTAAATAGGAATGAACACCCCCAAGCGTAGCGCGGTGCTTTAGCCCGCGCTTGTCTTGTCAGATCGGCAGTTTAGCTCTCCCGCACCAGTGCCGGCTTAAGACCGGCACTACGATTTTGCCAGTAGGACAGGTCTCTGACCTGTCTTTGGATGCAACACCGCAGATGTGGCGTTAATAGGGCGGGTTTGAACCCGCCCTACTTGGTCACCGCGGTGTGCAGGTAAACTGCGTCACGAGCCGGAATTGCGCCGGCGATGCTACGCGAGCCTCAAAGTGCCAGACCGGCTGGAACTCGAAATCAATCGAATCCTCGCGCTGCGTCAGCGTGTCGGCCCACGGCAGGCTGACCCGGACTTCCCAACCCGGTACGCGCAAGACCGCCTCACGACCGCTGATCTCCCACGGGACGCGGGTCTGGAGATGAAAACTCAAAGTCCCGGGTGCCGGCAATTCGCCTGCATCTGTCACCGCGAATTCGCTGAAGCTGTCCGCCGCCAGCTCCCGTGTGCATGAGCGCATGATGCCGCGCCACACCGAGCTAAGGTCGATGTGGGCGCGCAGGCGCCGGTCGTCACCCTCCCCTTCCGGGATGACTGCCGCCTCGACCGGCATTTGGTTGGGGAAAATTTCGCCCGGCAGCACCGGGGTGAGCACGTTGTGCAGTTCGGTGCGCTTGAGCGTGTAGCTGCGCAGGTCGTCGTAGCGCACCTGGCCACGATCGAGCAGCACCGGCAGCCGGTCGAGTTCGAGGGTGAAGCACCCCTTGTCAAAGTGGGTGTGGGACGCGAGGGCCTTGGCACCGGCGAGGTGTAGTCGCACGCTGCGGCCGGCGGCATTGCGCCGGAGGCTGGTGAGGTGCCCCGTATGCGGGAGCCGGCCGAAGGTGGGCACGACCGGCTGCGGGGTTTCGAGTTTTTCCGGACCGAGGATGAAGGCGAAGACGCCCTCGGTGATGTACTGGTCAAAATAACTCGGGGCGCGGCGCTTCGACAGGCACGCGGCGGCCAGTTGGCGGTAGACGGCATCCGGGTAAAGCGTCGCCAGGATCGGGATGGAGTCGCCCACGATGACGTCGATGCTGTTGTCGCCGTCCATCAGCACCCGGCCGGGCTCCATTGCGGAAAGGATCGAGACAAAGCGCCCGGTCTCCGCCATGGCCGGCGGCAGCAGGGTGCGTGCATCCACGCCCCGGGCCCGGGCATAGGCCACGGCGCCCAGCAGCACGGCATGAAGCGTCACGGCGAAATACCCCAGGCCTTCGTCGGTCCCTCCGTCGGGCATGACGTAATTTTCCATGCCCGCCTTCATGTCGGCGGCCGCGAGATCGGTGTGCGGCTTCATGCGCGGCCAGACGGTCTCGAGATAAAGTCCCGCGAGGATCCGCGCGCGGCAGAACCACGGGCCTTGGTTCATGGTGAAAACGTAATCGAACTTCATCATGTCGCGCTCGATGGTCGCGACGCCCTTGTCCCACAGCGCCTGCTGGGCCAGGGCGCGCGCCCGCGGCGTGAGCGCAAAATCATACCAGTCGAGCAGCAGCGTCGCGGCGGTGAGCACCATCTCCTCGTTGAAACAGCGCTGGTCCCAGACGCTGCCCCGCGCGCGGCTTTCCGCTGATTGCGCCCAGCACGGCGTGTGGAGGATGCTCATCAGGTAGCGTAGCGCATGGAAGCTCAGGGTCCGGTCGTCGCACAGGAGCCCGACGAATCCGCTGATGATCGGCTCGGTGAAATAGGTCGCGCGCCCGTGCTCCCGCGCCCGGATGTAGCGCAGGTCGGTCTGGGGCAGAAACCCGTCGATGTCGTCCTCCGGTCGGCGCGCGAGGCATTTGCGCGCACGCTCCTCCAGCAATGCCGCCTGTTCGGCCCACCCGGGCAGTTTCATGCGTGCGCGCAGGGCCGGCAGATCGCCCTCTGAAAAAAGCAGACCGCGGGCAAACTTCACCGCCGGCCACTGCTCGGGAGGCAGGATGAGCCCTTCCCAGCGTCCGTCGTAACGCGGTCGTGCGGCAATGAGGCTGCGCACCAGCGCGCTCTCCGCCGCGCCCCACCATTGCAGGCTCAGGCCGACCTGCCCGGTTTCTGCCGTGAAGATTGCCCGCACGGCGTCGAACGGTCGCACCGTGATGTCCCGCGTGACCTCCGACCGGCGGCCGATGCCGCTCACCGGCTCGCCGAGCGGCGTCCAGCGGTCGCCGGCCCCAATCTCGAATTGGATGCGCACGGTGGTCGGCGCCACCACGCAGAAGACCAGCTGGTCGAATCGGGCCGGCAATTCACTGACGGCCACCTCGGCGATGCAGGCCACGGCGCCCGCGGGGCAGTTTTCCCAGGCGAGGTGCGTGCTGTCCCAGTTATACTTATGCCGCACGCCGACCGCATCCCCCGGGATCAGTCGGAATGGCAATTGCGGGGCAATCGCCGGATCATTGAAGGGTGCGAACACCGACTCCGCCGGAGTGAGTTCAAAGAGTTGCGTGGCAGGCATGCCCCCCACTACGGGCGCAGCCGGCGGCGATTCAACCGTTGAATCTGCGCATCTTTTGAACGTTCAGGCGGTGCCAGCAACGGGCAGCGCAAGGTCAGTAGTGCGGTGCTTCAGCCCGCACTGGCATGCAAAGGACGCAGGCGAAGCTCCGCGCCACGCCCAGGCTCAGGCTCAGCGTCGTCGGCGCGTTACTTCGTCGCGGTTGCACTCTCGGGCCAGCGACGGAAGGCGGAAAAATTGGCCTGCGTGCGGTCGTAGGTCTCGCGGCGGCGGACGTACTCCTTGTAGTCAGTGACCTTTTCGGGGTGCCGCTTGCTCTGCACCAGGAAATCGGCCTCGGGCGGATAGCAGGCGACATTGCCCTTCTCATAGAAGGCGTCATCGGCCTTGCCGTTGGCGTCGAGGGTCTCGGGCCACAGGCCGACGTTGTTGGGCGTCTCGGCCGACTGGTAGCGCAGATCCATGCTCCAGCGGATGTGATCGGAGTAGTTTGGCGTCGAGCAATGCGGGGTTCGGTTCGTCATGAAGACGACGCCGCCGCGCGGGCAGCTTGCGGTGACGGATTTCCGGGGATCGTCAGGCAGATTCTCATCCTTGATGACCAGGAAGCCGGCGTTGCCGCCCGTGTGGTGCTTGGCCACTTTGCCGCGATGCGTGCGGGGGAGAATCTGCATGCAGCCGTTCTCGACGGTGGCATCCACCATCGGGATCCAGCAGGTGATGATGAGGGAAGTGTCGCAGTGCGGGGAGAAATAGCCGCTGTCCTGGTGCCATGGCACGACCCCGCGGCCGATGTTGGGCAGCTTCGGACGGATGCGATAAACGGAAGAGGCCACGATTTCCTTGGTGCCAAGGAGGGCACTGACCTTGGAAAGCAGCTTCGGGCTGGCGATCACGTCGTACATCTGCGGGGCGTGGAAACCGCCGCCGCGCAAACCCTCAAGGTGGCGCATGATGGTCTCGCCGTTCTCCTTCGAGTCGCGGTAGATCGCGGCCAGGCGGCGGTCGAAATCGAGTTTGGCGTGGAGCTTCGTCAGCTTCTTCTCGGCCCGCAATTGGCGGGCCTTGCGGTCGATCTCCTCGTGCAGCTCCTGACGGAGCGGTTCGAGATCGGCGGGGGCGAAAACGTCGGGAACGATGAGGTAGCCCTCTTCGTGAAAGAAACTGATCTGGGCGGGTGTGAGTGGTGTGGGGTGCTTCACGGGGCGGGACCTTGCCTGTTTTCTGCGATTTCGGCAATAGCCCGTATTCACCATCGGTGGTAAATAAACGCCACCCAACAGGTTTTGACGCCATCCGCCTGCGCGGCAGGCTCTATCCCGCCGTGAGATTTAACAACAAAGTCGTCTGGATCACCGGCGCCTCCTCCGGCATCGGCGAAGCCCTCGCACTCGCCTTCGCCCGCGAGGGGGCGCGACTCGTGCTCTCGAGCCGGCGGCCAGCGGAACTTGAACGCGTGCGCGCCACCTGCGTCCGCCCGGAGTCGCACCTCGTTGCGCCTCTCGACCTCACCAAAACCGAAACCCTGGCCCCGGCCTTGGCGGAGGTGGAGCGGCAGTGCGGAGCCGTGGATGTGCTGGTGAACAACGGCGGGGTGAGCCAGCGGGCCATGGCGGTCGCGACTGCCGGTGAGGTGGAACGCGCGCTGATGGAGGTGAATTACTTTGGCCCGGTTGCACTCACCAAGGCCGTATTGCCGTCCATGCTGGCCCGTCGCGCCGGACACATCGTGGTTGTGAGCAGTGTGATGGGTTACGTCGGCACGCCAGGGCGATCGAGCTACGCCGCGGCGAAGCATGCGTTGCACGGCTATTTCGATTCCCTGCGGGCCGAAGTCTGGCGCCAGGGCATCAAGGTCACCCTCGCCTGCCCCGGCTATGTGCGGACGGCGGTCAGCGCCAACGCCTTTGGCGCGGATGGACAGCAGCACGGCGTTACCGACACCACCCACGAGCGCGGCATCGCCCCGGAAAAGTGCGCCCGCGCGATCGTCAATGCTGTCGCCCGCGGCCGTGAGGAGATCGCGGTGGGAGGTCCCGAGGTATACGCAATATACCTCAAACGCTGGCTGCCGTGGCTCGCCTCACGCCTCATCCGGCGGATGAAGTTCGTGACGAAGTAGGTC
>CAZFHG010000161.1:0-7902 GCA_964518665.1 uncultured Opitutaceae bacterium | reverse complement strand
GACCTGATGTACAACGAGGAAGGCAAGGTCATCGCCGGCAAGGACGAATACCTTTCCCCCGAGCAGGCGAGCTATGCCGTGACCGATGCGCGGGCCGATCTTTTCCCCCTTGGCATCGTCCTGACCGAATTGCTGCTGGGTCGGAACATCTTCCGGGCGATGGATCGGGCGGAATCGCGCCGCAACATCCTCAGCATGCCCATCCCGCGCTTCTCAACCCTCCGCGCGGACATCGACCCCAAGCTCGAGGCCATCATCCAAAAGGCCCTGACGCGCGACCGCGAGAAACGCTACCAATGCGCGGCGGAGATGATGACCGATCTCGAACTCTATTTGTACAGCGACCGCTACGGTCCCACCAACGAGAAGCTCGGCACCTACATCAGGGATTTGTTCGATGTACGTGATCCCACGCCCTCCTCCAATCCCTTCCGCAACGGCACCCCGAGCACGCCCAAATGAACCGCTTTCTACCTTTTCCAGTTCATGAGCGGGCACGGATTTAGTCACGAACTACGCCAGCGCCAGTCGCAATCCCTCGTCCTTGCGCCCCAGCTGCGGCATTCCCTGAAAATCCTGCAGGTCGCCGCGCTCGATCTCCGCTCGGTGATCCAGGAGGAGCTCCAGAGCAATCCCACGCTGGAGGAGCTGCCCATGGAATCCAACACGCAGGAGAAACCCGAGGCATCGGAATCCGACGACGGCAACGAGGAGCCCCAGAATCCGGACGGCGAGCGTGAGACGATGGATTTCAGCAAGGAATTCGAGATCCTTGGTAAAATGGACGACGACTGGCGCGACTTCATGGCGAACGCCGGCGGCAACCAGCCCCAATCCGCGGAGGCCGCCGAGAAGCGCCAGCACTTCTTTGATTCACTGGCCAGCGCCCCTTCCCTGCAGGAACACCTGATGCAGCAGGCCGATATGGCCGACCTGACGCCGTCGGTGCGCGAGGCCATCAAGCACCTCATCGGCAGCCTCGATGACCGCGGGTTCCTGACCCAGCCCCTCGCCGACGCCGCCCTGCAGACACAGTTGCCCCTCAAGGCCGTGCAGGAGGCCCATGAGGTCCTGAAGGCCTTTGACCCCCCCGGCATCGGCAGCCTGACGCTCCCGGATTGTCTCCTGACCCAATTGACCGGCAAGGGCCGCGGCACTTCGCTGGCCGCGCGCATCGTGCGCGATCACTTTGAACTGCTGGCCCGGCGTCGCATTCCGGAACTGGCCCGCCGGCTCGGGGCGAACCCGGACGACATCCAGCTGGCCGTCGAGGAAATCGGCAAGCTCGATCCCGCCCCCGGCCGCCGTTTCGCCGACGATACCAACCGCGTGGTGGAACCCGATGTGACCGTTGAAAAGGACGGTGACGGCTGGAAGATCACGCTGAACAGCGACTATATCCCACGGCTCCGCATTTCCAGCACCTACCGCGACATGATCGCGAAGGGCACGCTGTCGAAGGCCGAACGTGATTACCTCCGGGAACGGATCCGGTCGGGCAAGTTCCTCATTGATTCCATTGAGCAGCGCCAGCGCACCATCGAGCGCATCACGCGCGAGATTCTCAAGGCCCAGGCTGAGTTCTTTGAGCACGGCGTATCTCAGCTCAAGCCGCTCACGATGACACAGATTGCCAGCGTGGTCGGCGTGCATGAGACCACCGTGAGCCGCGCCATCGCCAACAAGTTTATCAAGACGCCGCACGGGGTCTTTGAGTTCAAATACTTCTTCACCACCGGGTACCAGGCCGACAGCGGCGACGCCGTTTCCAACACCAGCGTGAAGGAAATGATCGCCGATCTGATTCTGGTGGAAGACCGCGCGCATCCGCTGAGCGACCAGGATCTGGTCGCGAAGCTGCATGAAAAAGGCATCACCATCGCCCGCCGCACCGTCGCCAAGTACCGCGAGGAACTCGGCATCCTGCCAAGCAACCTGCGCCGCGACTACGCCTGAGACCAGCGATGCTGCCTTACCTGCCTCGCCGGGCGTGAAACCGAAAAGTATTTCCGGTAGGCCGCCAGCTTGCTGGCGCGCTCAAAGCGGGAGCAAGCTCCCTGCCTACTCGACGACCGCGTCGATAAAGCCAATGAAGTCGTGACAGACTGAGGCCGGGTGCTACCCGCTGACCGGCTCAGAGTCGACCGCCAGGCTCGGATTGACGCCCAGTCCCCATCCCGAGGCACGGTCTACGCCAGTGCGATCACTCCACGCGGCAAAGGCGATCATGCCGGCGTTGTCGCCCGTATGCACTGGTTGCGCTGCCAGCAGGGGCAACCGGCGGTCGGCGGCCAGCTTCGCCGCCGCGGTCCGCAGCGTGCGATTGTTCGCCACGCCGCCGGAGAGTCCGAGGCTGGCGAATCGCCGCGTGGAAAGCGCCGCGCGCGCCTTGCGGAGCAGCGCGTCGATCACGGCCTGTTGATAGCTGGCACAGAGGTCGGGCCGACGCGCCTCAACCTCCGCGGGCGTGAGTTTTTCGATGGTGTAGCGCAGGCTCGTCTTGAGTCCGGAAAAGCTGAAATCCAATTCATCCCGCCGGCCAATACCGCGGGGGAAAGCATACGCATCCGCCTTGCCGGAGGCTGCCAGTTTTTCGATCAGCGGTCCTCCGGGATAGCCCAGCCCGAGCAGCTTGGCGCCCTTGTCCAGCGCCTCGCCGGCGGCGTCATCGCGCGTGGAGGAAATGACCGTAATCCGCCGGTCGCTTTCCAAGGCGCACAACATCGTGTTGCCGCCGGACACCACCAGCGCGAGATGCGGCAGCAGCGCCGCGAATTTTTGCTCAAAATCAGCCGGGGCCTCGGCTTGCAGTGCGATGAAGGGGGAAAGCACGTGCGCCCGAAGATGATTCACGCCCAGCACGGGCACGCGCAAGGCCACGGCCAGAGACTTGGCCGCCGCCACACCGATCGCGAGACATGCGGCCAGACCGGGGCCCTGGGTCACCGCCACCGCGCTAACGCCCTCGAATCCGATTTCCGTCCGGGCCCGGGCGAGCAGCGGGGCGAATTGCCGCACGTGCTCCCGGGTCGCGAGATCGGGCACCACCCCGCCGTGACGCTCATGCAGCGCCATCTGCGTGTGCAACCACTCCCCCGTCAGTCCGCGCCGGGGATCGAACAGGGCCACGGCCGTTTCGTCGCACGAGCTTTCCAAGGCGAGAATCATGGCTGCACCCCGGGGCTCGTTGCGGTGCGGTTGGTCATCACCTCGGCCGCCCGCAGGACGTCAAGGCCGGCCTGCAACTGGCGGTCCTCGATCGGCACAAAACCAAAACGCTCGTTGAATTCCCGCGGGTTCGTCACATCGCGACGGTTCCGCTGGAGCCGCAGTTTGTTGTCCTCCTCCGGGGACATCACGACCTCGATCTGGGGTGCGATGCCCTTCTCATGGATGCTTGCTCCGCCGGGGGTGAAATACCGCGCGGTGGTCAGGCGCACGCCTTCGCCGTTGCGCAGCTTGAACAGTGACTGGACGGAACCCTTGCCGAAGGATCGTTCGCCCACGATGACGGCGCGGCTGGTATCCTTCAGCGCCCCGGTAACCACCTCGGCGGCACTGGCTGTGCCGGCATTGATCAGCACCACCATGGGCAGCGCCACGGGCTCGCCGTCGAGTTCGCCGAGGAAATTCTCCCGACTGTCCGCCGTGTTGCCCTGGGTGTAGACGATCAACTCGTCGGTGCGGAAAAACGGCTCGGCCACCTCCACGGCCGCTTCAAGGAGGCCGCCCGGGTTGTTGCGCAGATCCAGCACGAGACTGTCCACGCCGTCGCGCAACAGGCGGTTCAGGGCGTCACGGAACTCCGCCCCGGTCTTCGCGGAGAAATCGGCCAGCTGAATGTAGCCGATGCGGCCCTCCAGCACACTCACCTCCCGGACGCTCTGCTGCTTGATGAGTTCGCGCACCAGCGTGAACTCCAGTTTCTTCTGCTGTCCGGGCCGGAAAAGCCCCATCCTGACAGTTGAGCCCGGCTTACCCCTCAGGCGGTCGATCACGGCATCCATGCCCTGGCTGGCCTTCAATTCCTCGCCATCCACGGTGAGAATTTCATCGGCCCGCAGGATGCCCGCCCGTTCGGCCGGCGTGCCCGCCATGGGGGCGATGACCACCACCCGGTCATTCCGGGATTCGACCTGGATGCCCACGCCGCCGAATTCCCCGTCGAGTTCCTCCTCGAAACGCGCGAGGTCGCTCTGCTCCAGAAACTCCGAATGCGGATCCAGCGTCTCCACCATGCCGTGGATCGCCTCCCGGGCGAGGCGGTCATACATGGCCCGATCAGGGTCGACATAGTTTTCGTTCACCAGCTTCAGCACCTCGCGCACGGCAGCGCTGGACCGGTCCAGGTCGCGGTTGGGCCAGAAGCTCCACGCCAGCGAAAGCCGCATGGCGCCCGCCGCCAGCAGGAGACCGACCAGGGTCCCGGCGGCAACCGTGAGAAAGCGTTTGAGCATACCGGCGACAGTGTGCATCTGCTTCGCTTTGTAAATGGGTTCGTCATCGCCAACCAAAGCCAATCGGTCGTCCTTCCCGGAAATCTTCCGCGCTCAAGCCGGCCCGGCGGGGGTGCTGACTTTTGACCGTTTCATGGAGCTGGCGCTCTATCATCCCGCCGTGGGTTATTACCGTTCGGATCGGTCGCGGGTGGGCTATGGTCCCGGCACCGATTTCTTCACCGCCACGACCTCCGGGGCGATTTTCGGCGAGCTGATCATCGCGGCCTGCCGCTCGCTCTTGCCGGCCGGCGAACTCGGCCGGCATACCTTCATCGAAATCGGGGCCGAACCCGGGCAGGGCGTCATCCAAGGCCTCCCGCACCCCTTTGCCGGCGTGCGCACGATCATCCACGGCGATCCGATCGAACTGGCTGGAGACTGCATCGTGTTTTCCAACGAGCTCTTTGACGCCCAGCCTTTCCGGCGATTCGTGGGCCGGGGTGGTCGCTGGCAGGAAATCGCCGTCGCCCTGCGCGATGGAGCATTCACAGAGATCACCGTGCAGCCCGACTCTTTGCCCCCGGAACTGCCGGTCGAGGTCACAGAGGGCTACATCATTGATACCCCTCTTGAGTCAGTCCAACTCCTGCACCGGATCGCCGCCCAACCCTGGCGCGGGCTGTTTATCGCATGCGATTACGGCAAATCCTGGGCCGAGCTGATCGAAGCCACCCCCGCCGGTACCGCCCGCGCCTATCATGCCCATATGCAGGGCAACGACCTGCTCGCGCGGCCCGGAGAACAGGATCTGACCTGCCATGTGTGCTGGGATTGGCTGGTGGCGGCGCTGGCTGAGAACGGATTCCAACAGCCAGTTGTGAATTCCCATGAATCCTTCTTCATCCGCCATGCCTCTGTACTCATAGGCACCGTGGCGGAGGAGGAAGCCGCACGATTCAGCCCGCGAAAAATGTCACTCATGCAACTGCTGCATCCGGCACATCTTGGGCAAAAATTCCAAGTTTTGCATGCCCGGCGCCCATGATGGGAATTACCCGAAGATTCCCCTTGCTTCGACCTTGAGCCACCCTTTACTCCCAACCCTTTAACCTCTCAAACCATGGCCAGAATTTGTGCAATCACCGGTCGGCGGCCCGTCAAGGGCAGCTCCATCAATCGTAAGGGACAAAGCAAGAAAAGCGGCGGCATTGGAACGCACGTGACCAGCATCACCAAGCGTAAATTCCGCCCCAACTTGCAGCGCGTCCGCGTCAAAATGCCCAACGGCGGCACCAAGCGTATCTTGGTCTCAGTCAAGGCCATCAAGGCCGGTCTGGTCCAAAAGGCCTGAGCCACACGCAACCGCATCACCACTTGACCCGCAACCACGGTTGCGGGTTTTTTATTGTCCGAATCCGAGCCGGTCGTGAGGCGGACGCACGACACACAGGCCATTCTGTAGGGAGCGGCGTTATGCCGCGACCAGGGCACACACATCGCTTTTGAGGTGTAGGGCGGAGAATTCCCGATCCCCGCCATGTTTGAATTGTGGCTACGAGCGTGAGTGAGTGGAGAAACTGCCACTCGCTCACGCTCGTAGCTACAAAGGCGGGGTTCGGACCAGTCCTACATAGGCTCGGCGAAGGAGGAGACCCCGCCCTGCAACTATCTCCCCGGCTTCCTACAGCGCCCGGAACACCACGGCGGCATTCTGCCCGCCAAAGCCGAGATTATTGCTCAGGACGGTGCGAACCTTGGCCGACCGGGCCACATTGGGCACGTAGTCGAGATCACAATCGGGATCCGGGTCGGTGAGATTGATGGTCGGAGCGATCATCCCGCTCTCAATCGTCTTCACGCTGACAACCGATTCAATCCCGCCCGCCGCGCCTAGAAGATGGCCGGTCATCGACTTGGTTGAACTGATCGCGAGCCGACGGGCGTGGTCGCCAAAGACCTGTTTGATGGCGAGGGTTTCGAATTTGTCGTTGTAAGGCGTCGAGGTGCCATGCGCGTTGATGTAGTCAACCGACTCCGGCGCGGCGCCTGCGCAAGCCAGGGCGCGCTTCATGGCGAGGGACAGTCCCCGACCGTCCGGATCGGGCTGGGTGATGTGATGCGCGTCGCACGTGGCCGCATAACCGGCGAGTTCACAGTAGATCCGGGCTCCGCGTTTCTGCGCGTGTTCCAGGGTTTCCAATACCAGAATCCCCGAGCCTTCCCCCATCACAAAGCCGTCGCGATTAAGATCAAAGGGCCGGCTCGCCTTCTCCGGTTCGTCATTGCGGGTGCTCATGGCCTTCATGGAGCAGAACCCCGCATAAGCCTGCGGCGTGATCGCCGCCTCGGCGCCGCCTGCGACCATCACATCGGCGTCGCCGCGGCGGATGGCATGGAAGGCCTCGCCAATGGCATGCGTGCCGGTGGCGCAGGCGGAGACGATGCCAAAATTCGGACCGCGCGCGCCAAGCGTGATCGCCACGAGCCCGCCCGCCATGTTGCTGATGAGCGAGGGAATCATGAACGGCGAAACCTTGCGCGGCCCGCGCTCGAGCAGAATCGAGTGCTGGGTTTCGATCGTCTGCATGCCACCGATGCCGGAGCCGATGATCACGCCCACCTGGTCGCCATCCTCCTGCGCCATGTCCAGGGTGGCATCCTTGACCGCCTGCATCGCCGCTGCGTAGGCAAAGTGGGTGAAACGGTCGTTGCGGCGGACCTCCTTGGGATCGAGGTAAAGGGCGGGATCCCAATCGCGCACCTCGGCGCCAATCTGGCTGCCATACTGGGAGGCATCAAAATGGGTGACACGGCTGATCCCACACCGGCCGGCCAGCAGGCCGGTCCAGAATTCATCCACCGTCCGGCCGACGGCGGTGACCACACCTAGTCCGGTGACAACCACCCGTCGTGACGAAAAATTCTGTAGGGGAGTATTCAAGCGTGCTCGGATTTCAGAAAACAAAAAGGCGCTCTGCCAGAAATTTCCGTGGAAACTCCAGCAGAGCGCCCAAATTGATAGCGGTGCTTATTTGGCGCCGGCCTTGGCCTTGATGTAGTCGATGACCTGTCCGACGGTCTGAAGTTTCTCGGCGTCGGATTCCGGGATTTCGCCTTTGATCTCGTCCTTAAACTCCTCCTCGAAAGCCATAATCAGCTCGACGGTGTCGAGCGAATCGGCGCCAAGATCATCAAGAAAGGAGGCAGTCGGCGTGATCTGTTCCTCGTTAACATTGAGTTGGTTAACAATGATCTCTTTAACGCGTTGTTCGATGGGTTTTGTGTCGGCCATGGGAAAATCTTGAATGGTAGGGAGGCTTCACATCGCCATGCCGCCGTCAACGGTAAAAACCTGTCCGGTGACATAGTTTGCTTCTTCGGAACACAGATAAGCCGTCATGTTGGCGATGTCCGCCGCTTCGCCGAAACGCTTGAGGGGAACCGCTTCCAGAATTTTGGCCGA
>CAZFHG010000160.1:3743-8052 GCA_964518665.1 uncultured Opitutaceae bacterium | reverse complement strand
TTGTTTTCGATGCCCGCCCAGTCTTTGGCGGCGAGCAGTTCCTTGGTGATCAGGTTGCTGCCCATGCCCATCGCGGCGACACCGGCGCTGAGCCAGGCCGTGAGAGATTCCTCGGTCGAGTCCACGCCGCCCGTCGGCATGATGCGCGTCCACGGCATCGGCCCCATGACGTTCTTCACGAAATTCGGTCCGCCGACTTCCTTGCCGGGGAAGACCTTGACGATCTCGCAGCCGAGCGCCTGTGCGTCGGAAATCTCCGAGGCGCTGCCGCAGCCGGGCGAGTAGGGGATCATCCGGCGATTGCAGAGTTTTGCGACTTCCTCGTTGAGCGAGGGTCCGACCACGAAATTCGCACCGCAGTTGATGTAGAGCGCCGCGGTGTAGGGATCGACGATCGAGCCGACGCCGAGGATCAGCGTGGGATCCACCTTGGTGAAATGGCGGTCGAGTTCGGAGAAGACCTCGAAGGCGTGGTCGCCGCGATTGACGAATTCCACCAGCTTGCAGCCACCGCGACTGCATGCGGCGACCACGTTTTTGGCCGTGTCGATGTCGGCGTGATAGAAAACCGGGACGACACTGATGTCGTACATCGCGGCGAGGACCTGCATGCGGGTGAATCGGGCCATAGTGGAGGAAGGTTGAAGGCTTGGGCGGAAGCAGACGAGCCCAATGAACGGCAATTCCCTCCCACGGCTCCTGGACGGCAAGCCAAAAGGTCCGGCTGGCGGAGGAACAAAGCTGCACTGATTGGACCGCGGAGGGATTGGAATATCAGCGCAGGGTCAGCGACCCAGGCTACAACACGCCTGAAATCCGCCGAAGATTTGATGGAAGCTCGTAGGCCAGCGCGCTTGCGCGCGCCCGATCCGCGCCCGCGAGCGGGCTGACCTACGGGCGCACTATTCAGCCCCGGGCCTTGGGATCGAGCTCGCGCGGGAGGGAACAGGGATCACACAGCTCGCTGTCCTCGAAGAGGGCGGGCTTGAGGCCGCGGTGCTTGCCGGGGCGCAAGGCCAGGGTGGCGGTGACGTGGTCGAAGGTTTGGGCGCGGAGTTCCTTGATGAAGACGGAGTGGACGTCAGAACGGCCGAGGACGATGCAGCCCCAGCCGCAGTTTTCGCCGATGCCATAGGCCACGGCCGGGAAGACAGCATGCTGGCGGCCGTGATACTGCCACAGGGCTGACTTGTGGGTGTGGCCCGACATGACCAACCGTACGTTGGGCGCGCGGTCGATGAGTTGGAAGGTCGGCAAGTCCATCAGGCGATGGTTGTCCACCCAGTTGCCCACCGAAACAAACGGACGATGCACGCCGATGATTGTGGGCGTGGTGGAGTCAGACTTCAGTTGCGCGGCAAGCCAGGAGCACTGCCGTTCCGAAAGCGGATGGCCCTGACGCGAATCCAAGGTGATGAACCGCCAGCCGTGGCGCTTCGTGGCGTAGTAATAGTCTTTCGTTTCCACGACGTCCGGCCAGTCGGGGCGTTTCATCCGGCGCAGCAGGGCGGCGAAGCGCGCGCTCATGGGTTTGTCGGCGTGGTCGTGGTTGCCGAGCATGGGGAGTGTCGGCAGCCCGGGAGGCAGATGCGCGTCGAGTACGCGTTTGAACTCCTCAATCTCATCTGCCGGCGCCTCGCCGCCGCATCCGCTGTCGGCGAGGTCGCCGCCGAGGAACAACAGGTCCGCGGCGGGCCGCAGGGCGTCAAGTTCGGCGAGCGCGAGTTGGAAGTTGGCCGAGCAATCCACGAGCGAGCCGTAGACATCGAAGGGCGCCGGATTCATCCCGGCGTAGTCGCGCCGCGCGTGCACATGCAGATCGCTCATCCAGGCGAGGACCATCGCACCCGGGCCGGCCCGGCGCTTCGCGGCGGCCACTGCTGCGGCGAGCGGTACGACAGAGGCGCGGGCGCGGCGGAGATCGGCGGCAGTGGGCGGGCGGTGGAAGGGGAGGGGCATGGGGGTAGTAGCGGGTAGTGGGTAGTGGGTAGCGAGTAGGAGGTAGGAAGGGAAAACGCTCAACGCTGAACGTTTAACGCCGAACGCTGAAGTGACTTTGGAGCGAGCGAGGACTGATTGAGACGTTGCGGCAATAACGCAGCACGATCCACTCACGCTCGTGGCTACTTGGAATCTCCCTCCAGAGGATTGGCTTTGCGGTCGATGCGATCTTTGGGTTTAAACAAACCCCAAAGCTGAATCATGAAGAGCGTTCGCATGGGAATTGACGGCGCCGGGCTGCTGGCCTCCAGCCTGCTGCTGGGCACGCCACTTTCGGCCCCCGCATCACCGGCCACGTTGTTTTTCTCCTGCCGGCCGGACAATGACCTCTTCCGGGTCATATCGGGCATTAAGGGAATCCAATGGGTCCGCTTCGACCTGCCCAGCGAGGCACTGCAGGCCGCGCCGGCTGGCGCCGGGGTGCTGGTGCTCGCCGACGGTTATCCTGCAACCCCCACGGCGGTCGAACCCGCGGACTTCGCCAAGGCCGCGGCGAAGCAGCTCCGGCTCTTCATCGAATATCCAGCCTCGCTTCCGGACCTGGCCGTCGGCCTGGCGCGGCGCACCTCCCTGGAGAACGTGGTGGCAACCTCCAACGTTTTCGGCCCCGACCTGCAGGAGATACAGCTGCTGGCGCTGCATGACTGTCACTTCGTGGAGATGCCGTCGGATCGGCCGCTCCTCGTGGCGGCCAAGGTGGCGGGCTTTGACCGCGCGGTCTACGGCTTGGCCGACACCAAGGCGTATCCGATCCTTTTCGCGCATCCCACCCGCGAGGTCCTGGTTTCGACCACGAAACTGAGCCAGTTCATCACCGCGCGCTATGCCCCCAAGGATGCGATGCAGGCGGTATGGGCCTTTGTGCTCGGCTGGCTCCAACCAGGCAGCCCGGCGCGGGTGCTGGACTGGACTCCCACTGTGCGGCCTACCTTTGGCCGCGATGCAACTTTGCCGGCCTATGCGGCCAGGCAGGCCATCGTACGCGGCATTGATTGGCACACCCAGGCGCGCATGCTCCTGAGCGAGGCGGGTGCGCAAGAGTACAAGCGCCTCTTCGCGGAAAAAATTGTCGGCTCCGACAACCCGGTCGGCCCGGCGCTCGACGAAAGCTGGCCAGCGGGCGACGGCCGGTACGGCGTGCTGGAAGGGGTCAATTCCAGGATAGATTACGTCGGCAACCAACCCATCCGCTGGTGCCTCCGCAGCGACTCAAACGGCGAGACCTCCCTGGCGTTTGCCCTGCGATGGAAGCTGGACGGCGAGACCCGCAGCCGCGAGGTGGCGGGCAATCTGCTCGACTGGGTTTACGTCCGCTCTGGCATTTTCCAGAACGACCCGGCCCAGCCCAATTACGGCCTGCTTTTCTGGACCCCCGAGAATTCCCAGGCGCTCTACCACGACAACGATGTGAAGGCCATTCTCGGCTGTCTGGGCACGGCCGGCGTGCTGGGCAGCGACCGCTGGGACGAGGTGCTCGTGAAGAACATCCTCGGTAATTTCCGGACGACGGGAAAATACGGTTTCAGGGGTGGGCGGCTCGAGAATCCCGAATTGATGGCCGCGGGCTGGCTGAAATACTGGCAAGCCGACACCGTGCGACTCCAGCCCCACTATGAGGCTTGGATCTGGGCCACTTATCTCTGGTTGTACGACAAGACACATTACCGTCCGCTGCTGGAGAAGACCCGTACCGGAATCGAGATGATGATGGCGGCTTATCCGGACCGCTGGCGGTGGACCAACGGGATCCAGCAGGAGCGGGGCCGCATGCTGCTCGCGCTGGCCTGGCTCGTGCGCGTGGACGACCGGCCGGAGTACCGCGCGTGGCTCAAGCGCATCGCCACCGACATCGAGCGGGCGCAGGATTCTTCCGGTGCAATCCGGGAGGAACTCGGCGAGTGGGAAATGGGCGACTACCATCCCTCGCGGTCCAATGCGGAATACGGCACGACGGAGGCGTCGTTGATCCAGCAGAATGGCGACGCGGTCGCGGATCTGCTCTATACGGTAAATTTCACTTTCCTCGGGCTCCAGGAGGCGTTTGCGGCCACGGGCGATCCGCAGTACGAACGAATGTCCGCGCGGCTTGCGGAATTTCTTGTGCGGATCCAGGTCCGGAGCGAGGCGCACCCGCTGCTCGACGGCGGATGGTTCCGCGCGTTCGACTTCGACCAGTGGGAATATTTTGGCTCGAACGGCGATGCCGGTTGGGGCGCGTGGGCGATTGAGGTCGGTTGGACGCAGGCGTGGATCCCCACCGTCCTCACCCTGCGCGAATTGCACACGTCGTTGTGGGATATCTCGCGTG
>CAZFHG010000160.1:0-3643 GCA_964518665.1 uncultured Opitutaceae bacterium | reverse complement strand
CGATCTTTGCGGTTAATGAAATCCACCGCATAATCATGAAGAGCGTTCGCATTGGAATTGTCGGCGCCGGGTTTGCCGCCCGCTACCATGTGGCCTGCCTGCGCCGGGTGTATGGCGCGCAGGTCGAAATTGTCGGCGTGACCTCCGCCCGCGCGGAGAGCCGCGAAGCCTTTGGCCGAGCGCATGAACTGCCGGTCTTCGAGCACGCCGAGGCCATGCTCGGGCACGTGGACGTACTCGACATCTGCTCGCCGCCCTACGCGCATGAGGCCGCCATTCTGGCCGCAGCCGCATGTGGGAAGGGGATTATCTGCGAGAAGCCGTTGACGGGATATTTCGGCCCGGCAGGCGCGGACGGGAATTATCGCGGCGACCGCGATTCGAAACGGAAGATGATGGAGGAAACGATGGCGCGGCTCGGCCGCATTGCCGGGGCGGTGCGCAAGGCGGGAACGTTTTTCGGCTATGCGGAAAATTTTGTCTATGCACCGAGCGTGCAGAAGGAGCGCGAGATCATCGAGAAGAGCGGGGCGCAAATCCTCCGCATGGCCGGCGAGGAGTCGCACAACGGTTCCGCGTCACCGACCTACGGCATCTGGCGTCTGGCGGGGGGCGGATCGCTGATTGGCAAGGGCTGCCATCCGCTGGGCGGCATGCTGTACCTGAAACGCGTCGAGGGACTCGCGCGCCACGGTTCGCCGATCCGGCCGGCGAGCGTGAGTGCCCGCACGCACCAGCTCACCCGGCTGCCGGCGTATCGCGACGCCGGGTTCATCCGCACGGATTACCACGATATCGAGGACTACGGGTTCATGCACATCGTGTTCGAGGACGGCACGGTGGCGGATGTCATGACCGGCGAGGTGACCCTCGGTGGCATCTACGATTACATCGAGGTCTTTGCCAACAACCACCGCACGCGCTGCAATATCAGCCCGGTGGGCGTGGTGGACACCTACAATCCTCGCAGTGAGCAATTCAAGGACATCTACCTCGTGGAGAAGGCGAGTACGCAGGAAGGCTGGTCGCGGGCGGCGGCCGATGAGAATTTCACCATGGGCTACCAGGGTGAGATCGAGGACTTCGTGACCAGCGCGGCCGGGGGAGCGAAGCCACAGTCGGACCTGGACCTGGCGCTTGATACTACGGCGGCTATTTACGCGGCGTATCTGTCGGATGAGAACCGAGGGGCTGAGGTAAGTGTGTCGCGTATGTGAAGGTAGGGCGTAGTGCCGTGCTTCAGCCGGCACTGGTTCGTGTGAGACGCGCTGTCGGCGTGACGTGTTGAGCGCGGGCTGAAGCACCGCGCTACGAATTGGCAACAAAGCCGGAGAGTAGTGCCGTGCTTTAGCCGGCACTGGTTCGGGTGAGATGAGCTGTCGGGGTGACGTGTTAAGCGCGGGCTGAAGGTCCGCGCTACGATTCGGCGGCGATGCCGGAAAGTAGGGCGAAGTCTTGACCTGCCCTACTTGCATGCGAATGCGGGCGGGCCGCCCGCGCTCCCAGGACATGTCTCAGGGATGCATGATCATGGCTCAACGCTCCCTGGTTCGGATCGGTGCGGAAGTTGGCTATAAGTTACGCAATCGTTTAAGCATAAGGAGACTGCTAGTTTCTTATAGCTGTTGCGCCTACGAGCGTTGAAGAGCGATAAACTAAGCCTCGCCAACCAATTCTGCTCGTGAAAACGCTCCAATCCCCGCCGGCCCTGACCATTGCGATTGTTGGTCTCGGTCACCTGCATCCCCGCTCCTACATGGCGCTGTTTGCGCAGCTTCCGGCCCTGCGAGTGGTGGCCGTAGTCGAGCAGGATCCCGTTTTGCGTGAAGCGTTTGCGAAGGAATTCGCGATCAATGGCTACGCCGACCTCGACGTGATGCTGAAAAAGGAAAAACCCGGCATTGCCGCGATCTTCCTGCCCCACATCGACTGCCCGGCCGCTGCGATCAAATGTGCGCGCCAGGGAGTGCATGTCATGGTGGAGAAGCCGATGGCGGTGAGCGCCGAGGCCGCGCAGTCCATCGTGACGGCCACCCGCGCGGCGAAGGTGAAGATGACCACGGGCTACTGCTGGCGATTGCACCCGGTGGCGCGGGAGATCAAGCGGCTCGTCGCGAGCGGGATCATCGGAGACGTGATCGGCGCGGAGGGGCGGTGTGCCGCCGGCCGGTTGACGCGTTACCTTGACGGCCATTCGCCGTGGATGCTCGAAAAGGCGAAGTCGGGCGGCGGCCCGATCTACAATCTCGGGGTCCACTGGATCGATCTCTTCCGGTGGATCCTCCAGGACGAGGTCACCGAGGTCTCAGGGCAGAACGTGAAGATCAACCAGCGCTACGACATCGAAGACAACTCGTTTGCGCACCTGCGATTCAAGCGGGGCACAATGCTCGCGCTGGATATCAGCTACACCGTCCCCGACAGCTTTCCCTATGGCCGTGAGCTCTACATCGGGCTGCGCGGCACGCGCGGCGTCCTGTCGTGGTCGCCGGCCTACGAAGGGCAGAAGGATGTATTGAACATCTGCAGCGATGATCCGGCCATGAGTGGCTCGCCGGTGCGGAGCATGGAATTCAACCTCGAGGGCGTGAAGGGCTACTCCGGCTACATGGGCCGGGAATATGTCCGGGCGTTTGCCGACGCCGTGCGCACCGGCGGCGAGCCGCCGATCACCGGCGAGGACGGTGTGGCGGCTTTGCGCGTGGTCGAGGCGGTCTACCAGGCCGCCGCCGAGAAACGCTGGGTCGCGGTGAAAGGCTGAGGACCGAGTCATGCGCATCTCACCTGTCATTCTGAAGCGAAGCTCGGACAGCCAGCATGTAGGGGCGCACCTCGTGTGCGCCCGGCTTGACTGGGCATCAAACGCACAAACGGGCGCACACGAGGTGCGCCCCTACAATTTCCTATGAAACTTGTCGTCACCGATTACATTGAAGAAAACCTGGACTGGGAAGCCGAGCAGTGCCGCAAAGCCGGCATCGATTTCGCCGCCTACCAGCTGAAGTTCAAACCCGAGGCCGAGGTGCTCGCGAAGGTGGCCGATGCCGACGTGATCGTCGTCAACATGGTCAAGTTCGACGCCTCGCTCGTCTCGAAACTGACCAAGTGCAAGGTGCTGATCCGGCACGGCATCGGCTACGACAACGTCGATGTGGATGCCTGTACCAAGCGTGGCATCGTGTTCGCCTACCAGCCCGACTACTGCAAGGAGGACGTCGCGGAGCACGCCATCGCCCTGATCTTCGCCTGTGCGCGCAAGGTCGTGGCCAGCCGCCGCACCCTCGACAAGTCGAGCGCCGCCGGCCAGTGGGATTTCGGCGGCCTCTTCCCGATCCACCGCATGCACGGCAAGACTCTCGGCATCGTCGGCGTCGGCCGCATCGGCAGCCGCGTCTATCGCAAGCTGCAGCATTTCGGCCTGAAGATTATCGGCACCGACCCTTATCTGAGCGACCAGCGGAAGGCCGAGTTCAAGGACCTGCAGTGGGTCGACAAGAAGACGCTGTTCGAGAAGTCCGACTACATCACGATCCACACACCGCTGAATCCGGAGACCCGTCACCTCGTCAATGCCGAGGCGCTCGCGTGGATGAAACCCACGGCCTACCTGATAAACACGGCCCGTGGTCCCATCGTGGCGGAA
>CAZFHG010000159.1:0-8163 GCA_964518665.1 uncultured Opitutaceae bacterium | reverse complement strand
CACTATGTGCAGACCGACACGCTGAACGAAGTCCCGCATCCGATGCCCTGGGCCTCTCCTCTTTAACCCCGCCCACGTTCGCTTCCCCCGCGGGCTCAGGCACCGCCAATGCGCCGCTCGCCTACGATAGCTCCCGGGGCTTGTGGCACTATGATTATCATTTCTCCGATCAGACCTCACTGGATACGGCGTTCCTGTCGGGCGATTACGTGCTGACCGTGGACTCGACGCCCATCACCCTGACTCTCACCGGTGATGCCTATCCCAATGCGCCCGAGGTGGCGGTGACCGCGGGCACGTGGAGCGGCGGCGTGCTGCATCTTGCCAGCACCCAGGCTCTAGGCCTGACCACCAATACCTTCACGAACTATGCCAACACCGGCGTGTACCAGCTCAGCCATATTCAGTTGAGCATCAGCGGACCGAATTATTCGGACATCTTCGAGGTGGAGAGCAATTCCACTCCGGGGACCAATGTGGGCTCCCTCAATATTCCGGCCAACAGCCTGACGCCGGGCGAAACCTATACCGTGATGGCGGTCTTTGATGGTGGCGTGGACATCGCGACCACCCTCGGTTCGGATTTTGCCATCTACTCCAGCGCGACGGAGTTCCAGATCGTCGTGGACGGCCCGCCGGCCTTCAGTATCCAGCCCGTCAGCCAGAGCGTGGCCGCCGGTCAGAATGTGGTCTTTGGCGTCAATGCCTCGGGCAACCCTGCGCCCACCTTCCAGTGGATCGTCTCCACTGATGGCGGCACGACTTGGAACAACGTCCCGGAATCAGCCCCCTACAGCGGCACGACCGGGATGAACCTTACGATCACCGGGGTGTCCGCCGCGCTGAGCCGCAATCTCTATGCCTGCGTGGCCAGCAATGGCAGCGGCAGCGTCCCGAGCAACGCCGCCGTACTGCATGTGGCGCCGCTCACGCAGACGCTGGGCGGTTTTGATGATTTCTCCGCCTCCAGCAATTGGAGCGTGATCAACCGCACCATGGAGGGCAGCGGCAATCTGGTCCTGGCCAACAGCCGGATGGAATACCTCGTCGGCACGGGGACCAGCGACGACGGTGTGTTCCGCGAGTGGACAGCCAACGTCGGCTCCTACACCCAGGACTGGGCTGTGCAGGTGGATGTCCACTTGGATTCGTACAGCCTCACCGGCGACCAGTATGTGAACCTGAACCTCGCGGTCTACAACGCGGCCGACGCCGTCTTACCGCGCACGGATCCCGGCGTGGACATGATGGACATCGCCATCGACCGCTACGCCGACGGCGGGAACACCATCCGCAGCATCGAGGGCGATCTGCAGGGCAACGGCGTGCGCGATCCGGTCACCGGCATGTTCTCCATCGTCAACGGCACGACCGATGCGGCCCTGCGCATCAGCTTCAACAGCACGACCAAGTACCTGACTTCTTGGTACGATGCCGATGGCGCCGCCAACGGTTACAACTGGGTCATGCTCCAGAACATCAACATCGGCTCCGGCACCTTCACGTGGGGCATGAATGACAGCAGCACCTTCGGCGTGGCCCTGGCCGGTGGTGCCCGCCACCTTTCCATCGGGTCGGGGCAGGCCCACTTCGATAATTTCAGCGCCTCGGCCCCGCGCATCACGACCCAGCCGCAAGGCCAGCCCGTGCCGACCGGCGGGAGCGTCACGCTCAGTGTCGTCGCCGCCGGCGACGGTCCGTTCACCTATCAGTGGCACAAGGATTTCGTGACCATCGGCGGCGCGACCGGCGCCTCGCTGAATCTCACGAACTTCCAGGACACCGATACCGGTGCCTACCGCGTGACGGTGACCGACACGCACGGGGTGACGCTCGTCAGCAACGGAGCCGGCGTCATCGAGCGCAAGCTCGTGACAGTCTTCCCGGTTCACGTTTACACCGGCTCGAGTGGCGTCTCGGCCGCGTATGACGGCACGAATTACCTTGTGCCGGTTCAGGGCGACGGCAATTCGCCCACGGGCCTCATGGCGCAGCTCATCTCTTCCACCGGCAGCTATGTCGGTTCGCGGATTCCTCTCGTGACCAACGGACTCATGCCCAAGGTGGGCTACGACGGTGCCAACTACCTCATGGTTTGGGCGGGCGAGGTCGGCAATATCTACGGACAGCGCATCAATCCCAACGGCTCGCTCACGGGCTCGATCTTCCAGATCGCCGCCACGGTCCCGGTGAATGGACACGTGCGGATGGTGTATGCCGGTGGCAGCTACCTCGTGTGCTGGGCCTACAGCGGCGCCATTTACGGACAGTGGGTGAGCACGGCCGGCACCCTCACCGGTGATATGTTTGTCATCAGCGGTGCGACATCCCAGGCGCGGGACTTCAATCTCGCGGCCAGCAGCACCCAGGTGCTGGTGACGTGGAGCGGTGGCGGCAGTTACCGTCCCGTCGTCTACGGCCAATTGCTCACCACTTCCGGCCTCTCGGGCGGGACCATCACCATTGATGACAACGCCCTGCCGAGCGACAACCCGATCGCGATCGCGTCGGACGGCACCGATTTCCTCGTGGTGTTCCCGGATCAGGTGGGCCCGGTTGGCAGCTTTATCTGGCAACTGGTCGGCCGCCGCATCTCGTCCGCCGGTGCGCTGCTTGGTAGCCGCTTCGGCCTCGCCGGCCCGGGCACAATCCTGCCCATCCAACTGGCCTACGACGGCACGAACTATCTGCTCTCCTTCAGCAATTTGACGCCGCAGAGCGCGGGTTGCCTCTTCCGTTTCATCAGCGGCGCCGGCGTGCCCGCCAATTATGTCTTCGCCCTCTTCACCGTGCAGGACACCAAGTCGCCGATTGTGGCCTCGCCAATCTATGCCGGCGGCAAATACTTCATCCCCGCCACCTATGGCACCTGGTCCGAGAGCGGAATGCAGGGCAACGGCGTGTACGGCGCATTCTACGATCCCGCCGGCGCCCCAGCGCAGACGGCGCAGACCATCACGTTCGACCAGGTTTTGCCGGACATCGGTTTCACGACTACGCCGATCACGTTGACGGCAACGGCCAGCTCCGGGCTCACCGTGACCTATCTCGTGACCGGCCCGGCGACGGTGCTGGGCAACACGCTCACCCTGACTGGAGTCGGTACCGTCAGCATCACCGCCCAGCAGGCGGGTGACGCCAGCTACTTCGCGGCTCCGGACGTGGTGCGCAGCTTTGTGGTCTCGGCCAATTTCTCGTCCTGGCAGTTGGATAATTTCACTCCGGAAGAGATCGGCCTCCTGCAAGCCGAGCCCAACGCGGTCTACGGTCAGGATGGACTGCCGAACCTGGTAAAATACGCCCTAGGCCTGAATCCGAAGGTGAACGCCACCAGTGGGCTGCCCGAGGTCTCCACGGATGCCACGCACTGGTTGTACACCTACAGCCGGCCGACGGCGCGCGCGGACCTGATCTATGAGGTTCAATATTCCACGAATCTCACCACTTGGACCACCCTCGTTACCGGCGTTGATCATGTGCAGCTGAGCTCGAATGCCGGCACCGATGTCTGGCAGGCCAAATATGCCCTGGCCTCGGCCGCGAACGTCTACTTCCGGTTGAAGGTCACGAAGTGAGCCAATCTCAGCCGGCCTGAAACCCGGTTGTGTTGTGTAAGGCAGCCTCCGCGGGAAATTCGCGGAGGCTGGAGCACTGTTCGCCGGCGTAGACTCAGCGAATTATTTCCCGCGGATCACGCGAATAGTCGCGGATAATACCACCATCATCCGTGTCGATCTGCGTGATCCGCGGGAATGATTGCATTCATGGCAACGGTGCAGGCACCTGCCGGAGCAATACGCTTGGGTAACAACATTGTTACGGTCCCCCGCTTTTCCCTGACCTGGGGATCATGACCATGGAGGGGAACCGCTTTCCTCTGGACTGGCACAGGGCCGCCTGTGCCGGCCAATGCATGAAACCACCTTCCTATCGTCATTCGTTACTTATTCTCGTCCTTGGGTTGACGCCCGTACGCCACGCCCGCGCCGAGGATGCAGTTACCTACAAATACCAGGACTACCATGAAGCGGACGGCCGGATCGCCGTGCAGGTGCATTCGGCCCTGATCGAAAAGGAACTCGGCCCGGCGATGCAGTTGAAGGTCAGCGGCGTGATCGACGCCATCGCCGGCGCGACTCCGACGGGCCAGCCGCCCGCGACACCCGACGGCCAGGTGCCGCTCTCCCAACTGGAGGAGGAGCGCAAAGCCTGGGCGCTGGAGTTGTCGCGGCAGTTTTCCCGCTACAAAATCACAGTCGGAGCGGCCAACAGCCGGGAGAGCGATTATGTTTCGAACGGCTGGTCGTTGAACGGTCAGGCGGATTTCAACGCCCGGAACACCACCGTCCTGTTGGGGGTGGCCGGGATGGATGATGACGTGAAGGTCTTTTTCCAGCCGACGCCCATGGCCAAGCACACCGTGGACATGATCGCAGGCGTCACGCAGCTGCTCGATCCAGTCACCTCCGTTACCTTCAATCTCACCTACAGCCAATCCACCGGGTATCTCAGCGACCCGTACAAGCTCGTGCAAAAGCGGGTGGAGGTCTTGCCCGGGATTTTCCTGCTCCGCACCTACGGCGAAAACCGGCCGGACTCACGCCGGAAATGGATCGTCCTCGCGGCGCTCAATCGCGCCTGGCCCAAGCTGGCCGGCGCCGTTGAGGCCAGCTACCGTTTTCATCGCGACGACCACGGGCTGTCCTCCCATACGCTGAACCTCGAGTGGTATCAGAAACTCGGAGCCAGGTTCATGGTGCGGCCGGCCCTCCGCTATTTCACGCAGCAGGCCGCCGACTATTATTTCGTCAGCCTCACCGGCACGCCGATCGCCCCGACCTCGCGGCCGACCGGCGCGGCGCCCTACTATTCGGCGGATTACCGGTTGTCCGCCCTGCGCAGTCTGAATTACGGGCTCAAGGTGATCTGGACGGTGACCGACGCCTGGCAGGTTGATGCCGCCGTGGAACGCTATGAGATGCACGGCCGGGACGGACTCACCGCGGCCAGCGCCTATCCCCGTGCGAACATCGTCACCGCCGGGATCAAATTCGCCTTCTGACCCCATGACTGGCACCAAACCCATTTCGTTCGCGACCACTGCGGCCGGCCTCTTGGGGGCCGGAGGTGAATCCGGACTCCGGCAGTTCTCCTTCGCTGCGCTGGGCACGAAATGCCAGGTCCAGTTCGCCACCACCAATGCCGCCCAGGCCCTTGGCTTTGAGCGCGAAGCGGTGGCGTGGGTGCAGGCGTTTGAAGCGAAGTATTCGCGCTTCCGGGCCGACAGCCTGGTCGGAAGGATCAACGCCGCCGCCGGCCTGCGCTGGATCGAATGCGATGAAGACATGGAGGGCATGCTCAAGCTGTGCGACATGCTCTACTGCATCACGCGCGGGATCCTCGACCCAACCCTGCTGCCCATGCTGCGACTCTGGGACTACAAAGCCGCCCACCCGGTGGTGCCAACACCGGCGCAGATCGCGGCGGCCCGCCAGATGGTCGGATGGAACAAGGTGGAACGCAGGCCGGGTCAGATTTTCCTGCCCCGGGCCGGCATGGCGCTCGACTTCGGTGGTTTCGGGAAGGAGTACGCGGTGGATATCGTCGCGCAGCTGGCCCGGAACCACGGCATCGCCGATGTACTCGTGGACTTCGGGCATGACCTCCGCGCCCTGGGCCAGCCGCCCCGGCGACCATGCTGGCATGTTGGGCTGGAGAATCCCGAAGCCCCCGGCACCCCGGCCGGCAGCATCGGCCTCAGCGGCAAGGGCGTCGCCTCGTCCGGCGATTATCTCCGCTGCTTCACGATCGATGGACGCCGTTACGGCCATATCATCGATCCCCGGACCGGCTGGCCGGTGGCGAACGGCTGCACACAGGTCACCGTGGTGGCGGACACGTGCTTGCATGCAGGGGTCCTCTCCACCACGGCCTTCATCCTGGGGCTGAAGGACGGCATTGAATTCATCCAGGGGTTTCCGGGCGCCGAAGGCTTGATCATCAGCGGCCGGGCCCGGGCGCAAACGCGGGGCTTTTTCCAATATGAAGTGGCTGCCTGAACTTCGCCGAACCGGTCCCGTACTTCCTGCCTGGTTGCGACTCGGCTTCATGCTGGTGCCCGTGTTCGCCATCCAGCCCGCGGCCCGCGCGGATTTGCAGATTGGCGAGCCGCTGCCTTCGCTGGCCGCGGTGACCGGTGAGGTGCCGCCGACCCGTGGTCAGGTGGTACTGCTCGACTTCTGGGCCTCGTGGTGCGCCCCCTGCAAGGCTTCCTTCCCGGCTTTCGCCGCCTTGCATCGCGACTTTCAGGCGAAGGGTTTGCTGATCATCGCGGTGAGCGTGGATGAAAAAGCCTCCGCCTATGAAAACTTCATTCACCGCCTCGCCCCGCCGTTCACCACTTTGCATGATCGGCAACAGGCACTGGTCCGGGCCGTGAAGATACCGGCCATGCCGACCTCCTTCCTCTTCGGCCGCGACGGTCGTTTGCGCTCCATCCATCAGGGATTCCATGGCCGGACCACCGCAGATGAACTGCGGCGGCAAATCGAAGCGCTCCTCCAGGAACCCACCGCCCCATGAAACCCAAGGCCATACGATGGTTGTGCGCGTTGATCTGCCTGCTCGCCCTGCTGGGCGTGACGGGCTGCAATACCGTGGCCGTGCAACCCTGGGAGCGCGCCACCCTGGCGGAATACGTCATGCGCCCCGATCGCGATCCGCTGGCCACGGCGATGAGCGAACACACCTATTTTTCGCGCGAATCAACCGGCGGTGGCCGGGGAGTGGGGGGGAGCGGATGTGGCTGCAACTGATTATCCGTGTTGCCTCTCCGGCCACTTGCCCGGATTAAGGCACCCGCGAGGATTCGGTTTGCGGACATTGCAGCTTCAGTCCCGCGGCCGGTTCATCGTTTTCACGCCCAACCCCAGGCATGCGCATATTGATCATTGAGGATGAGCCCGAACTGGCCCGGCACATCAGTCGGGCCCTGAATCGCCATGGTCATCTCGTCGAGGTCAGGCATGACGGCAACGCCGGCCTGCAGGCTGCGCTCACCGCTGCACCCGACCTCATCGTGCTGGACCTGAACCTGCCCGGCCTCAACGGCTTCGCCCTCCTGGCCCAGTTGCGGCAGGTGAACACCACTTCCCGGGTCATCATCCTCACTGCCCGCGGCGAGGTGGAGCATCGCATCCGCGGCCTGAAGGCGGGCGCGGATGATTATCTGTCCAAGCCCTTTTCGCTGGAGGAATTGATCGCGCGCATCGAAGCCATGGGCCGGCGCGGTCACACCCCGAACACGTCCGAACTGCTGAAACTGGCGGATCTCGTCATGGATGTGCAGCACCGGCGGGTGACCCGGTCAGGCCGCGTCATCATCCTTTCGCCGCGGGAATTCGAGGTGCTGCAGGTGCTGCTGCAGGAGCCGGGCCGGATCTTCTCCCGTTCCGAGCTCAGCGAGCGCGTCTGGCAGCGTCAGCACACCTACGACACGCGCACCGTGGAGATTTTCATCACGCGTCTGCGCAAGAAGCTGGATCATGATTTTCCCCAGGCGCTCATCCACACCGTGCGGGCCGTCGGCTACGCGATCCGCGCCCCCGAATGACCGTAAGCACGCAGATAATCCGGACATGAAAATACGTTTTCTCCTCGGTCTGTTCATCCTGGCTGTTGTGCCTGCCGCCCCGGTGCTGGCGGCGGCCGCCATCGAGGGCCGCGTCCGCCTGCCTGCGGTCAGCGTCACAACCGTCATCAACCGGCGTTACGAGGTGGTGACCAAGGGCGGGGCGCTCAGCACCAATCCACCCCTGGCCATCGTCTACCTCGAGGGGGATTTTCCGCGGCCGGCTATCACGGCGGTGGTGCAGATGATCCAAAAGGACCTGATGTTCACGCCGGCCCTGCTGCCCGTGCAGACCGGCACACGGGTGGAGTTCCCCAACCAGGACGACACCTATCACAACATTTTTTCCTATTCGGCCCCGAAGCGTTTTGACCTCGGGCGCTACCGCGGCGACGAACGGCCGATTCCCTCGCAGGTCTTCGACCGCCCGGGACTGGTGACGGTCCGCTGCGATATCCATGATCACATGCGGGCATTGATCCTCGTGTTAAAACATCATGTTCTGCCTATGATGTACTTCATGGGTCCCGACC
>CAZFHG010000158.1:0-8231 GCA_964518665.1 uncultured Opitutaceae bacterium | reverse complement strand
GTACCGCGGCTTTACGGATTCCCGCGCGGTGCGAACGTCGTCGGGCCCGTCAGCACGATGTCTGTGCCGCCCTGCGAGGCAGGGCGGAGGGCGACGATGTAGGCGATGGCTTCACCGGGGTCCGCGGATTTCAGCACCCAGACCTCGCGGCCTTTGGGCAGGATCCGGATCTCAGTCACTGCCGGAGCCGGACGGTTCTGGGCTCGCTCGGCCTTGGCCAGCAGTCCCAGGATGTCCTGCTGAAGCTGGGCGTCGGCGCTGGTGCCGCCAACGGGCAGATCGATCATGATGCGGCGCAGGACGGCGTCGCCGTTCACGTCCCTGGCTTCCCAGCGAAATGGCGATCCGCTGGCGGCGGCCTCCTCGTTGGCGAGCCGGGCGGCCTGGTGGATTTCGGAGCTGGCGCAGCCGGCGCCAAGGGCGAGCAGGAGCGTGGCAAGGAGGGCGGAGACGGGTTTCATGGTGTCTGCAGGAAAGAGGAGGAATCAGATTTGTTCCGGGTCGCCCGGTGGCGAACAATTTTTCACGTGCGCCCGACATCCGGCCACCGGGTGGTTGCCAAAGGCATTCAAGCCGCTGCACAGTGTTGGGTCCCCATCCGATGAAACCCAAGCACGCCGGCATCCTGCTTCTGGCGGTCGCCTATTTCGCGGCCATGTTCATGGTGTTGTGGCGGACGACCGAGGAGATCCGGAGCGACCGCATCACCATTCGGCTCTCGCAGTGGCAGCTCGAGGGCACGGTGCGGGACGCGATCGACGCGATCATCGCGCGGTACGAGCAGCTGAACCCCCACGTGAAGGTCGAGCACATCGCCGTGCCCGACAGCGTCTACATGCAGTGGGTGCAGACGCAGATGGTCGGCGGCACCGGCCCTGACATCGTCGAATACGTCTGGGTCTGGCCGAACCTCGCGCGCTACTTCCAGCCGATCGACGCCGAGGTCATGCAGCCCAACCCCTACAACCGCGGCACCCCGCTTGAGGGCGTCGCGTGGCGCGACACCAACGTCGACGGGATGACCAACGACGACAGCTTCGTGAAGTCGCTCAACCGTTACTACGGCATCACGGTCACGTCGCACATCCCGCGCATCGTGTACAACCAGGCGCTCCTGCGCGAGATCACCGGCCGGACCGAGCCGCCGCGCAACTACCGCGAATTCCTCCAGGTCTGCGAGGCGGTGAAGGCCTACGCCGCGCAGCACGGCCGCAGCCTCGTGCCGCTGGCGGTGTCGAAGGACAGCTACCCCTTCATCATGTACCCGATCGTGGGCAACGCGCTGACCAAGCTCTCGGAGCGCCTCGACCACCGGAACCGGCTGGGGGTCACGGATCACGAGGCCGCGGTGTATTATCTGCGGGGCGAGTGGAGCTTCGACACCCCCGATGTCGTCGCCAGCCTGCATCTCCTGCGCGAGTTCGGCGACGTGAGCACGCCGGGGTTCCTGCAGCGCAACCGCGACTCGGCGCTGACGGATTTCGTCAACGGCCGCGCGCTCATGGCCGTCATGCCGAGCTGGGACGCGAGCAGCCTGCTCCTGATCTGTCCGTTCGAGATCGGCGCCTTCCGCTTCCCGCATCCACGCGAGGACGATCCCGTCTACGGGCAGTTCACCGAGGGTCCGTTCAGCGAGGGGCAGGTGCTGACGGGCATGGGCTTCTTCGTCAACCGCCACACCAAGCATCGCGAGCAGGTCATCGATTTCCTGCGGTTCCTGACGAGCGTGGAGGGCAGCCAGATGTTCACCGACATCAGCCACTGGCAGCCGGCGACCGTCGGGGTGAAGCCGTCGCACTTCGCGGCGCAGTTCACGCAGGAGACCGAGGGCATGGCGTGGGGGGCGAGCTTCATGACGCTGTCGGGCATCGACGCCGGGATGTTCATGCGCGCGGAGCTGAGTTCGCTCTGGGGCAGCGGCGGCAGCGTCGAGGCGTACCGGACGGTGGTGCGGGAGGGACTGCCCTCGCGGCTGCGCGACGATCTGGTGCGCTTCGAGCGCGCCGGGCGGGAGAACATCCGCCGCGAGGATCCGCTGGCCGCCGCGGCGCTTTATCTGGCCGATCCGGCGGTGCCGCCGGAGCTGCTGCCACTGGTGACCGTGTCGAACGAGATGAAACCCTACCAATGGCGCGACGCGCTGGAGCACGCGGTGGTGAAATGAGCGCGACGATTCCAGGTAGGCTCCTGCCTTGGCTGCTGATCCTCCTTTTGGGGTCCGGCACCGCTGCGGCGCAGAATATGTCCGATGGCTGGCGGGCGCTGGCGGATTACCGAGCAGCGGACGCGGTGGGAATCTTCGAGCGCTTGGCCGCGGGCGCAGACCCGGCGGCGGGGCGCGAGGCACGTTTCGGACGGGCGGTGGCCCTGTTGGCGCGCCAGCCGATCACGCCGGTGCAGATCGAGGAGGCGCGCGGGGTGTTGGCCGGGCTCGCGGAGGGGGAGACTGACGACGTCGGGCTCGGGGCGCGCTTTTACCTCGCGCGCATCGCCCAGCACCACGTGGCGCAGCCCGACGAGGCCGCGGCGGCGCGCCTTTACCGGGAGTTGATCAAACTGCGGCCGGATTCGATCTGGGCGCAGACGGCGCTGAGCCGTCTCGCGATCCTGGAGATCTACGCGCTCGATGCTGTGCTGAAGCCGGCCGAGCGGGTGGCCCGGGCGGAACGACTGATTCCGTTGGCGAAGGGGCCCGCGGCGCAGAGCGAGCTGCACTGGCTCGTGGCGGAGGCGATCTTCTACTACCGGCTGCCGGACCTGTCGGCGCTGCCACACCTGCTCGCCGCGGAAAAGCTCGGCCGGCTCGATGCGGTGACGCAGGCGGATGTGACAATCCAGATCGCCGAGGTTTCCGCGATCGCGGGCGACGTTAAGCAGGCGCGAATATTTTACCAGAAGCTGCTCGATGGTTTCCCCCGCGACCAACGGCGGTACATGGTGCAGCAGAAACTGGCGGCATTGGATGGAAAGTTGGGTGGGTCTGTGACCCGCCCTTAAACGTTTAATCCGCAAAGGAGCGCACAATGGGCAGGTCACAGACCTGCCCTACTGGCGATTTCGTAGTGCCGGTCTTCAGCCGGCACTGATCGGGTGAGCTTCACTGCAGGTGATGCGTGGCAAGCGCGGGCTGAAGCTCTGCGCTACGAACGATTGGGTGTGATGCGGCATTTTTCGGCATCGTCAGAGAACGGCGACCACCTAGGCTGACGGCATGAAACGCCTTTTTGCGCTTTTCGTATTACTTGGTCTGGCGGCCCGGGCCGACGTGCCGGCGGGCTGGCTCCTCGTCGAGGAGGAGGTGGCGGCGGAGACCGCGAAACCGCAGATCACCGTGGTGCATTTTTGGGCGCCGTGGTGTCCGAACAGCACGGCCGAGCACAAGGAACAGGGGTGGAGCACGTTCATCGTGTCCAATCCCAACGTGAAATTCATCTTCGTAACCATTCGCAGTTCCGCCGATGGCTTCGACTACCTGGCCAAGCAGGGCGTCGGCGGGCAGGACAATCTCAAGCTGTTCCACCACCCGAACTATGTCCGCAAGGGCGAGGGCAGCATCCAGAGCTTCATGGACATTCCGCTCTCGTGGGTGCCGAGCACGTGGATTTTCCGTGAGGGCAAGCTGCGTTACGCATTGAACTACGGGGAAGTGCGTTTCCCGATGCTGCAGCAGCTGATCCGTGATGCGGCGGCGGAGTGGGCGCATTGAGCGCCGTTACGCGGCGCTGAACGCTCAACGTTTAACGCTTAACTCTTAACGCTCAAGGGGCGGCGGGTGGGACCGAACATGCAGCTGCGACCATCCGTCACTTGAGCGTTGAACGTTGAAAGTTAAGCGTTGAACGTTCCCTCCCATGTCCTCCCTCGTGCGCAACATCCTCGCGCTGCTCGCCGGCGCCATTGTGGCTATTGTCCTGATCGGTCTCGTCCAGGCCGCGACGCATGCCATGTACCCGCCGCCGCCCGGGCTGGATTACAAGGATCCCGAGGTCCTGAAGAAAATCATGATGGAGGCCCCGGTCGGCGCACTGCTCATGGTGCTGCTCTCCTATTTTGCCGGCACCTATGTGGGTTCGTGGGTGGCGGCGCGACTCTCCGCCGATTCGCCGGAGCGCCAGGCCTTCCTCATCGGCGGCATGATGCTGATTTCCGGCGTCATGAACCTGATGGCGATTCCGCACCCGATCTGGTTCTGGGCGGGCAGCATCGTGGTCTTCCTCGCGGCAGCATTCCTCGGCGCGAAAACCGGGGCGCGAAAAGCGCCGGCGGTAAGCAAGTAGGGCAGGTTTTTAACCTGCAGCAGGATTCTGGGTAGCGCCCGGCCTCCGGACGGGCGTCTCGCGGGCGCATGGTTATCCGCCCGTCCGGAGGCCGGGCGCTACCCACTGAGGCATACCTATTCTTTATCCGCCCAACGCCACGCGACGCGCTTTCGCGCTGCGTCCGATGACGAAGGTCGCCACGGCGCCGGGTTCGACGGGGCCGAGGGCGCAGCGTTTGCCGGCCAAAGTCAGCACTGGCCGCTGCGTGGCGTCGGTGCTGTTTTTCACGCGCACCTCGACGGCGTTGCCCTTGGGCGCGCTCCGCAGCGCGAGCAATTGCACGTCGTCGGGGGTGAGCTGGGCGAGCGAACCGCTGACCGGCAGGGTGCCGGCAGGATTGGACCAGGCCATCGTGACCAGCGGCGGCTGGGTCATGAGGGCGGCGGCCTGCGCCACCGGGGCATTCCGCGGCAACAGTGAAAGACGCGCGCGGAGTTCGCCGCGGTCCACGGCCGGACGCCACCATTCCTTCGACTGGTCGAGATTCTCGGCGCGGGCGTAGCGTGTGGCGCGGGCAAGGGTGACACGGAGGTCTCCGGCCTCGAGATCGTAGGCCGCGAGCACGTCGCTCACCACGGCAAAGCCCTTGCGGCCGTTGCGGGCCCTGAGCCAGCGCAGGACGGGAATTTCCCCCTCGGTGGAGCGCTGCACGCGCTCGGCGGGCACCTCGCATTCGACCGAGCGGGCGCCGGGCAGCACGAGCTTGATGCGGGCTGCCTCGAGATCAGTGAAGACCCGGGTTTCGACCGCCACTTCCTCCACCCCGGCGGTGAGGCGCAAGGTGAGATCGGCGTGGGCCTTGGCGCTGGTTAGCCGCACGACGAGGGCGGCGCGCAACGGGCCGGACTCGGTCACGGCGACCCGGGAGATTTTCCACCGCCCCATGGTCTGCGTGAGCCGGACACCGTCAGGTTCCTCGGCCATGGCGCCCCACGAGCCCCAATTGTCGGCGACGGTCGTCAACTGCAGTCCGCGGCGGCCGAAGAGATCCTTGCCGCGGTGACGGATGCGAATGCCATCCGTCCCCGGCTGGGCGGACACGGTGTAGAACGCGTTGCGGATGGATTGGCCGCGGCCGGTGGCCGTGGCGCGATAAACCGGCACGGCGGGTTTTTCCACCCAACCGACGGAGGCAACATTCCAGCCGGCGGCGGGGAGCGTGACCGGCACGACCACGCGCTTGCGCCAGGCTAGATTGCCGAAGGATTCGTGTTCGGTGGCGATGACCTGATGGGCCACGGGGCGTCCGCCCACCCGCACTTCCAATGGCAGTTCCGCCGCACGGTTAGTGTACGCGCCGATGGGCCGGTGATCAATGCACGCCTCGATCTCGACGAAGGTTTGCACCGGCTGCAGGTGCGGATTCCAGAGCAGGAATGGCACGGCCTTGGGATGGTCGCGGCCAACGCGCGGCAATGCGATGCGCACGCGCCCGGCGAGATGATTGAGGGCCCGGAAGGCGGTGGTGCGCACGGCGTGGCGCACGCCGCCGACCTCGTCGATCTGCTCGTCGAACGCGCGTTCGACGCTCGAGCCCGGCAGGATGTCGTGGAACGAATTGAAGAGGACGGATTCCCACGTGGCCGTGAGATCGGAGGCGGGCGCGATGCCGGCGCGCTGCAGGAGGGCGGTGGTGCGCTCGGCGCGCAGCAGCTCGTGCTCGGCGCGGCGGAAACCGTACTTGAATCGCGCGACCGAGGCGTAGCATCCGCGCATGCAGTAGTTCAACTCGCCCTTCATCGTGTCGATCCGCGGGGCATTGGGCGACGCGAGTTCCCGCCGCAGCGCCGCAAAAAATGAGTGCAGGCCGCCGAAGCGCACCTCGAACTCCGGATGCGCTTGCGCCCAGGCGCGGATGTCGTCCACGAGCCGCTGGCTCGGACCGCCGCCGTGGTTGCCGAGGCCGATGAACATGGCGACGTTGCGCAGCGTGGATTTTTTGGCGAAGGGGACGAGCTGGTCAAAGCGGGGCTTGATCTCGTCGCGTTCGCAGCCGTACCAGCCGACGGGCGCGCGGTAGGCGAGGATGCGCGCGCCGCCGCGGCCGTGCCACCAGAAGGCGGGAGTCTTGAGCGGCAGGACTTCCTGGGGCGGACGCGTGAACGCAAAATTCTCCAATCCGCCGGCCGCCATCACGTCGGGCAGGCCGGCGGTGTGGCCGAAGGAGTCGGCCTGCCAGCCGCACTTCACCTTCACGCCGAGTTTTTCGCGGAAATAGCGGAGGCCGACATCGTAGTGCCGGCAGAGGGTTTCGCTCTCGAGCAGGTTGGTGTCGGGCTGGATCCAAGTGCCGCCGACGACGTCCCAGCGTCCGGCGCGGATCAGCTTGCGGATGCGGTCAAACGTCGCGGGGTCGGTCCGGCGCACATGCTCGTAGATCGCGGCCTCGCCGCGGATGAAGGTCAGGTCGGGGTTGGCGTCGAGCAGGTCGAGCATCGACCGGCAGGTGGCCACGCCCTCGTTGAGGCCCTCGCGAAAATCCCAGAGCCAGACGGGATCGAGATGGGCGTTGGGGATGACGTGGACGACGAGTTTTTTCATGGGGAGAGGAGGTTTTTAACCACGGATTTCACGGATGGCACGGATCAAACCTTATTACAGGAGGCAGCAGAGAGAACAGAGTTCAGAGTCCTTAACCTCCGTTTCCTCTGCTTCCTCCTGTAAAATGTTCGGGTCCTTATGTGGTTTTGAGCCTTCTGAGGCCCTCTTCAAATCCGTGTCATCCGTGCAATCCGTGGTTAAGAAATTCAGTTCTTCGGCGACGTGACCAGGCGCTCGGCGTTTTGCCAGTAGATCTTTTCCACGACGGCGGCGCTGAGTGGGAGGGTTTGTAGGAATTGGTGCAGGTCGGTGCCGTAGTAGTCGCGGGCGAAGAGCAGGCGGTCGGCGTAGCGGTTGATGAACTGCAGGGCGTGCGCCGGGTCGCGCGAGAGAGCCTGCCGGCCAGAGCCGGCGGAGAGGTCGGCCCAGAGGTTGGGGTAGGTGTCGAACAACTTGTAAAGCCGGCCGCCGGGTACGACCGCACCAACGGGGTAGGGAGAGGGATTGGCATCGGCATCGCCGCTGATCTCGCGCCAGAAGCCCGGGGCGTGGCCGATGAAGACCGTCTCGGGGCAGGCCTGCAGGGCCCGCTCCAACGGGGCGACCGTGCCACCGTACCAGAGCGGCTGGAAAACCGGCTGGCCGGTCTTCGCGTCGGGCAGCCACGGCACATCGAGGTGCAGCACGACGGGCAGCTTGAGCTGGCCGGCTTTCTTGAAGATGGCGATGCAGCGCGGATCGTCGAAGGGCACGCGGAACTTCCATTCGCCGCAAACGCGCACGCCGTACATGTGGTATGCGGCCTCAAGTATGCCGGGGGCGTTGGCCCAGAGCGGATGCGGGCAGAAACCCACGATGAAGCGCGCCGGGTATTGTTTTTGTGTGGCGAGCAGGTCGGAGAGCGGGATGCCGGGGTGCGAACCGTCGGGGGCGAAGAGAGCGGGGTTGAGCGCGTGATTGTATTCCGGCGCCTGCTCGTCGCGGTGCAGCTGCCAGGAGAGCAGCCACGCGTAGGCGATGCCATGGGCGTCGAGGTCGGCGACGAGGCCGTGTTCGTCGCGCTGGTGCCAGCGGACGTGTTGGTGGGAGTCAACGAGACGCGTGGGAGCGGGCATGATGGAAAAAGCCTGCCGAGAGCGGACGAGGGCGCAAAAGGAAAACCCCGGACGCGTACGGCGGAGGTTGAATAATCGCCTACCGGTAGGAGCCCGTGGGCCTCGCGGCTCGACGCGCCCCATGCTCCGTTCTAGGCATTGGTTAATTCCCATGGACATGCCCGCCCAAGTTGCCTCGACCTCCCGAACTTCCTCCGCGGTGTCAGCTGCCGCCGGTGGCTACGATCCGCGCAATCATCTGAATCCGCGCCGGCTC
>CAZFHG010000157.1:0-8263 GCA_964518665.1 uncultured Opitutaceae bacterium | reverse complement strand
CCAATTTCACCGCGGCAGCTCGCATACGGTGATCACGCGTAAACAGTGGGCCGGTCTCGACACTGAGGCAGGTGGCCAGGTGGAGGGCGTCCAGCGTTCGCAAAACCAGGGGATGCACGCGGTGCATGATCTCCGCGCCTTCGTGCACCGTCATGCCATTGAGCGAAATCAAACGCACCACCCCACTGGCGACATGCTCATCGAACTTCAGTTGGATTTCTGCCCGCAAGGCCGGCGGGATGAGGCCGGCCCGCTCCTTGGCCAGCAGCGTGCCGGTCATTTCACCGATCAACAACTCGGATGAAAACAGACCGTCTCCTGCGCTGACGATGGCCTCACAGCGCGCGGAGTCGGCCTCAAGGGCATAGAGCGGCACCAAGGCCGAGGTATCGATATACATCTCAATGACTCTCGCCGCGGAGTTCGTCGATGATGCCTGCTGAGTCGGGCTGCATAGGCTGGGCAGCCCGAAAATCGTGCAGTGATTTCCATGGCTGGCCGCGTAGGACCGGGCGGTAGCGCACGATCATGGCCTTGGGTTCGCCATCACTCGTGATGACAATCTGCTCACCCATCGCCGCCCGCTGCAAAAGCCCGGATAACTGATCCTTGGCTTCGCGCACACTGACGACAGCCCGTTGGATGCCATAAGCCGCCGCAGCTTCCTTGATCATGGCGGGAGTCTCATTCCGTTTTGTCGTCACCGGATAGATGACTTTCTTCGGTTGTGGCTTCATGTGGCCCATCGTGGCCACGCAAGGTCTGTAATCAAGTATATTCCTGTTAGTCAGAACTATACCTGACTGTGCCACACTCATTGCAGCTATGCTGAAACGCAGTGAGTAGCGCGGGTCTTTGACCCGCCCGGTTGGGTTTATTCCGCAGTAAATCGTGCCCAAGGCAGGTCGGAGAGCTGCCCTGCTTTCTTACCACCTCCAGTGCGTGAAACTTCAGGATTTCCCCAAGTCGTGCTTCATTTTCCACAGTTGCTTCGCCTGTCGGATTGTCTTGGCCAGCACATCGGGCGTGAGCGCCTGCTTGGGGTCATCGCCGATGCCGTGGGACGGATTGATGTGGGACTCGATGCACAAACCGTCGGCACCGTAGGCCACGGCCGCAAGGGCGCAGGCCGGAACATAGGAGGCCTTGCCGACTGAATGCGACGGATCCACAACCACGGCGGCCCAGGTCTTCTCTTTCAGCAGTGGCGTGATGCTCTCATCGGGATGATTGCGGTAGCCGTCGAGCGTTGGCGTGGTACCGCGCGGGCAAAGAATGATGTTCGGATTGCCGAAGGCCGCGATGTATTCGGCCGCGGAGATGAATTCGTTGATCGCTCCCATGTGGATGCTCCGCTTGAGCAGGACTGCACGGTCGGTGCGTCCGCCGAGGGCACGGCCGATGGAACGGAGGAGCGAGTAATTGAGCGCGTTACGGGCGCCGACCTGCAACAGGGTCACACCGGCATCGAGGGCGAGCTTGATGTGCTCCTCTTCCATGACCTCCGTGTCCACGGGCAAACCGGTGCGGCGTGAGGCTTCCATCAGGATGTCGAGCGACTTGGTGTCACCCTGGAACGTGTAGGGATTGCTGCGCGGTTTCCATACGCCGCCGCGGAGGACGTGCGCCCCGGCTTCCTTCACAGCCTGGGCGGTCTCGTAGAAGTAATTGGGATTTTTCGGATCAATGGTGCACTGGCCCGCGATCACAAACAGCTCCCGGCCGAGGGTCACGCCGCCCAGGGTGAGATGGCCTTTGGCGAGGTCGGAGCGGAGGTCCATCAGCTTGAAGGGCGACTGGATGCGGTCGATGCGGTCGATGTAGTCCAGGCCTTCGAGGCGGTTGATCATCAACTCGTCGCGCTCGTCACCGACGATGGCGTAGATCGTGCGGATCGCGCCGATGATGGGTTGGATCTTGCAGCCGAACTCCGTGACGATGGCGGTAATTTCGGCGAGTTGCTCGGTGGTGAGACGGTTGCTCTTGGGGAGGATCATGACGTGGTAGGTTTGAAATTAATAAAAAAGCCGCCTTGGTCGGGCGGCTTGAGGGCGAAATTATTGGGATTCAGGATTCGCGTCAGCCGCCGTGGTTTTTCGGGGTAAAATAAAACCCGAAAGCAAAGTTGAAGAAATAGGCGGCGGAGAAAATCACGGGGTCATTGCTGCTCCGGGCGGCCCGGCTTGTCAATCCTGCGGCTGGACTGCAGCACCTCGAGGAATTCGGCCGGCAGTGCCGACTTGGCCGCGAAGTGCCACGTGCGACCGGCGAATTCATAGTCGAACTGCGTTTCGAGCGAATGCAGAAAAAGCCGCTTGTAGCCGGTGGCCTTGGCGAATTCCCGGTTGCGGGCGAAATCTCCGTAAGTCTGGTCGCCGATGATCGGCAGGTGTCGCTTGGCGCTTTGCACGCGCAACTGGTGGCTGCGGCCGGTCAGGGGCTCGAGTTTGACCAGGGTACGGTTCTTCCCTCCGCCGATGCCGCAGCGCAGGACCGTCATGCGACTCTCGGCCGGGATGTGCCCCGTGCCCGACGTGCGGATCTGTCCGCCGCGTTTTTGCACCGACAGCAGATCTCGCCAGACCTGGATCGGAGCCGGGGGCTGGCCGAAGACGACGGCGTTGTAGACCTTGTGCACGCGCTTGTGGCGGAAATGCAGGCGCACCGCGGTGGCCAAAGCCTCGTCGGCGCTGACGAGGATCACGCCCGAGGTCGAGGAATCCAGCCGGTTCAGCAGCCAGAGTCGGGCCGGACCGCCGGCGGCGTCCCATTCGTAATATTCGCCCTCGGGCTGATAGCGGGTGTTAAGCAGGGACTTGGGCTCGTCGCCGGCCGCATTGGGATGAGAAAGGGTGCCGGCAGGCTTCACGAGCGCCGCCAGGCCGTTGGTGTCATGCGACAGCACAGTCACGTCGCGGCCGAGGGGCAATTCCTGCCAGAAGCTGTCCGTAACCGCGCTCACTGGTAATAAAACGAGAAGGTCAGCTCCTGCGACTCGCCCAGCACCTGGATCATGTCATCGGTCCATTCTCCATACGGGGCGCGCGCCGTGATGGCGCTGACGCAGGCGCGCGAGGCCTGGTCGGCGTTGCCGGGAATCACACTGATGATCTCAGCAATGCTGCCGCCCTTATCGAGGCGGAATTTCACCACCACCATGGTGCCCGAGGCCGGGTAGACTTTGCTCTGGATGAGAATGCGGTCCCATTGGATCTGCACGGTCTCGATCAATTGCTGCAGGTACTGTCCGTAATTGCTCCACTTCGCATCAAAGGCCACCGGGCCGATATTGCGGGTGCCGATCTTTTGCTCGGCGAAAATCGCCGGGCGGGCCCGTTGCTCCAGCTTGGGCGCCGGGCGCGGCCGGCGGGGGTCGATGCGCTGCTGGTTCTGGGCCGTGGCACCCTCGATCAGCGGGGCGTTCTCCACGCCCTCGACCTTTTCCGGCACGGCCTTCGCATTTTCCTCGAACTTGGCGATGTTGCTGCCGTAGCTGTTGATGTCGTCGCCTTCGCTCTTCTCAAAGCCGGAAAGCGGGATCTGTTGCGCCCTCGGCGCGGCCTCGGCCTGTTCGGGCGGCACCTCGATGGGCGGTGCACTCGGCTCCGGGGGCGTGGGCGGTGAGAGCTGGCCGCTGATGATCTGCGTGGACTCGAAGTCCTTCCGGCCCTCCATCGCGGGCCGGTCGGCACCGACTTCGGTCGAGGGCTTTTCCTGCGCGGCCTGCTGGTTCTGGGCGCCAAAATTGTTGGTGTTGTCGGGGACGTTGTCCGGGGCGTTCGGATTCGTCTCCACGAATTTGAAGGGAGCCGGCGGCTTTTCGGGCGCCTTCTTCGGCATGGCGAATTCCTCGGGGGCCAGTTCGATGTCGAACTGCCGGGCCGGCGGCGCGCGGCCGATCGTGTGCGAGGGTTCGAGGCGCAGCAGGTGCGGAATCAGCAGGAAGATGAACAGATGCACCAATATCGTGCCCAGCAGGCCGATCTGCACGGAACGCACGTCCGGATCGGAGGAAAACCGCGGGGTCGGCAGGCGACGGCGGGTTTTGGCGACGGGCGGAGTGATGAGCTGGGTCATGGAGGGCTGGACGAGGATGATTCAACCCAGCAGACCCGCCTGCGTCAAAATTTGTTTCGTCGCTTCGAGCGGAAGTCCCATAATATTTGAAAATGATCCGGTCCGGCCGGCCACCAGCATCTCCCCGTGCTCCTGGATGCCGTACCCACCCGCCTTGTCGAGGGTGTGCACTTTCGAGAGATAATCCGTGATCACGGATTCAGTCAGGGTGTGAAAAGTGACCTCGCTGGCCGCGCCGGAGTCGACCCGGTAGCCCGACGCCCGGTGACGCAGGGCCAGACCGGTGAACACCGTATGCGTCCGGCCGCTCAGGCGACGGAGCATCGCCCGGGCTTCGGCGTCGTCCTGTGGTTTGTTGAGGGCATGGCCGTCAAGGAAGACCGTTGTGTCAGCTCCAAGCACCCAGGCATCGGGATGGCGCTCGGCCACCCAATCGGCCTTCAAGGCCGCATTGTGGCTCACCATGGTCCGCGGATCCGTCGTCGGGTCCTCGTGCTCGGTGACCCCGGCCACCACCACGGTGAACGGCAAGCCGAGTTGCGCGAGCAGTTCGCGCCGGCGCGGCGAAGCGGAGGCCAGAATCAGACGCACAGCCGGCATCATTCGCTCTGTTCCGCGAGCACGGCGCCGACCTGTCCCAGCGCACGGTTGAGCTCAACGCGGCCGCGTTGAAAATTGTAGGCGGCCTCGACGACATTGTCGCTGGCGGCGGCGAGACGGTTCTGGGCCTCGACCAGTTCACGGTTGTCGGCCACGCCCTGCTGGAACCGGCGCTCGGCAAGTTCGAGTTCCTGTTCGGCCAGCCGGTAGCCCTTTTCGGCCACTTCAATCTGGGCCAGACGCGAGACGGCGTTCTGCCGGGCAAGCCTGACCTCGGCGGCAATCCTGGCCTGCAGGTCCTGCACGCGCAGTTCCTGGGCCCGGCGGCGCGAAAGGGCATAATTGGTCAGCGAACGGCTGCGGGCGCTGTCGAAGACCGGCACCGACATCGCGAGACTGCCCGACCACACCTTGGCCTCGTTGCCGTCGAGCGCTTCGGCGGACGCGTAGCCGTAGCTGCCGATGGCCGCGAGTGAAGGCAGGCGGCCGTAGCGCGCGGCGCGAACCTCGAGTTCATTTTGCTCCAGCAGCTTGCGCGCGCCCTGCAAGTCCGCCCGACGGGCAAAGGCCGCTTCCTCCAGGCTGGCAATATCGGCGCTTATCCCGGTGCGGCGGAGTTTGACGTTGGCCAGTTCCAGGGGCCGGACCATGTCCAGCGCCAGGAGCTGCTTGAGCTGAAGTTCTGTCTCCTGCACCACGGTGTCCTGCTGCAGGCGGGCCTGTTCGTCGATCGCGAGCTGCGCCTCGGCGCGAGTGACGTCGATCTGGGTCGCGACACCGGCATTGAGCTGGTTGTGCGCCAGCTGCACGAGGCTGCGGGCGCGGGTGATGTTGGCATCGAGCACATCGATCCGGCGCAGGTTGCGGAGGTGGGCGAAATAATTCTCGGCGACCGTTGCGAGCACGACCTCGCGGAGCTGCTCCTGGCCCAGTTTGGCGACGGCCACGGCGTAGGTGGCCGCCTTGTAGGTCGCGATGCGCTCGGGATCGAGCAGCTCGAACCGGCCGTTCAGCTGGGCATCGAAGCGGTTATTGATGCCGCTGCTGACCAGGGCGCCGCCGACCGAGGCCGTGCGGCTGCGACGCTGGGTGGCGTCGAGGGTGACCTGCGGCAGCATCCCGCTGCGCTCCCGGATGGCGGATGCCACCGCTTGGGCGACGGTTTCCCGGCCGATGAGCACCTCGAGGCTCGCCTGCTCGACGGCGGCCAGCGCCTGTTCCAGCGTGAGCACGATCGGCTCCGGAGCCGCCACCGCCGCGGACAGGATCGTGCAGAACAAATAGAAGTACCTTGGCATTCGCATGATGGGCTCCCTACCAATCGCCTGAGACGGCGGAAGTGCAAGCCTTGCGAGTTGTCAGCGCCGGGAAATCACTCCACGTTGCCGTCCCAATCACCATGCGCCTAGGCCTCGCCCAGCTCAACACCCTCGTCGGCGACCTTGCCGGCAACCGCCGCAAGATCATCGACGCCTACACGGCCCTCGCCGCCCAGGGCGCGGAACTGGTGGTCTTTCCCGAAATGGTCGTGTGCGGTTATCCGCCCCGCGACCTGCTCCTGAAACGGCGCTTTGTGCCCGACATGGCCGAGTCCCTCGTCCAGATCGCGGCCGCCGTGGGCGAGGTGCCCGCCCTCATCGGCACGGTGGAAACCAATCCCACGGGCGACGGCCGGCCGTTCTACAATTCCGTCGCCTTCTGCCACTTGGGCCGTGTCGTCGCGACCGCCCGCAAATGCCTCCTGCCGACCTACGACGTGTTTGACGAGGACCGTTATTTCGAGCCCGCCGCCCGCCCCACGGTGTTCACCCATGGCGGTCGCCGCATCGGCGTGACCATCTGCGAGGATATCTGGACCCACCCGGTGATCAGCACGCGCCGACTCTACAGCGGCCTGGATCCAGTCCGGCAGCTCGCGAAAGAGAACTGCGATGTGATGGTCAACCTCTCGGCGAGTCCGTGGTTTCACGCCAAGGGCCGCATCCGGCAGACCCTCGTCACCGATTCCGCCCGTCAGCTCGGTTGCCCGGTCGCCTACGTCAACGCCGTCGGCGGCAACGATGAGCTGGTCTTTGACGGTCGCAGCCTCGTCGCGGATGCCCAGGGCAACATCACGGCCGGCCTCGCGGCCTTCCGCGAGGACCTGCAGGTGGTGGACACCGGCGCGAGCAGCGTCCGGCTCGACCCGACCTTTGCGCAGGACGAGATGAAGGACATCCACGATGCTCTCGTACTCGGCCTGCGCGACTACGCCCACAAGAGCGGCTTCAAGCGCGCCCTCGTCGCGTTGTCCGGCGGCATCGATTCCGCACTCGTCGCGGTGATCGCAGTCGAGGCCTTCGGCGCGGAAAACGTCATCGGCGTCTCCCTGCCCTCCGCGATCTCCTCCGATCATTCCAAGGACGATGCCCGCAAGCTGGCGAAAAATCTTGGGATTCGCTTCGAGACCATCGCCATCGCGGAAGCAGTCGCCGCATGCGAACAGGCGCTCGGACCGGTCTTCAAGGGTCTCAAACCCGACGTCACGGAGGAGAACATCCAGGCCCGCATCCGCGGCGTCCTCATGATGGCACTCTCGAACAAGTTCGGTTCCCTTCTGCTCACCACCGGCAACAAGAGCGAGGTCGCCGTCGGCTATTGCACCCTCTACGGCGACATGGCCGGCGGTCTCGCGGTCATCTCCGACGTGTTCAAGACGCAGGTCTATGCGCTCTCGCGCTGGATCAACCGCGAGCGCGAGATCATCCCTGAAAACACCATCGCCAAGGCCCCGAGCGCCGAGCTGCGGCCCGGCCAGACCGACCAGGACAGCCTCCCGCCGTATGACCAACTCGACGCGATTCTCAAGGGCTACGTCGAGGAGGGTCTTTCGCGCAAGGACCTCGTGCAGCAGGGCTTCCCCGAGGCCGTGGTCAACGACGTCGTCCGCAAGGTCGATCTCAACGAGTACAAGCGCAAGCAGGCCGCCCCCGGATTGAAGATCACTTCCCTCGCCTTCGGTGTCGGCCGCCGCATCCCCATCGTCCAGAAATACGTGAGCTGATTGGGTAACCACTAATGCACACTTATGGATGGGAATGAGGGGGAATTATTTGAGCAGGAAGGTTATGAGCTGATGGGCGCCGCCTTTGAGGTCTACAATCAGTTGGGCTCGGGGTTTCTTGAGGAGGTCTATCAGGAAGCATTGGAATTGGAGTTCAGGTCTCGTGACATCCCGTTTCTCTCCAAGCCGCGCCTGCCAGTGACCTACAAGGAGCAACTGCTTAAGAAATACTACGAGGCCGATTTCCTCGTTCACGGCGAAGTCATCGTCGAACTGAAAGCCGCCCGCGGTATTGCACCGGAACACGAAGCGCAGTTAATCAATGAACTCAAAGCTACCCACAAACGCGTCGGTTACCTCGTAAACTTCGGCGCTTCTCCCCGACTCCAGTGGTCACGACGCGTCCTCTGATTTCCCTCCATTCCCATTCATTAGTGTGCATTAGTGGTTAAACAAAAATGTCCGCCCAACTGACCTCCTCCGAAACTCTTTTTGCCCGTGCGCTCCAGCCAGCCGGATAACGCCTTCGACATGGCCAAAACC
>CAZFHG010000156.1:0-8304 GCA_964518665.1 uncultured Opitutaceae bacterium | reverse complement strand
TTGCTCTTTTTTTCGTTAACGATCGCTCGTTTTGCGTGCAGCCATTGACGTCCCATATGCCCCGAGCTTGGGGGCGGAGGGACGGCAGGCAATGCGGAATCCGCGCCCGCCAACGCGGGGCGCGGATTCCGCATTCGGAGATCGGAGATGGGAGATCGAGGACCGGGATTGTTGGGTAGGGCAGGTCTTTGACCTGCCATTAGGCTTCATTCGCAGGGTGACGTTTGCGTGGCAGGTCGGAGTCCTGCCCTACTTGTGCATCGTGGCCTACCCATCTCCGATCTCCCATCTCCCAACCGAATTTTCCGTCCGCCGTGCGGACCGGAAATTCGGTTCGACATTCCCAGTCCGGCCCGAAGCATCCGCACCGCATGAAGGAACTCAGTCACCTGTTTGCGCAGAATCAGGCCTGGGCGGACGCCATCCGGCGCCGGGATCCGGAGTTTTTCCTGAAACTCTCCCGCCAGCAATCGCCGCAATACCTATGGATCGGCTGTTCCGACAGCCGTGTGCCGGCCAACGAGATCATCGGTTTGCTGCCCGGCGAGGTGTTCGTGCACCGCAATATCGCCAATGTCGTGGTGCATACGGATCTGAACTGCCTTTCGGTGATCCAATATGCGGTGGATGTGCTTAAAGTGCGCCATGTCATGGTGGTGGGTCACTACGGCTGCGGCGGCGTGATGGCGGCGCTGCGCTGCCAGCGTGTCGGTCTGGCCGACAACTGGCTGCGGCATGTGCAGGATGTGAAGGAGAAACACGGCAACTGCCTCTGCCGTCTGCCCGATGAGCCGGCGCGCAGCGCCAAGCTATGCGAACTCAACGTCGTCGAGCAGGTGGCCAATGTCTGCCAGACCTCCATTTTGCTCGATGCCTGGGGTCGCGGGCAGGATGTGACCGTTCACGGCTGGATCTACGGCCTCACCGACGGCCGGCTGCAGGACCTGGGCCTCACGGCCGGCAGTCCCGAGGAGGCGAAGGAGAAATACCGCAACGCCGTGGCCGCGCTGGGGTGAGGTAGCGCGGTGCTTCAGCCCGCGCTCAACGAGGCTGCGGCGGGTTAGGGTAACCCGATCCAGTGCCGGCTGAAGCCCGGCACTACGTTGCTGTGCTGCCGGCTATCGGACACAAAAACGCCCGCGGCGTGAACCGCGGGCTGAAAGCAATGGCCGTTTTTTCTGGTCAACTGCGACCGAGATAGCTGCCGTCGATGGTGCTGACCTTGATGATCTCGCCTTCCTTGATGAAGAGCGGGACCTGCACGATGAGGCCGGTTTCGAGCTTGGCCGGCTTCTGGACGTTGCTGGCGGTGTCGCCCTTCACGCCGTCGGCGGACTCGACCACCTTCAGGGTGACGGTGGTGGGGAGATCCACGGAAAGAGGGCGCTCATCCACGAAAAGGACGTCGACCTTGCCGCCGGGGGTGAGGTAGTTCGTCACGTCGCCCAGGGTCTGGGCGGAAAGCTCGATTTGCTCGAAGGTGTCCGGGTCAATGAACGCGAAGGCGTCGCGGTCGGCATAGCTGTACTCGAGCGTCTTGCGCTCGGTCGGCAGCACTTCGATGGACTCCGTCGAGGCGAAGCGCTGGTCGAGCGCCTTGCCGTAGCGGAGGTTGCGCATCTTGATCTGGACGAAGGCGCGGAGATTGCCAGGCGTGCGGTGCTGGGTTTCCATGACGAGGTGCGGCTCGCCGTTGAATTTGATGACTTGGCCTCTGCGGATATCGTTGGCTGCGGGCATGACGGTGGTTTTTTCTGGATGGTTTTCGCGTGTAAAAGGTTGATGGAATTAGGGAGCGCCCGAGCCACTGTCAAGGCCCGGCCCATCTCGGGGCTTGCCCTAGGGCCCATGCAGTTCTGAGACTGGTCGCAACTCTATGAAACAACGCACTCTGGCGCGTGAAGTCTCCATCCAAGGCAGTGCGCTGCACACCGGTGAGGCGGTCACCCTGACCATGAAACCCGCCCCGGCGGACCACGGCATCGTGTTCAAGCGCATCGACCTGAGCGGTTCGCCCGAGTTGAAACCGCGCGTGGACCAGATCACGGACCTGGTGCGGGCGACGACCATCCAGAACGGCCACGCCAAGATCCACACCGTGGAGCACGTGCTCAGCGCCCTGCACGGCTGCGGGGTGGACAACGTCATCATCGAGATGAACGCCTCCGAGCCGCCGATCATGGACGGCTCGGCCAAGCCCTACGTGAACATGATCCTCGAAGGCGAGCCGTTGGAGCAGGAGAAGGAGCGCGAGTATTTCACCCTCGATGCCCCGGTGTCGGTCACCCGCGGCGATTCCTCCATCATCGCGCTGCCGTGCGACGAGCTGAAGATCTCGTGCACCTCCGCCGACAACCGCGGCATCCACACCCAGCACCTTTCACTGAGCATCGATCCCGATGTCTACATGACTCAGGTAGCCGCCGCACGGACCTTCACCATCTACGAGGACATCGAGGAACTGCTGAAGCTCGGCAAGATCAAGGGCGGCTCGCTCGATTGCGCCGTGGTCATCAAGGGCGACAAGATCATCTCGAAGGAGCCGTTGCGCTTCAAGGACGAGTTCGTCCGCCACAAGATCCTCGATATCATCGGCGACATCCTGCTGCTCGGCATGCCGCTGAAGGCGCACATCATCGCCACGCGTCCCGGCCATGCGATCAACGCCGAGCTGACAAAGATCCTTTTCGACAAGCTTCAGGAGCGGAAGAAAGGCCCGAAGAAGAAGGCCGCCGCCGCTGCCGCCGCCAAGACACCGCAACCCGGCGAGACCTCGCTTGATATCAAGCGCGTCCTCGAGATGCTGCCGCACCGCTACCCGTTCCTGATGATCGACCGTGTGCTCGAGTTTATCGGCGACACGGAACTGGTCGCGATCAAGAACGTCACGATCAACGAACCCTATTTCCAGGGCCATTATCCCGGCGAGCCCGTCATGCCCGGCGTCCTCCAGATCGAGGCCATGGCGCAGGCCTCCGGCATTCTGCTCCTGCGCAACGCGAACACCGAGGGCAAGACCGCGCTCTTCATGAGCGCCGACAAGGTGAAGTTCCGCCGCGCCGTGCGCCCCGGCGACCAGCTCGTCATCAACGCCAAGCTCACCAAAAGCCGCGGCAACAAGATCGGTGTGGCCGAGGCCACCTGCACGGTGGGCGGCAACGTCGTCTCCTCGGCCGAGCTGATGTTCGGCTTCGTGGACATCGCGGCGGCGCCCTGATCCCATGCCGACCCGCATCCATCCGTCCGCCGTCGTCGAACCCGGAGCCCGGCTCGGGGCCGACGTGGAGATCGGCGCGTTTGCGTATGTCGGGGCGGACGTGGCGCTGGGTGACGGCACGCGTCTGCACCATCACGCCTCCGTCGAGGGTTTCACGAGTCTCGGCGCGGCGTGCGAGGTGTTTCCCTATGCTTGCATTGGCGGCAAGACCCAGGATTTGAAATACAAGGGCGGCCGGCCCGGGCTGCGCGCGGGCGACCGCAATGTTTTCCGCGAGTATGTGACCGTCCACGCCGCCACCAATGATGGTGAGTTCACCGTGCTCGGCTCCGACAACACCGTGCTTGCGTACAGCCACATCGCGCACGACTGCGTGCTCGGCAGCCACATCGTGATGAGCAATGCCATCTCGATGGCCGGGCATGTGACCGTGGAGGACCACGTGGTCATCGGCGGCGCGGCCGGCATCCACCAATTCTGCCGCATCGGCGCCCATGCGATGCTTTCAGCGATGGCGAAGCTCGTGCAGGATCTTCCGCCGTATTTCATCGCCGACGGCACGCCGGCCGAGGTGCGGGCCTTCAACAAGGTCGGGCTCGAACGCAGCGGCTACACTGCGGAGCAGATCGAGCGGGTGAAGCACGTCTTCCGCATCCTGTATCGCGACGGCCTCAACCGCACCCAGGCCCTCGATAAGCTCGCCGCGCACCCCCAGGCCGCCTCCGCGGAGTTCCAGCGCGTGATCACCTTCGCCAGGACCAGCGAACGCGGTCTCGCTCCCGGCGTAACCTGACTCACGCCCAGTGCGGCCCCAGTAGGGCAGGTCTCCGACCTGCCTGTTTTGGCATCGCTGCGGTGAAAGTGTGCGAACACGCCCAGAGTCCTTCGCGACAGTCGGAGCAGCTCAAGGACCTGCTCTACTTATAGCCCGTCCAGTTCACTCATCCGTCTATTGCCTAGTGCTGGCGTCTCTCTCGGAGCGTCTCATCAATCCCCCGCATGCGCTGTTATGTCCTGTTTGCTTCATCCCTTTGGTTACTGGTTGCCATGAACGCGACGGTCCTTCGCGCCTTCCCCGTGGTTGAACCGGCTGCATCATTCCTGCTTTCCGAGGCGGGCTGCGGTCGCGCCACCGCCTACCATGAATCGAGCAAAATCATAACCTGGCAGGGTCGCACGCATGTGACCTGGCTGGACACGCCGTCGGAAGGATTTCGCGTCCAGATCCGCACCCTTGACCACGCCACCGGACAGTGGTCACCCATGTACACGATCGGTGACGCGGCGGACAACCATGGCGGTCCGGCCCTGACAATCGACGGGCAGGGCTACCTGCATGTGATCTATTATTCCCACCATCATCCCTTTCGCTACCGCCGCTCAGTGCGGCCCAACGACGCGTCGGAGTGGGGCCCGGTCGAGGAGTTTGGCTTTCATCTCACGCTCCCGGCGGTGCTTTGCGCGCCGGACGGCACGCTGATCCTCACGGCGCGACGCAGTTACGAGGACAAGCCGTGGGAGTTGGAATTGTGGACCAAACCGCCGGGCGAAAAATGGACGAGGCGCGGACCGGTGTTGAGCAGCCGTCACCCGGGCTATGTCCAATTCGCCGCCTCGATGGCGTGGGCGCCGGACAACCGGAGGCTGTTCCTTTCGTACCGCATCTACGAGATGCCCGGATACGACAACAAGAACACGGACGCCATCACGCAGGTCGGCTGCATCACGAGTCCGGATGCCGGCCATACTTGGACGAAGCTGAATGGCTCCCTGCTTTCGCTGCCGGCAACGATCGACACGCTCGAGGCCATCGTCACCTGTGACTCGCGCGAGGGCCGCATTGCCGATGCCGCGGGGATGGCCGTCAGTCCGGCCGGAGTGCCCCATGTGGCCTACAGCGTTCGCACGCAGGAGGCCGCTAATGCATTCCTGGCGACGCCGCTGCCGGAAGGCGGATGGCGGCATCTGCAACTGAATCGATTCCTGCCCCCCGACCTGCGCAACTGGGCGGTGCATCTGCTGGGGCAGGGCGGTGTGATCTTCACGAAGGCCGGCCAGCCGCGCGTCGTGGCGTCGGTGCTTAATTTCAGCTTCGGCGAGGAAGCCTGGGGCCATCCATCCAGCACCCTCGTGCAGTTCAGTTCCACCGACGGCGGCCGGACTTTCATGACGCAGGTCCTGACGCCGCTCGACGGCGTGACGGCGCGCTGGCTGGCCAACATCGAGCGGCCCACCGGATTCAACAAAATCCCCGTTCATCCCGGCATGATCTACACCGAGGGCACCGCCGGTGCCGGTCTCGGCGACATCCTGCGAAACAAGGTTTGGTGGCGGACGTTGAGCGAATAAACTCATCGCGTCCGATCACTCTGCGGCCGTTTATCACTCCTTCCATTTCCATGCATTTGAACCTCATCACAATTTTCCGGCGTTCGCTCGCGTTCGGATTATTTTTCGCGTGTGCTGCCGCCATGCCAGCTGCCAACCCTGCCGAGTTGTTCCTGCTGTCCGCCGAGGGCAGCGGCCGCGCGACGGCCTACCTCGAGTCGAACAAGATCATCACGTACCAGGGCAAGACCCACGTGGCCTGGCTGGACACGCCGGCGGAAGGCTTCCGGATCCGTCTGCGCACGCTGGATCATGCCACGGGCCAATGGTCGCAGATCTGGACCATCGGTGAGGCGGCCGACAATCACGGCGGACCGGCCCTGACCGTGGACGCCCAGGGCTATCTGCACGTGGTGTATTACTCGCATCATCACCCGTTCCGTTACCACCGCTCGGTGCGACCCAACGATGCCTCGGAGTGGGGCCCGAGGGAGGAGTTTGGCATTCATCTGACTTATCCGACCCTGCTCTGTGGGAAGGACGGCACGCTCATCCTTTCGGCCCGGCGCAGTTACGACGACAAGCCGTGGGAGCTGGAAATCTGGACCAAGGCTCCCGGCGGTGCGTGGATCCAGCAGCCGCCCGTGCTGCGAAGCCGGCATCCGGGCTACTCCCAATTCGCCGCGTCAATGGCGTGGGCGCCAGATCACCAGCGGCTGTTCCTTTCGTTCCGCATCTACGAGATGCCCGGGTATGACAACAAGATCATGGACGCCATCACGCAGGTTGGGTGCATCACCAGCCCGGATGCCGGTCGCTCCTGGACAAAACTCGACGGCACGCCGCTCACTCTGCCGGCCACGATCGACAATCTCGAGTCCGTGGTCCGGTGCGATTCTCGCGAGAGCCGCATCACCGACACGGGTTCGATGGCCGTGAGCCCGGCCGGCGCGCCTTTCCTCACCTATAGCGTGCGCACCCAGGAGGCCGCCGATGCCTTCCTGGCTTCGCCGCTGCCGGAGGGCCGCGGGTGGCGCCATCTCCAACTTAACCGCTTCCTGCCGGCTGATCTGCGCAACCAGTCGCTGATCATGCAGGGCGGCGTGGTGTTCAACCGCGCCGGTCAGCCCGTCGTGGTTTGCACGGTCGTGGATCACGCCTATGGCGAAGACTTCTGGGGCCACCCCAGTCACACCTTGGTGCAATTCACCTCGACTGATGGCGGACGCACCTTTGGGTCGAAAGTCCTCACCCCGCTTGACCGCAAGGAAGCCCGTTGGCTGCCGAACCTGGAGAAGCCCACCGGCTTCAATGAAACCTCCGCCACGCCCGGAATGATCTACACCGAGGGTGTGGCCGGCGGGGGTTTGGCCGATATGTTGCGCAACAGGGTCTGGTGGCGGGTTTTGGAGTAGGGCGGTTTTTAACCCGCCCTAAGTACGCGTCATGCGCAGGGTGATGTTAACTGGGCAGGTCGCAGACCTGCCCTACCTGTTTGCCCGGTGGCAGTTGCGCTGGCGGCCCTCACGTTACGCTCATGTGACATTCACCCTGCCGGCCCCACTCGGCTTGACCCTCAGGAGTGTGCGGGCAGTTTGATGACTTCAAAGCCGTTACGACCTGCCGTCATGTCCACCAATCCACCAATGGAGCCTGATACAAATCAGGCGGCCAATCCTGCCAGTCAGCCCTCTGTCACCGCCACCGCCCAGGAAGCCCAACTGATGCGCCGGGTGCATCGCGAGCTCATCGACGATTACGATGAGGAACTCGAGATGGAGCGGGAGGACTGGGAGCGCCACGATCCCGAATTCCCCGACCGGAAGCTGGAGCAGCATGCCGACCGGGCGGACCGCAACCACTACTTCAAGGAACTCTTCCGACTGCAGGGCGAACTGGTAAAGATGCACGACTGGATCGTCGCAACCGGCCATCGGCTCGTGATCGTGTTCGAGGGCCGGGACGCTGCGGGCAAGGGTGGCGTCATCAAGCGCATCACCCAGCGGCTCAATCCCCGCGTCGCCCGCGTCGCGGCGCTGCCGGCGCCGACCGACCGTGAGAAAACCCAATGGTATTTCCAGCGCTACGTGGCGCACCTGCCGGCCGCGGGCGAGATGGTGCTCTTCGACCGCAGTTGGTACAACCGCGCCGGCGTCGAGCGCGTGATGGGGTTTTGCACGGACGAGCAGTACGAGGAGTTTTTCCGCACGGTGCCCGAGTTCGAGAAGATGCTCGGGCGCTCCGGCATCCAGCTCATCAAGTACTGGTTCTCCATCTCCGACGAGGAGCAGGAATTTCGGTTCCGCTGCCGCATCAACGATCCCTTCAAGCAGTGGAAACTGAGCCCGATGGACCTCGAGTCGCGCAAGCGCTGGGAGGCCTACACCAAGGCCAAGGAGATCATGCTCCAGCGCACCCACATTCCCGAGGCCCCGTGGTGGGTCGTGCCCGGCGTGGACAAGAAGAAGGCGCGCCTTAATTGCATCCACCACCTGCTCAGCCAGGTGAAATACACCGAGGTCAAGCACCCGACGATCCGGTTGCCCAAGCGGGTGTATCACCCCGACTATTCGCGCACGCCGATCCCGGAGGAGATTTTTATCCCTCAGGTATACTAGGGTGCGTCAGGGCAGTTCGCTGCATAATGCAGGGGCGGTCCCGACAGGTAGGAGCCTGCAAGCAGGCGCCTACATTTTGCAGCGAACTTCCCTGACGGAACACCCAGGGTGTGTCTCGGGATCACCGAATCAGTAGCTACG
>CAZFHG010000155.1:0-8321 GCA_964518665.1 uncultured Opitutaceae bacterium | reverse complement strand
GAGGGTCCGGAGGTGCACGAGGTGGCCGTGGGCCCGGTGCACGCCGGCATCATCGAACCGGGGCACTTTCGCTTTCAATGTGCCGGCGAGGAAGTGCTGCACCTTGAGATCGCCCTGGGCTACCAGCATCGCGGCGTCGAGACCGCGCTGGCCGGTGGTCCGCACCGGGCGACGATGAGCCAGATGGAAACCGTGGCCGGCGACACCACCATCGCTCACGCGACGGCGCATGCGACGGTGCTGGAGGCCCTGGCCGGCGGCGAGGCGCCGCTGCGCGCGCAATGGCTCCGGGCGATCGCGCTGGAGCTGGAGCGGCTGGCCAACCACACCGGCGACCTCGGAGCGCTGGCGAATGACGTCGCCTTCCTGCCCACCTCGGCGGCCTGCGGAAAAATCCGCGGCGATTTTCTCAATCTCACGGCCCAGCTCTGCGGCAATCGTTTCGGTCGCGGCCTCGTCCGGCCCGGTGGCTGCCGGCAGGAACTCGACGAAGCGCGGGCCAGGACGATGCTGGATAAACTGATCGTGGCGCTTGCCGACACCGAGCAGGCCGCCACGTGGCTCTGGGATGCGGCGTCGGTGCGCGGCCGTTTCGAAAACGTCGGCACAGTGTTCCCCGCGCAGGCGGCCGAGGTCGGACTGGTGGGGCTGGCGGCGCGCGCCTGCGGCCTGGTCCGGGATGTGCGCTACGATCATCCCGCCGGATGGCACCGTTTCGCACAGGTCCCCGTCGTCGTGTGGCCGGGCGGCGATGTGTTTGCCCGCGCCCGCGTGCGTTCGCTCGAGATCCAGCGCTCCGGGGATTTTCTGCGCGAGCAACTTGCAAGTCCCGTCGAGGGCGAACTCCATGCGGATCCGGGAGCCCCGGCGCCGGAGACGCTGGCGGTGGCGCTGGTCGAGGGCTGGCGCGGCGAAGTCTGCCATGTGGCGCTGACGGATGCAGCCGGCCGGTTCCGCCGTTACAAGATCATCGATCCCTCGTTCCACAACTGGACCGGGCTGGCCCTGGCGCTGCGCGGTACGGCCATCTCGGATTTCCCGATCTGCAACAAGAGCTTCAATCTCTCCTACTGCGGCTTCGACCTCTGAAGCCGCGCCCACTGCCATGTTTGTCCTCGACACCCTGATCCACCGGCTGAAGCGCGGCTGCGAGACCATGTCGTATCCCATGGGTCCGGCGCCGGCGCTGCCCGACCGGCACGGCGGGGCTTTGCGCGTGGATGCGAGCAAGTGCGCCGACGGTTGCCAGGCCTGCATTCCGGTGTGTCCGACGCAGGCGATTACACGTAAAGTAACCGGGCCAGTCGCCCTCGACCTTGGGCGCTGCCTGTTCTGTGCCGAATGCATCGAGGCCTGTCCGACGAAGGCCATCACCCAAACCGGCGATCATCGCATGGCAGTGCGTCGACGGGAGGATTTGCTCCTCGGTGCGCCGGGTCAGGAGGAGTTGCGGCTGGCTGTCGCGCTCGATGGCAAATTGCGCAAGCTCTTTGGCCGTTCGCTGCGGCTGCGGCAGGTGAGCGCGGGTGGTTGCAGCGCCTGCGAGGCCGACACGAATGTCCTGGGCACCATCGGCTGGGATCTGGGCCGCTTCGGCATCCAGTTCGTCGCTTCGCCCCGGCACGCCGACGGGTTGCTGATCACGGGACCCGTGACGCAGAACATGGAGCTGGCGCTGCGCAAGACCTGGGAGGCGGTGCCCGCGCCCAAGCTCGTGATTGCGGTCGGCGCCTGCGCGATCTCCGGCGGTCCCTTTGTTGATCACGCCGCAGTGAACAACGGCGCCGCCGGCGTCGTGCCGGTGGATCTTTTCATCCCGGGTTGCCCGCCGCATCCGCTGACCATCCTCGACGGGTTGCTGCGGTTGCTGGATAGGCTGGAGGACTCGGACCGGTCCAGGCTGGCGGCGAAAACTTAAGACCGGTTCGGCGCGCACGGTGTCTCTCGCGGAGCCGCGGAGCGCGCGGAGTTACGATTTTATCGGGATCGTCTCCGTGCGCTCCGCGCCTTCGCGAGAGAAAAATAGGTCTCAGCCCACGACGGCCTTGATGACTTTGCCGAGGTCGTTGACGCGGTAGGGCTTGGTCAGATAGCCGCAGAAACCCAGGTCGAAGTAGCGGCGGGCCATGTCCTCGTTGTCGTAGCCGCTGGAGACGATGGCGCGGACGTCGGGGTCGAGTTCCTTGAGCGCCTTGAAACATTCCTCGCCGCCCATGCCGCCGATCACGGTGAGGTCCAGGAGGACGACGTCGTAAGGCCGGCCGATGTTGAGATAGCGCTTGTAGAACGTGACCGCCTCCTCGCCGTTTTTGGCGATGTCGAACTTGTAGTCCAGGCTCTGCAGCATGTTGGCCGTGAGCGTGCAGATCTTGACGTCGTCATCCATGAACAGCACTCGGCCGGTGCCGAACCGCAGGGAGGGCGCGCGGCGGGCCTGCACCTCGACGGGCTGGTTGGCGCGGGGCAGATAGACCGTGAAGACCGTGCCGGTGCCGACGGTGGAGGCGACCGCGATCTGGCCGCCGTGCTTGCGCACCACCGAAAGGACGGTGGCGAGGCCGAGGCCGGTGCCGTGCTTCTTGGTGGTGAAGAAGGGATCGAAGATCTTGGTGAGATGCTCGGGCTTGATGCCGGCGGCGTTGTCGCGGACCTCGAGCTCCACGTAGTCGCCCGCTTCCAGGCCCTCGATCTGGCCGGCCGCGAGGCTGACATTGTGGGCCCGGATCTGCACCTCGGCCCGGTGCGGTTCCGGCGGCATGGCTTGCAGGGCGTTGACGATGAAATTCTGGAACACCTGCAGGATCTGCGGCCGATCCACCAAGATGGGCCACACCTCGTCCGCGGCCTCCACGGTAATCCGCGCGGTGCTGCCGGCGGCGGCGATCTTCACCGAGTCATGGAGGATGGCGGGCACCGGGGAGACCATGCGGGAGCCGACGCTGCCCTTGGCGAAGGCGAGCAACTGCTTGGTGAGGCCCTTGGCCGTCATGCAGGACTGCTCGGCGTCGGCAAGGGCGGTGTAGTCGTGGTTGTCCTTCGCCAGGGAGATGCCTCCCATGATGGTGGTCAGGAGGTTGTTGAAGTCATGCGCGATGCCGCCGGCGAGCAGGGCGAGGGCCTCGTAGCGGTTCGCCTTCACCAGCTCATCGGGCGAAAGGGTCATTTCGTCCGGGTTGCGGAAGACCACCACGATGCCGCGGGCGCGGCCATCGGCCCCAAAGGAAGTGCGGGCGCTCCAGATGATCGGGACCGGCGGGGCGTCGCCGACCACCAGCGCATGCTCGCGGGAAGGCGGCAGCGGATTCTCGGCGGCGAGGGCGAGTTCGCCGGGATTGTCGCAGGGCTGGCCGGTTTCGCGATGGATCAGCTTGAAGATTTCCGGGAGGGGCTTGGCGGCCGCCTCGGCGACGGTCGTATGCAGCATGCGCTCCGCGGCGGCATTGAGGCTGAGCACCTTGCTCCCGGTATCAGTGAGGATCACGGATTCGGCGAGCGCGGCAAAGGCGTCCGCCGTGAGGCCTTCCGGCGTAGTTCCGGCGGACTCGACGGCCGTGGCCGCGGGGAGCGGACAGATATACCCGGTGACGCGCACGAGTTCTTTTTTCCGGTTCAGGGTGCGGGCGGCGCCGAGCAGCACGGTGATGAGCGAGCCGTCCTTGTGCTGCAGGCTCACGGATTCGAGCAGGGTGCTCTCCCCGGGCGCACGCTGGAGGAACCAGGACTCGAGTCCTGCACCGGCCTCGGCCGGCGGAAGGACGGCGAGGAAGGCGGCCGCGGTCGGGGCGACGTTTTCCTCCCCGTAACCGAGGAGCTGCAGCCAGGCGGGCGAGTACCAGAATTGCTGCGCGGCGAAATCCAGCTCGAAGGCCCCCAGCGGGCCGTCACTGCTCAGTTGCTGCAGGCGGGCGTCGCCGGCAATGGCGGCCTCCTCGGCCTCCTTGCGCTCGGTGATATCAAGCTGCAGCCCGCTCACGCGCGCCAGCTGGCCGTCGTTGCCGATCACCTGCAGGCCCAGGCAGTGCATCCAGACGTAGTGGCCGAGCCGGTGGCGGAGGCGGAACTCGACATCGAAGGGGCGGGTGCCGGTGGTGGCGTGCTTGCCGATGCGGAACGGAGCGGCAAAGGAATCCTCGGGGTGCAGCAACTGCTCCCAGGTGGCCGGCTGGTCGGCCAGTTCGGCGTTCACGTAGCCGAGCATTTTTTTCCAGGCCGTCGAGTAAGTGGCGCGGCCCGAGGTCAAATCCAGATCGAAGAAGCCGATGCCGTGATGCGCCGCAAACATCCCGGCCGGGTCCCCGGCGGGGCGGGTGGCCGGGGCCGCGACCACGGGTTGGACGCAGGCCAGCAGCCGGTCGGTGAGTCCGCTCACCGCTTCAAGGCGCACCTGCACGGGCCGGGCGCCGCCGTCGTGGCTGCGGGCGATGAAGGGGGCGGTGTGATCGGTGGCGGCCTCGCGCAGGGCGCTCCATTGCATTTCCAGCCAGTCGGAGTCCTTGGAAGTGAACTCCAATTCAAAGAGGCTGACGAAGGGCTGACCGTTGAGTGCGCCCGGTTCGGTCCGCCAGAGGGCATGCGCGCTGTCATTGGCGGCTACAACCGCACCCGCTGAATCGAGCACCAAGACCGCTACCGGCTGGATCTGTCCGGTGGAGGGGTCGTGAGCTGGGCGCGGTGAAGTCACTGCTTCAACCATTCAGCCATCGCCGGGTCCGGTTGGCGAGAAAATCGATATAGGCCGGGTGATCGTTCAAGCAGGGGATCTGCTGGAAGGATTCGCCGCCGGCGCCGAGGAATATGTCCCGGCCCTCCTGCTGGATTTCCTCGAGCGTTTCCAGGCAGTCCGTGATGAACGCGGGGCAGAGGATGAGCAGGCGTTTCACGCCCTGAGCCGGGAGATTCGCGAGGACCTTGTCGGTGAAGGGCGTGAGCCAGGGTTCGCCGGCGAGCCGCGACTGGAAGGACACCGAGTGTCCGGTGGCCGTGAGCCCGGCGCGAGCGACGAGGGCGCGCGTGGTGGCCAGGCACTGGGCCTTGTAGCAGGTGGCGTGGGCGGGCGAGCAGGTGGTGCAGCAGTCGGGGACGACCATGCAGTGGGCGTGCGAGGAGTCGGCCTTGCGCATGTGGCGCTCGGGCACGCCGTGGTAGGAGAACAGCACGAGGTCATGCGGCTGGGCGAGGTGCGGCGCGACCACGGTGTGGAGCGCCTCGATGTAATCGGCGTCCGCGAAGAACGGCTGCACTGTCGTGACCTTGAGCCCGGGCGCCTGCTTGGCGACCTCCTCCATCACGCGCACGACGACGGTTTCCCAGGACGACATCGCATAGTGCGGATACTGCGGGAAGAGCAGGACCTCGTTGACGCCGTCGCGCGCCATTTCACCCACGACCGAGGCGATGGAAGGGTTGCCGTAGCGCATGGCCAGGTAAACCGGGGTGTCGGCACCCAGCACACCCGCGAGCTTTTGCCGCACGCTGCGGGAGGTGACAATCAGCGGCGACCCTTCGGAGGTCCAAATCTGCTCATAGGCGTGGGCGGATTTCTTGGGCCGGGTGCGGAGGATGATGCCCTCCAGGAGCGCCCAGCGGAATGGGGCGGGGAGATCGAGCACGCGCTCATCGCCGAGGAACTCGCGCAGGTAGCGCCGGACATCGGGTACGGACGTGGAATCGGGCGAACCCAGGTTGACGAGCAGGACGGCGCGCTTGGACATGTCCGGAATAGGGAGGAGCAATGCGAAGTGTTGTCAAACGTCCCGCAAACCCGTTGAGTGCCGGGCTCCATTTCATGTCCACCACGCGCAAACCCGTCCTTCTCATCATCCGCGATGGTTGGGGTAAGAATCCCGACCCGGCGCAGGATAAATTCAACGCCGTCGCCCTGGCCCGCAAACCCTGCGACGACCGGTTGCACGCGACGTATCCGTACACGCTGGTCCGGGCCTCGGGCCTCGATGTCGGCCTGCCTGACGGGGTCATGGGCAACAGCGAGGTCGGCCATGAGAACATCGGCGCCGGCCGGATCGTGGACCAGGAACTGGTCCGCCTGAACAAGCTTTTTTCCGAGAAACGCCTGGTGACAAACCCGGTCTGGCAGGCGGTCATCGCGCGGGTGAAGTCCCGACCCGGCGCCAAGCTGCACCTCATGGGCATCGTGAGCGACGCCGGCGTGCACGGCATGCTGGAGCATCTCTACGGCATCCTGCGGCAGGCGAAGGAGGACGGCCTCAACGCGCAGCAGGTTTTCATCCATGCCTTCACGGATGGCCGCGACACACCGCCGCAGAGCGGATTGGGCTATGTGCAGCAGGTTGAGGCCGAGTGCGCCAAGATCGGCATTGGCAAGATCGCCAGCGTCTGCGGCCGTTTCTGGGCCATGGACCGCGACAACCGCTGGGAACGCGTGCAGAAGGCCTACGACATGCTGACGGGCAAGGCGGCACTCGCCAGCGCGCCGAGCGCCGAGGCCGGGGTGGCAAACTATTACAAGAACCCGCTCAGCGCGACGCAGAACGGCGACGAATTCGTGCCGGCGACCTGGGTGACGAAACCCGATGGCAAACCGGTGGCCGTCATCGCCGATGGTGATGCCGTTCTGTTCTACAACTACCGCGGCGACCGTCCGCGCGAGCTCACCAAGGCCTTCGTCATGGACGGCTTCAAGGACTTCGACCGCGGGGCCAAGCTGGATCTCTATTATGCGACTATGACCGAGTACGAGCGCGGCCTGCCGGTGAACGTGGTTTCACCCAAGCCCGAGGCCCTGAAGAACATCCTCGGCCAGGTCGTGAGCCAAGCCGGGCTCGCGCAGTTCCGCTGCGCCGAGACGGAGAAGAATCCGCATGTGACTTTTTTCTTCAACAACTACCGCAAGGATCCGTTCCCCGGCGAAGACCGGGCCTGCCCGGCGAGTCCCAAGGTGCCCACGTACGACATGCAGCCCGAGATGTCGGCGCCCGAGGTCACGGCCACGGCGAAGGCGGCAATCCTTTCCGGCAAGTACAGCCTGCTCGTGGTCAACTATGCGAATCCCGACATGGTCGGTCACACCGGATCGATTCCCGCCGCGGTCAAGGCCGTTGAAGCGACCGACCGAGGGGTGGACGAACTGCTGCAGGCACTGGCGTCCGTCGGCGGCCGGGCGGTGATCCTCGCCGACCACGGCAATTGCGAACAGATGTGGGATTTCGCGAGCAACGGTCCGCACACCTCGCACACCTTGAATCTCGTGGAAACCTTCGTGGTCGGCGAGGGCTTTGCGGTCGGCAAGACCAAGCTGCGCTCCGGCGGCCGCCTGGCCGACATTGCTCCGACCGTGTTGCAACTCATGGATCTGCCCAAGCCGGTGGAGATGACGGGGGAGAGTTTGATCGCGGGCTAGGCTGAACCAAGCCCCAGGCAGGTTAACCACAAAGAACACAAAGGGCAGTTCCGTTGAGATGCGCGCCCGCGCGCCTATAGGCGCCTCGGAGGATTCATCCACTTCAGGACTTTGTGCTCTTTGTGGTAATCCAGATTGGTGGTGGCCGGGGGCTCATGCCCGAAAATCTCGTTGCGCTCCCCTAGGGCGGGGCGTTGTGCTGTCCGGCCCTACTTTTCACATGCTCCGCTCCCACCACTGCGCCCAACTCACTTCCGCCGACCTCGGCTCCACCGTTTCGCTGGTCGGCTGGGTCGATTCCATCCGCGACCACGGCGGCATCATCTTTGTCGACCTGCGCGACCGCAAGGGCATCACCCAGGTGAAGTTCGACTCGAGCCTGCGCGAGCAGGCGACGCATTTGAAGGACGAGTCCGTCATCGGCATCTCCGGCAAGGTCGAGGTCCGGCCGGCCGACATGATCAACAAGAACCTCCCGACCGGTGAGATCGAGGTGGATGCGACTTCCCTGACGGTCCACAACATGGCCGACACGCCGCCGTTCCCGCTGACGGATGCCGGCGGCGACAAGGTCAACGAGGACCTGCGCCTGACCTACCGCTACCTCGACCTGCGCCGGCCGAAGATGCTCAAGAACCTGCAGGTGCGCCACCGCGTGGCGAAGTCCATCCGCGACTACTTCGACGCCCAGGAATTCATCGAGGTCGAGACCCCCGCGCTGTTCAAGAGCACGCCCGAAGGCGCGCGCGAGTACCTCGTGCCGTCGCGCATCCATCCGGGACAGTTCTACGCCCTTTCCCAGTCGCCCCAGCAATTCAAGCAGATCCTCATGGTCGCCGGCGTGGAGAAGTATTTCCAGATTGCCCGCTGCTTCCGCGACGAGGACCTGCGCGCCGACCGCCAGATGGAGTTCACGCAGGTGGACGTGGAGGCGTCTTTCATT
>CAZFHG010000154.1:1729-8350 GCA_964518665.1 uncultured Opitutaceae bacterium | reverse complement strand
CGAGGCCCCGCTGCTCATCAAGCCGCACCTCAACACCATGACGCGGTCGGAAATCCTCTGCGTCATGATCGGCGGCATGGCCACGGTCGCGGGCGCCGTGATGATCGCCTACATCAGCTTCCTCGGCGGCAACGACCCGGCGCAGCAGGTGATCTTCGCCACCCACCTGATCACCAAGTCCGTCATCTCCGCCCCCGCCGCCCTGATGTTCGCCAAGATCCTTGTCCCGCAGACCGAGCCCGTGGACACGAGCCTGCAGGTCAGCAAGGAGAAGATCGGCGCCAACCTGCTCGACGCCATCTGCCTCGGCACCACCGACGGCCTGAGGCTGGCCGTCAACGTCGGCGGCATGCTGATCGTCTTCACGGCCTTTGTCGCCATGGTGAATTACGTGCTCAGTCACTGGTGCGGCGACCCGCTCGGGCTCAACCCAATGGTCGCATCCCTCACCGACGGGACATTCAAGACCTTCTCCCTCGAATTCATCCTCGGCATCCTGTTCGCCCCCGTCGCCTGGCTGATGGGCATCAGCAACGACGCCCTGCTCCAATCCGGCGCCCTGCTCGGCACCCGCACGGTGCTCAATGAATTCGTCGCCTTCCTCAATCTCGCCGACCTCAAGAACGCCGGGACCTACAACGATCCGCGCAACCTCATGATCATCACCTATGCCCTGTGCGGCTTCGCCAACATCGTGAGCATCGGCATCCAGATCGGCGGCATCGGCGCCATCGCCCCCGCCCAGCGCGAAAACCTCGCCAAGCTCGGCGTGAAGGCGCTCATCGGCGGCAGCCTCGCCTGTTTCATGGCCGCCACGATCGCCGGGATACTGGTCCTCTGAGGACGGTCGCACTGCACTCACCACAGAGACACGGAGAGACAAAGAAAACCCGTGGTTTGGGTATTCTCCGTCCCTCCGCGTCTCTGTGGTGAAATCTGACCTGGCGGTTCGGACTGCCGGGCTTCCTCCTTCAAACCATTCGCCATTCCCCGGGTCGCACTGATGCTCCGCCAGCCCGCCAACTGGACAACATTATGATGTCTTTTATCCGCACCCCCGAGGTGCCCGTGCCTTGTCCCGGTTGACTGTCGCCCGTTTATTTTCTCTTCCGCCTCTACCCCCTGCGATCAAATCCCCCCCATGACCAAACGCGACGTCATCCGCCAGATCCTGGCCCATCAACGCCCACCCTATGTGCCGTGGTCCTTTGCCTTCACCCTGGAGGCGCGCGAAAAACTGGTGCGGCACTATGGCACCGAGGATCTCGACGGCGTCCTGCAGAATCACCTGATCTGGGCGGGCAATCCCGCCGGCAGCTTCACCGACCTCGACGGCGACAAGGTCCTTGATGCCTTCGGCGTCACCTGGGACCGCAGCGTGGACAAGGACATCGGCATGGTGGTCAACCCGCAACTGGCCGAGCCCAATCTCGCCACCTACCGGTTCCCCGATCCCCGCGGCGCGATCTTCTTCGATGGCGTCACCGAAAAGCTGGCGCGCCATCCCGACTGTTTCCGCGTCTTCCCCATCGGCTTCTCACTTTACGAGCGCGCCTGGACGCTGCGCGGCATGGAGAACCTGATGATGGACTTCATCGAAAACCCGGACTTCGTCCGCCAGCTCCTGCGCGCCATCGCCGACTTCAACATTGCGCAGGTCCGCCATGCGCTGACCTACGACATTGATGCCATCTATTTCGGCGACGACTGGGGCCAGCAGCAGGGCCTGCAAATGGGCCCGGGCCTCTGGCACGAGTTCATCGAGCCCGAGCTCCGGCGCATGTACGGCGCCGTGCGCTCCGCGGGCAAAAACGTGTTCATCCACTCCTGCGGCGATGTGGATGAGTTGTTCGACGACCTGATCTACGCCGGCGTGAATTGCTTCAACCCCTTCCAGCCCGAGGTCATGAACGTGGCCGATCTGGTCCGGCGCTACCGGGGCCGGCTCGCCTTCCACGGCGGACTCTCCACCCAGCGCACCCTGCCCTACGGCACAGTCGCCGACGTGCGCGCCGAGACGCGGAGGCTGATCGAGCTCGGCCGCGATGGCGGCTACATACTTTCACCCGCACACGCCGTGGAGGGCGACGTGCCACTCGAAAACATGCTGGCCTTCATCGAGGAAGCCCACGCGCAGCCGGGCTGGAAGACGAAGTAACCACGGATTGAACGGATGCCACGGAGGGCACCAAGGCAATAGCCCCACCTTCGCCAAGGCTACGGCGGGCAGGCCCATAAGGCACACGATGCGCAAAAGAAGGAATTTTCCCCTTATGTGTCTTTTGCGCCTCTTGTGGCCATCACCCCACGCCACATTCGCCACATCAGTGGAATCCGTGTAATCCGTAGTTAAAAAAAGTGGTCCGCTATTTCTGATACCACTCGCCGCTCTCGCGCTGGAGCCAGACGCCGGAGGCGCTGTTGTTCGCGATCTGCTTGGCCCGGGCGCGACCGACGGAATCGGCGGAGGCCCCGGTGCGCTTGGCCAGTTCGGCATAGACGACCGCGCGATCCTTATTCTCGTCGGCGACCACCGCGGTCGCCTCACCGGCCGTCCGGACTTCCAATAGTCCCTGGTTGTTTTCGCCAATCGCGCCGCTGGATTTCAGCGCGTCGATTCGCGAAAGACGTTGCTCCATGCGAGCGCGAACCGCACCCAAATCTTCGGCCCGGGTCATGACGGGGGCGAGCACGAGGACGAACAACAGGAGGGCTAGGCGGGAAAAATGAGTTTTCATGGCGGGAAGGATCACGATTTGGTGTCGGGGGTGATGGTGGATGACTTCTTGTCGAGGTCGCCGAAGAAATCATCGAGCGCCTTGTCCACTTTCACGTTCACGTCCACGACGGCGTGGACCTGGATGGGATCCATTTTCACATGGATGCAGCCGGTGAGGAGCACGGCTGGCAGCAGGAGCAGGCAAAGGCGATGTGGCATGGCGGTCATTGCAGTCCCTCAGACCCCAAAGTGCAACCCGGGTTTCATCGCTGAGGCCGATCCTTTAACCACGGATTTCCCGCCGTCGCCAAGCCTATGGCGGGCAGGCACGGATACCATGGATGGGAAGAGCCGGGTTGGCCACAGAAGGCTCATGATGCTCAGAACCAATCCGACGATACGGATTACAGGAGGCAGCAGAGGAAGCAGAGTGTGTTGTCGAATCTCTCCCTGTAAAACCAACAGGCCTCAAAATTGGATTTAGCATAGATGGTAGCTATGAGCGTGAGCGAGTGGATTACACGTTGCATCCGCCTCAAATCCACTCGCTCACGCTCGTAGCTACCTGAAAGTCCAAGTGTAATAGGCGAATGGCATATTTCTCTGCCTGTTCTGCTTCCTCTTGTAAAAAGTTTTGGCCCTTATGTGCCTTCTGAGCCTTATGTGCCTGCCCGCCGTAGCCCTGGCGAAGGTGGGGCCATGGTCTTGGTATCTATCCGTGCCATCCGTGAAATCCGTGGTTAAAAAAAACTCCGTCACTTTTTCTCCGCGTTGAAATTCAAACTCGCGCGGTCGTCCATGCCCAGTTTCAGCACCTGCTGCAGTGAACCGGCCACGTTCACGGTAAAACTCACGAGTTCCACCACGTTGCCGGCGGCCGGGCGGGCCGTCACCTCGACCACGGCGGAACGCGCGCCCTCGGGTCCGTCGGGGTAAAGCGCCACCCTCAACCTGTCCACCTGCAGTTCCTCCCGGCCCATTTCGATGCGCTCCAGGGTGCCGTAGGCCGGATTGACCGGGGCAAACCAATTGGCCGGCAGCCGCAGCCAGGCCGGCAGCAATTGGATCCGCTCCGGCAGATGCTGCGTCAGAAATCCGGGCGTGGCGGCCAGCCGCATCGTGGCCGGCGTGTCCGTCGCAATGTTGAGCGAACCGCTCCTGGGCTGAAATCCGGCCGCCTCACTCCACTGCACCGCAATGCGGCCCTCGATCCGGCCCGCGGCCGCAGTCAGGGCCGTCGGAATCAGCTTGGCCATCTCCGCCATGGCGAGTCCGGTCAATTCCGCAGTGGTCGTCACCTCGGGTTTCGCCGGTTCAAACGTAAACGGACTCAGCGCGACCCGCCCGCCAAACACGTCGACCTCAGCCCGGCGCACTTCAATCCGGCCGTCCGCCCCACCCACGGCTTCGACCAAAAGGCTGTTGGCCGTCACACCCGCCGACCGGACCGTCTCCGCGGTCAGGCGCAGGGTTTGGAGTGTCGCGCCTCCCGGCTGCACCAATACCACGGCCTCAAGGACGAGACCCAGCGCCTCAAAATCCTTGGCTGCGCTCCGGATAAATCCGTCCGCCATCGCGAGTGTGAGCCGGCCATCGATTTCCGCTCCGGCCAAACTGCCCTCGCCTCCCAGTTGCAGGGTTCCCCCGACCTCCAGGTCCGGCGGCATCGCCACCCAAACCGCCCCCAGCACCGGCCGGCCCCATTGCGCCAGCGTGATCGTGCCACCCGCCACTTTCCAACGACCCGGCAGCTAGGCCTCAAGTCCGACGTCTATGCCCGGTGCCGTCACCGTGGCGGAAAGCCCGGCTGCGGCGGACACTCCCGGAGGCAGCATTTTCACCCGCCAGGCCAGCGGCGGCGCACCCGCCAGCGCCCGCCACTCGAACCTGCCCGTCAATTCACCATCCAGCGGCGGCCAGCCCTGCGCATGCCCGGTGCCGCCCAATCCTGCTCCCAGGATCAGGGTCGTGAACAAAAGGCGCAGGCAGGGCATGCCCTACAGATTCGTCAGAACGGCGGAGGTTGCTAGCCAAACTGCGCGCTGCACACCGCGGGGCACCCGCCACGGGAGGGAATCAGGTTCGCGTAAAACGTTTCTTAAAAAATTGCTTAACTCCTTGGATTAAGCCCAATTTCCGTTCCATTGCTTGAAGCGGGGGCCAGAAACGCCCAAGTCTCAGGCAGCAAAATGGAAGCCTCTTCGCAACCAGAGAACTACGCCGCGCCCAAACCGGAGGAATTGCTCAAGCATCTCCCGGCGAATATCCGTGAGCGTTTCACCCAGTTTTCGGTCACGCGCGATCCCGCCGCGGCCGATGATGTCGTTCTCGCGATCGTCCGTGATCACGTGCCCGCCCGCAAGCAGGGCACCACGCCGGCGATGCTGACCGATGAAATGTCGCTCACGACCGACCTGGGCATTGATTCCGTGTCGATTGCCGACGCGGTGTTCATGCTGGAGGAAGTCTTCGATGTGACCATCGCCACCAAGGAAATCGTGCGCCTGAGCACCATCGGGGATCTGCGGGCCTTCATCCGCCGCAAGCTGTCCGAATCGCAGAACTGAAACGCCGGTATGCCGCGTTCCGCCGTCATCACCGGCCTGGGTTTCATCACCAGCATCGGCAACGATTACGCTGCCGTGCACCGCAGCCTGGTCGAGGGCCGCCACGGCCTGGAACGGGTCGAGTTCCTCGGCAACCCCGGTCTGCCGGTCAAGGTCGTGGGCACGATCAAGGAATTTCATGCGACCTCGCCCAACTGGCGCGACTGGACCTATCCGGCCCGTTACGCGGTCGAGCGGGAAACGCTGCGCGGCCTTTCACCCCACGGACTGTTCGCCCTGTGCGCGATCGAGCAGGCCCTCGCCGACGCCACCCTGAACACCGGTGATATCGGCGACGGGCGCACCGGTCTCTACTGCGCCTCCGCTGGCTCGACGTTGCTCGCCCACCATCACGTCAGCCGGCTCCTCGCTTCCCGCGGCGAGCGCTGCCATCCGCTGAGCGTCGTCTCCTCCATCGCCGGCACGCTCAATTTCAATCTCGCCGCTCACTACGGCATCCGCGGTGCGGTCGGCGGTTTTGTCGCCGCCTGCGCCTCGTCCAGCCATGCGCTGGGCTGCGCCCTCGACGACATCCGCCTGGGACGGCAGACGCGGATGATCTTGGTCGGCGCTGAGGAGGCCACGGCCGAGAGCATTCTGCCCTTCGGAGCCATGGGCGCACTTTCCACCCAGTCCGATCCCATGCTGGCCTCGCGGCCGTTCGATGTCGCGCGCGACGGCTTTGTCGGTGCCGGCGGTGGTGTGGCCCTCATCCTGGAAGAAGCGGAATCCGCCCGCGCCCGCGGCGCCCGGATTTATGCGGAATTGTCGGGCTGGGGCTCGGCCGCCGACGGCTACAACATCGCCATCTCACACCCCGAGGGCACGGGCCTGACCGATGCCATTCGCCGGGCCTTGACCGACGCCGGACTGACTCCGGGCGACATCTCCTACGTCAACGCCCACGCCACTTCCACGCCCGCCGGCGACCGCTCCGAGGCCCTGGCCTTGCAGCAGGTTTTTACGGCGGCCGGGGCGCATCCCCGCATCAGCAGCACCAAGGGACTCACCGGCCATCCGCTTTCGATGTCCGGCGTGATGGAGGCGGCCTTTTGTGCCATGGCCATCAAGGAGGGATTCATCCCCGGCAACGCACACCTGCGCAACCCCGACCCGGTTTGCGATGGACTCGACCTCCCTCGGGCCACGCTTACCGAAGGCCCGCGCAACGTGATCAGCACCAGCAGCGGTTTCGGCGGCAGCAACGTCGTGCTGGTGCTGCGCGCGGTGTGACAAGCAGTAGGGCAGGTCAAAGACCTGCCCTACTTCAAACCCTCACTGCACCGGTACGGCCGG
>CAZFHG010000154.1:0-1629 GCA_964518665.1 uncultured Opitutaceae bacterium | reverse complement strand
AGGGCAGGTCAAAGACCTGCCCTACTTCAAACCCTCACTGCACCGGTACGGCCGGCAGCTTCCAGATCTGGTCCGCGTACTCGCGGATGGTGCGGTCGCTGGAGAACTTGCCCACCCGGGCTGTGTTCATGATCGCCATGCGCGCCCAGCGGGCCTGATCGAGATAGGCCGCGCTCACCCTGGCCTGTGCGTCACAGTACGCGCGGAAATCGGCCAGGACCATGAAAGGATCGCCGTCGTGCATGAGCGTGCCGTGCACCTGGGCAAACGCCCCATGCTCGCCGGGCGTCCAGTAATCACTGCCCAGCCAGTCGATGACATGGCGCAGCTCCTCGTCGGCCTGGTAATAGTCGCGCGGATTGTAGCCCCGGGCGCGCAGCGCCTCGACCTCGTCCACGGTGAGACCGAAGATGAAGATGTTCTCGTCGCCGACCTCCTCCTTGATCTCAACGTTGGCGCCGTCGAGCGTGCCGAGGGTGACCGCGCCGTTGAGCGCCAGCTTCATGTTGCCGGTGCCGGAGGCCTCCTTGCCGGCCGTGGATATCTGCTCGGAGATGTCCGCCGCCGGGATGATCTTCTCGGCGAGCGAAACCCGGTAATTGGGCAGAAACGCGACCTTGAGCTTTCCGTCGATGCGCTCGTCGTTGTTGATGTGTTCGCCAATGACGTTGATGGCCCGGATGATGTTCTTCGCGACGTCGTAGCCGGGCGCGGCCTTGGCGGCAAAAATGAAGACGCGCGGCGCCAGGTCGGGCATGGGCGACTGCAGCAGGCGGCGGTACAGCGCGAGGATGTGCAGCAGGTTCAAATGCTGCCGCTTGTACTCGTGCAGCCGCTTGATCTGCACGTCGAAGAGGGCGTCGGGTGAAACCGTGATGCCGCACTCCGCGCGGATCACGGCGGCGAGGTCCTCCTTGTTGGCACGCTTGACCGCCATGAATTCAGCTCGGAACCGGCTGTCGTCGGCAAACTGCTCCAACTCCCGCAGCCGGTCGAGGTCGCGCACCCAGGCCTGATGACCGAGCCGGTCGGTGATGAGGCTGGACAGGCGCGGATTGCTTTTCAGCAGCCACCGGCGCGGGGTGATGCCGTTGGTCTTGTTCTGGAATTTGCCGGGATACAGCGCGTCGAACTCGGGGAAGAGCTCCTTCTTCAACAGGGCGGTGTGCAGGGCGGCAACGCCGTTGACCGTATGGCTGCCGACGACGGAGAGGTGCGCCATGCGGACCATCTTGGCGCCGTTTTCCTCGATGAGGGAACAGACGCGCATCTTGCCGATATCGCCGGGCCACTTGGCTTCCACCGTCTTGAGATGGCGCAGGTTGAGGTCGAAGATGATCTGCAGGTGGCGCGGCAGGACGCGCTCGAACAGCGCCACGCTCCATTTTTCCAGCGCCTCCGGCATGAGCGTGTGGTTCGTGTAGCCGAAGGTGCGCTCGATGATGGCCCAGGCGGCCTCCCACTCCATGCCCTGCTCGTCCATCAGGATGCGCATGAGCTCGATGATGGCGATCGCCGGGTGCGTGTCGTTCAGTTGGACCGCGACCTTGTCGGTGAAATTCGCCCAGCCGTTGCCGGGTCCGCGGAAATGCCGGCGGATGATGTCGCGCAGCGAGCAGGCCACGAAGA
>CAZFHG010000153.1:1540-8439 GCA_964518665.1 uncultured Opitutaceae bacterium | reverse complement strand
GTAGGCCCGGCGAATGAGGAATCCCCGCCCTTGCTACAAAAAAATCAGGCCTCGCCTGACCTCAGTCGAACTGCGGCCAGCTTGAGCCCGGGACGGGACGCCAGAGGATGTCGCGGTCGATGCGCGGCTTTTTGTGCCGGTATTGTTTCATCAGGCGGATTTTCTCGCGGAGCAGGTCCGGGAGATCCTCGCCGTAGATGAAGGTGTTGTTGCCGATGGCGGAGAGCGCCATGACCTCGGTGCGACCGCTTTCCAGCAGGGTGATGAGGTCCGACGTGTTGGCGAGTTCCTGGTCGATGGCGGCCTGGAGGAGTTTCTCATGGTGCTTTTTCTCCGTGGCACTCTTCGCCTCGAGGTAACCGTAGACGTGGGAAACCCAGGCGGTGACCATGCGGAGCGATCCGCACCAGATGCGGAAGGCACGGGCGCGGTCGAGCAGATCGTTGAACACGGCCTGCGCAGCCGGCTCGGCGGCCGTCTGGGTCGACAGCTTTTCCAACCGGGCGAGGAGTTTGGTCATACGCGGGAAGACGTTGCGGTCGAAGTACCCGGTGGCCTTGGTGCCCTGGTCGCGCGTGACGAGGTCGAAGAGCACATCCTTGCCGAGATCGTTCAGGCCGGGGTTGTTGTGCTGGAAACAGCCGAAGCGCTCGTAGTAGGCGCGTTCCTTGACCGGGATGGCCTCGATGTCGGGCACGTAGGGCCGGTCAAAGGTGCGCTGCCAGGTGAAGCCGAAGCCGCTGAACAGCATCACCGGCGGCTGCCAGCTGATCGCCTCCTCAAAGGCATCCCAGCAGGCGACGAGTGACGCGGCGTGCTTTTCACCGACGTAGCCGCGCGCGGTCTGGAGCAGGATATCGTCAACGGAAAGCTGCGGCGTGAATTGCACCGCGCGGATGATGGCCGGATTGGGCCAGTACGGCGTCTGCGGCGTGTTGCCGAGTCCGCCAAGCGCCCCGATGCGCTTCAACCCGAGGTCGCGCATGGAGATGAGTTTTTCATGCAGTCGGCGCGCATACGGAATGCCGATGAGCGGCTCGAAGCTCGACGTGCTGCCGGCCGCGTAGTTCAGGATCGGGTCGGTGTTGCGGGCAAGGGATTCCTTGAGGATCTGGCGCTCGGATTCGTCGATCTTCGACTGGAACGGGCTGCCCGCGACGCCCTTGATGTCGGCATAGCGCGGGTGGTAGTACGGCATGTCGTAACCACGCACGAGGAGCGACGGCGCCTCCCAGGTGATGTGGCCGCCCATGCCGGCCTTGATGTGGTCCTGCTCCAGCTTGAACGGCTCGATGCGCAGGATCACGTCGAAGTCGGGATTCAACTCGGCGGCGGACGACTGAAGGTTGTGCAGGTAGCGCACGATGCTTTCGCCGGCGGCCTGCGCGATCTTCTCGTGGTTGCGCCACTCGCGGATCATGTAGGGTCCGCCGTTGCGGCCGACGTAGAGCGAACCGGTGTGCTCGAAGCCCGCGCCGCTGTCGTTCGTCCACACACTCATGTAGCTGAGTTCGGGCGCGGCCTTGAGGAGTCCCTGAATGGCGGCGCGGTAGTGCTGCTTGGTGACGGGGTGGTCCTGCGCCAGGCAGTAACGCGGGAGACGCGAACGGAAGGGATGGTCCACCCGGGCGCCGCGCAGCGTGGGGTTGCGCTGGTACAACCGCTCGGGCATCGAGCGCGGCTCGAACATGCACAGGCCGGGCTTGAGGCCGTAGCGCTGGCCGAGCTGGGCGAGCTTCTTGAGGTTGTTGAGATTGCCTTCGAGATACTGCGTCGGCCAGAGCCCGCGCGTCAGCGGTGTGTCCACGAAGTGATTGAAACCCGCGCAGTAGGTGTAGAACTGCGGGTAGTATTCGGAGACCACCGTGTCCTCGATCGGCATGTGGGCCTGCAGGCCGTTGACCTCGACGTGCGTGAAGCCGGATTCGGCCAGCGTGGCGACGTACTGTTCGGGATCAAACTTCCGCGCCGAGCGCCAGTACTGCGTCAGGCAGGAGTCCCAGTGCGGACGGTGCCAGGGGAAAGTGATCGGGAGAAAGAGACCGCGATCGAGCTTGGCGCGGGCGGCATCCGGCAGGCCGTTGGCCAGCAACCGGACGGCGGCATAGAGCAGGGCGCCCGTGTCGGCGACGATCTCGCCGGTGCCGTTCTCGGCGAGCTTCAACCACATCCAGCCGGGCTTGTTCGCCTTGGACTTGGGCAGGGACTTCGCCCAGTCGCGCGGGGCGAGCGCGACATTCACGCCGGCGCCGGGCCGGGTGGCGGGACAAGCGGTGCCACCGGTGAGGCGGGCCAGTTCCTCCGCGGCGGTTTTTTCCACCGGTTGGAACTTGGCGGGATAGGTGATGGTGCGCACGGCAAGTGCGGCCAAGGGGGCGGGGAGGTTGCTCATGAACGTAAAATGATCCCCTCAGGGGAAGCAGCCTTCGCCGGTCAGGGCAAGCCGGGCACACCGCAGTGGTGTTTATTTACCAGAGTTCCCTGTCAGTGACCAATGGGGTGCGACTGGCGCTCGGCCCACCGCGGGTTCCAGCCTCGGTAGGCGGCGAGCTTGCCCGCGCTCGGTCGGCAAGCGCACGCCAAACCCAGCGCCCGCGAGCGGGCGGCCTACCGTGGCCCTGGCGTTTCAGTCCGCCTTCACGTCCAGCCCCTCGGGCCACGGCACGCCGACGGCGGGTCGCCAGAGGATGTTGCGGTCGATGCGCGGCTTCCGGTGACGGTACTTTTCCATCAGCCGGAGCTTGGTGCGCAGATGCTCACCCAGGTTCTTCCCGTAGATGAAGGTGCTTTCGCCGGTTTCCGACACGACCATGAACTCGGTCGGGGAATTCTCGAAGTGATCGAGCAGGCCGCGGGTGTTTTCCATTTCCAGGTCGATGGCCGTCTGCAGGAATTTTTCATACCGCTGCTTTTGCGCGGCAGTCTTGCTCTCGAGGTAGCCATAAACCCCGGAGCACCAGGCGGTGACGCTGCGCAGGGTCGTGGCCCAGTGGCGGTAACCGCGCAGGCGGTCGCGCAGGTCCGCGAAGACCGCGGTGGCCTGTGCATCGGCCGCGCATTTTTTCAGCGTGGCGGCGACGAACCGCTCGGCCTTGGCGATCCGCGGCAGCAGTTCCCGGTCGAAGCGCGGCACCATCTTGTCGGCGGCGGGCCGGGAGATGAGCTCAAAGAGCACGTCGCGGCCGAGATCGTTGATGCTGGGATTGTTGTGCTGGAAGCAGCCCTGGCGCTCATAATAGAAGCGCTCGGCGGCGGGGATGGCCTCGATGTCCGGCACGAGCGGACGGTCCCACGTGCGCTGCCAGCAGAAGCCGAAGCCGCAGAACAGCGGCACGACCGGCTGCCAGGTGACAGCTTCTTCGAAGAGCGTCCAGGCTTGGACGAGGGCGGGGCCATGGACCGCACCGACAAACCGCACCGCCTCGTCGGCCAGCACGTCAGCGATGGGGCGATCCGGCGTGAACTGGGCGGCGCGGATCGCGGCGGGATTGGGCCAGTACGGTGAGGCGGTGGTGTTGGCGAGGCCGCCCATCGCACTGACCATGGTGGCACCGATGTCCTTCAACTGCGTGAGGCGCGCATGGATCATGCGCGGCCAGGGAATGCCGATGAGCGGTTCCTGGTTCCACACCGGGCCGGGCGAATAGGTGAGGATCGGCTCGACACCGTGGGCGCGTTCCTTGGCGAGCTCGGATTTTTCCCGCTCGTCCATCTGGCAATGGAACATGCCGCCGGCGACGCCCTGCTGGTCGGGGTAGTGCGGGTGGCTGTAGGGCAGGGCGTAACCGCGGGCGAGCAACGAGGGGCCTTCCCAATGCACGCCGCGTCCGAGCTCGGACTTGAGATGGTCGTGCTCCACCTTGAAGGGCTCGATGCGCAGGCTGAGCTTGAAGTCCGGGTTCACCACGGCGGCGGCCTCGCGGAGATTGCGCAGGAACTTGCCGATGCTCTTGCCCGCGGCCTCGGCGATTTTGTCATGGCTGCGCCATTCGCGGATCATGAACGGGCCACCGTTGCGGCCGATGTAAAGAGAGGCGGTGTGCTCGAAGCCGCCGCCGCTGTCATTGGTCCAGATGGACATCGCGTCGAGGTCGGGCACGGCCTGCATGAGGGCCTGCACCGCGAGGCGGTAGTGCTGCTGGGTGACCGGGTGATCCTGCGCCATCGTATAGCGCGGCAGGCGGGAGCGGAAGGGATGGTCAATGCGCGCCCCGCGGAGGGTGGGGTAGCGCTGGAAGAAGCGCTCCGGCAGGCTGCGCGGTTCATAGAGGCACACGCCGGGCTTGAGGCCGTACTTGCGGCCGATTTCCGCGAGGCTCTGCAGGCGGGCGAGATTGGCGTCGAGGTACTGCGCGGGCCAGATGCCGCGGGTGAGCTGAGTGTCAATGAAGTGGTTGAACCCGGGGCAGTAGCTGTAGAACTGCGAGTAGTATTCGCCGGGCACCGAGTCCTCGTAGGGAAAGTGCGTGTGGAGGCTGTTGACCTCGAGGTGCGTGAAACCCGCCTCGGCGAGCGTCGCGGCGTACTGCTCGGGGCTGAACTTGCGATTGGAGCGCCAGTATTGGGCGAACGAGCCGTCCCAGATCGGACGGTTCATGGTGAAGCTGCGGCGGATCAGCAGGCCCCGGGCGAGTTTTTCGCGAGTTTCGCCGGTTAGGCCGTGGGCGAGCAGGCGCACGGCGGCGAAGAGCCCGGCGCCCTCGCTGGCGATGACTTCGCCCGCGCCGGCATCATCAACGCGCAGCCAGATCCAGCCTTCGGCGCCACGCGCGGCTTTGGCGGCGGCGGGAGCCCAGCCGCGGCTGGCCAGGGCGACATTCATGGCGCGACCGGGGCGCGGGGCCGGACCGGCGATGCCGCCGGCGAGCCGAGCGAGTTCCTCCGCGGCGGTTTTTTCCACCGGTTGGTGCTTCGCAGGATAGGTGATGCGGTGCAGGGTCAGGGAGCAGCTCATGAAAATCAGCCCTATGGCGAAGCGTTCTTCACCGGAAAGCGCAAGCTCGCGTCACCACCCGGTGGCGCCGAATTTTCATTATGGTTCACCCTTGCATTTGCCGGTGGCCACGGACACGGAAACATCCGCTCATGCGCGCCCTGCTCTATCCAGCGTTTGATCAGCTTGAAATCAGCAACGTTGCGCCGACGCCGGTCCGGCCCGATGAGGTCCGCCTGCGGGTCGCCGCCTGCGGCATTTGCGGCAGCGAACTGGAGACTTTCAAGAATCGCAGTCCGCGCCGCACCCCGCCGCTGGTGATGGGGCATGAGTTCTGCGGCACGATCGCGGAAACCGGGGCCGACGTCCGCGACTGGGAACCCGGTGCGCGCGTGGTCAGCAACTCCCTCGTGCCCTGCGGCCGCTGCGTGCGCTGCCGGCGGGGCGACACGCACCTGTGCGCCGAGCGGCAGATCTTCGGCATGCACCGGCCGGGAGCGTTTGCCGAGTACGTCAACGTGCCCGCCCGCTGCCTGATTCCCTGGCCGGAAAACCTGCCGGCCGAGGCGGCGGCGCTGGCGGAGCCGATGGCCAATGGCATCCATGTGGTGAATCTCACCCGGCACCTGCGGGCGGACATGGCCCTGGTGATCGGTGCCGGTCCGATCGGCCTGTTTTGTCAGCAAGCCCTGCAGGTGCTGCGCGGCGCACGCGTGCTGGTCGCCGATCTCAGCCCGGAGCGGCTGGCGGTGGCGAAGAAACTGGGCGCGGTGCGGGTGATCAATCCGCGCGAGGAGGACATCGTCAAGGTGATGGCCGCCGAGACGGACGGCGAGGGGGCCGACCTGTCGGTTGATGCTGTGGGCGGGGCCATAACCAAGAAAGCGGCGCTCGAGGCGGTCCGGCCCGGCGGTGCTTCCGTCTGGATCGGGCTCCATGAGAATTCCGTTACCCTCGACACGTACAACATCACCCTGCCTGAGCGCACCGTGTTCGGCACCTATGCCGCGACTCTCGCCGAGCTGCAGCAGGCGCTCGACCTGATGGCTGCCGGCAAGGTGGACGCACTTTCCTGGGTCCAGCGTTTTCCGCTGGAGGAAGGTGTGACCGCCTTTCGCCGCATGCTGGCCGCGCGGGGCTCCGACCTCAAAGCCGTGGTCTGTCCCTGAACCTGTTTTTCGAATATGCACCCCAACCCCACCCGCACCCCCATCGGCGACCGCTTCAAGAACAAGGTGGCGCTCGTCACCGGTGGCACCAACGGCATCGGCCATGCCATCGCCCTCGAATTGCTGCGCGAAGGCGCCCAGGTTGTCGTCAGCGGCCTGCCTGCCGACGCGGAGGAAGGCCGGCGTGCGTTTGCCGCCGCCGGTTTCTCGCCCCTCATCGTGGCCGGCGATCTCGCCGGCGAGGCGTTCTGCCGCGAACTCGTGGCCGCGGCCCTCGCGAAGCACGGCCGGATCGATTATCTCGTCAACAATGCGTTCTCCTTCGTCGCGAAGGGGCTCGACGCGGCGCGCGACGATTTTCTGCGCAGCTTCAACGTCGGGCCTTTCGCCTTCGCCCTGCTTACGCAGCTCGTGGCCGAGCCGATGAAGCGGCAGGGCGGCGGCGCGATTGTGAATGTCTCCAGCATCTCCGCCTGGATTGCCCAGCCCAGCCGCTGGACCTACAACATGGCGAAGGGCGCGGTGGCCCAGTTCACGCGCTGCGCGGCCCTTGATCTCGCGCCGCACAAGATCCGCGTGAACAGTGTCAGCCCCGGCTGGATCTGGACCCGTGAGGTGGACAAGGCCGCCGGCGGCGACCGCGCGACCTACGATCCCATCTGGGGCCAGTTCCACATGCTGGCACGCATGGGCCATCCGGTGGAGATCGCCGGGCCCGTGCTGTTCCTGCTGAGCGACGACGCCTCGTTCATCACCGGCACCGACCTGCCGGTGGACGGCGGGTACAACGGCCTCGG
>CAZFHG010000153.1:0-1440 GCA_964518665.1 uncultured Opitutaceae bacterium | reverse complement strand
GTGTCTTCGCCGCCGCCGGCATCGAATTGAAGGTCGCGCAATGCAAGACACCGGCCGAGGTCCTGGCCGCGACCCGTGACGCCGACGCGCTGCTCGTGCAATGGGCCCCGGTCAACGCCGAGGTGATCGCCGCCCTCGCGCACTGCCGCATCATCGTTCGCTACGGCATCGGCGTGGACAACGTGGACCTCGCCGCGGCCAAGGCGCGCGGCATCCCGGTTTGCAACGTGCCGGACTACGGTGTGCACGAGGTGGCTGAGCATGCCGTGGCGCTGGCCCTCGCGTTGGTACGGCAGTTGCCCCAGATCGACGCCCGGCTGCGGAGCGGCACGTGGAAAATCACGCCTGACCGGCCGATGCCCTCGCTGCGCGAGACGACGTTTGCCACCGCGGGTTTCGGGCGCATCGCCCGCACCGCCCATGCGATGATGCGCGGCTTCGGGGGCAAGCGCATCGCCTACGATCCGTTCGTGCCGGCCGATGTGATGGCGATGGAAGGAGTCGAGAAAGTGGAACTCGCGGACCTGTTCACCCGCGCCGATATCCTTTCACTGCACCTGCCCCTCACCGCGGAGACGAAGCATTTCGTGAACGCCGGCCGAATGGCCGAGATGAAGAAGACCGCGATCATTGTGAACACCGCGCGCGGTCCGCTGATCGACACCGTGGCCCTGGCCGAGGCATTGCAGAATGGGGTTATCGCCGGCGCCGGCATCGATGTCTACGAACAGGAGCCGTTGCCCGCCACGCATCCGCTGCGCACCGCGCCCGGGGCGCTGCTGACCTCGCACGTGGCCTGGTACAGCGAGAGCAGCATCCCACGTCTGCAGCGACTGGCGGCGGAGGAAGCCGCCCGCGGCCTGCGCGGCGAACCGTTGAAGAACCACGTGAACAAATAGGATGTAATCGCAATGCCCACGACCGCCATAAAGGCCATGGTAGGTCAGCCCGCTTGCGGGCGCGGTTTGGGCGCGCGCAAGCACGCTGGCCTACCGCAGCGACTGGACCTGGTCGGTCGCCCATCCGCCTGCCAGCACTTCAATCCCAAGTAGAAGTCACAAACCTTTCACCCCGATCCCCATGCCCGCCTTCCCCATCGTCGACACCCACCTCCACCTCTGGGACCTGCAGCGGCTGCGTTACCCGTGGCTCGCCAGCGTGCCCATGCTCAACCGGAACCATCTCATCGAGGACTACCGCCGCGCCTGCGGTCCGGTGGCGGTGGCGAAGATGGTTTTTCTCCAATGCGAATGTGATTTCGCCCTGTTTCAGGAGGAGGCCGACTGGGTGACCGAGGTGTCGCGGGTGGATCCGCGCATCCGCGGGATCGTACCGTGGGCTCCGCTCGAAAAGGGCGATGCGGCCGAGGCCGATCTGGCGCGACTCGCGGCCAATCCCCTTATCAAGGTCATCCGCCGCATCATCCAGTTCGAGGCGGAT
>CAZFHG010000152.1:0-8452 GCA_964518665.1 uncultured Opitutaceae bacterium | reverse complement strand
CTGAGTGCCCGCGTCGTGAAGCACAATCACGGTTCGATTCGCGTGCTTGAGAAAGCAGGATTCGCGCGGACTGGCGAAGAGGCGTTTTCCCTACCGAGCGGTGACCGCATGGAAGAGTTGATCTATTTGCTCGTCGCCTGACCCATCTCTGGCGAGCAGGGCGCAGAGCCAGCCCCAAAGCCTGGCCTGACCCTGTCCGATGGATTATTTTCACCGTGGGGTAGGGGTTGCCGCGCCGTGAGTAGGGCAGGGCAGTGACCTGTCTTCGGATGCCACACCGCGATTGGAGCGCGCCCAGGGCAGGTCACAGACCTGCCCTACACCAAACCTCGCCCGCGAGCGGGCTGTCTGGCCGGCCTATCCGTGCCATCCGTGGAATCCGTGGTTCAACCCGGTCCATCACCCGGACCGTATGTGCACAGAATGTGAATAAATTCCGTTATTTTTTACGTCTGAAAGCTTGACCTTGGTGGGTAAAAATGGGTTGAAATGGGGCACTTTGGGGGACTTGGCGCCCCTGACCCCATGTCGCAATCAACTCCACCGCTGTACACCGGCCTTTTCAGGCACACGCTGGACGACAAGAATCGGCTCACGATTCCGTCGGCGTGGCGGTTTGCGCACGCGGAGAACGACACGTTTCTGGCGACCCCGCATCCGGACGGTTACATCGCGGTGTTGCCGCCGGCCGAGGTGGAGAAATTGCGCGCGAAGATCGCGGCGATGGCGCTGAGCGACGGCGCGGGCCAGGACTTTGTCGCGCGGTTCTTCGCGCAGACCCACTCGCTGTGGTTCGACAAGGCGGGCCGCATGAACCTGAGCCCCGAGCTACTGCAGCACGCGGGCGTGACGAAGGACGCCGTCCTCGTGGGCGGCCTGACGAAATTCAACATCTACACGCCGGCGCGCTGGACGCAGGTCGAGGCCCGCACCTCGGGCGAGAACTTCGGCGATCTCATGCGCCGGCTCGGCATCTAAACCCATGCACTACGCCGCCAAAGTCTCCCCCTCGCGGCTGCCCCTGCGCAAGGTGGCGGCGGCCCTGCTGGCCAACCGTCACTTCCCGGCCTGGATCGACGCCGCCGAGCCCGGCATGCTGAACCCTCTCGCGGTCGTGATGCCACGGGTGCGCGACAGTCTGGTCCTGCGGGTCGTCGCGAAGCGCCGGCCCCGGAGTTCGTCCGATGAGTTCCGCGATCATTGAGCCTGCCCCCGCCATGACGCCCGGCCACCAGCCCGTCCTCCTGCGCGAGGTGCTGGAATACCTCTCACCGCGGGCGGGCGGGCGTTTTCTCGACTGCACCTTCGGCGGCGGCGGCCACACGCGCGCCCTGCTCGAAGCCGCGGCGGACGTGCACGTGACCGCCCTCGACCGCGATCCCGCGGCGTCGGACCGGGCGGCCGGCCTGCGCGCGGAATTCGGTACGCGCTTCGAGCTCATCGACCGTGATTTCGGCCAGTTGGCGGAACTGCCGGCGGCGGAATACGACGGCATTCTCTTCGACCTCGGCGTCTCGTCCTTCCAACTCGACGACGCGACCCGCGGTTTCTCCTTCCGGCAGGATGCGCCAGCCGACATGCGCATGGACCCGCGCCACGGCGTGCCGGCCTCGCGCTGGCTTGAGACGGCGACCGCCGAGATGCTGACGCGCGCCATCCGTGACTTCGGCGAGGAGTCCCACTGGCGCCGCGTCGTGCGCGCGATCACCGCGGCGCGCGGCACCGGCGCCCTGGCCCGCACGGCCTCCCTCGCGGCGCTCATCGCCGAGGCCATTCCCGCCCGCGACCGGCACACGATGCGAATCCATCCCGCGACCCGGGCCTTCCAGGGCATCCGCATCGCGGTCAACGACGAGATCGGCGCCATCGAACGCGCGCTCCCGGCCGCGTTTGCCCGCCTCAAGACCGGCGGCGTGCTGGCGGTCATCAGCTTTCATTCGCTCGAGGACCGGCCGGTGAAACAGTGCTTCCGCCGCCTGTGCGGCATGCCCGAGAGCGCGGATGACAACCGCCCGCAGGACCTGCGCGTCCGCGTCGCCGAGCCGCTCACCCGCAAGCCCGTGACTCCCGGCGACCTCGAGATCGCCGCCAATCCCCGCAGCCGCTCCGCCAAGCTGCGCGTCCTCCGCAAACTTTAATCCGCCCTCCGCCCGCCGTCCGCTTCGCCCCCATGAAAAAATCCGAGACCCATGCCTTCGTGAACCAATTGCTCGTTTACACTCTCGTGGTAATCGGGTTCAGCGGTTCCATCGGCCTGGGCACCGTGTGGCTGCGCCACCAGATTTCGCTCAGCGCCAACTCCGCGAAGCAGCTCGAGGCCCGGCTCAACGAGGTCGAGCGGCACATTGCCGAGAAGAAGACCGAGATCGAGAAGGCGCAGAGCCCCGCGATGCTCGAGTACCTCAACGAACAGTGGAAGCTCGGCCTCCAGCCGCCCTCGCAGCAGCAGGTGCAGCACATCGTGGGCGATCCCGTGCAGCTGCTCGCCGCCAAGCGCAACCGCGGGTTGTTCTCGGACGAGCCGGTGGCCGTTTCCTTTCAGGTGGCCCTGAAGCGCTGACACCATGTCCAAGGGTTTCGCCTCGAATTTCCGCCTAATCCTCATCGCAGCCGTCATCGGAAGCTGCCTGACCGGGGTCGGCGTTCGCCTGGTGTTCCTGCACGTCATCAACCGGGCCGATCACCTCGACCGCATCGACAAGGTGCGCCGGCAGATCATCGTCGAGAACGCGCGCCGCGGCGACATCGTTGACGCCAACGGCCACCTGCTCGCTACCAGCCGCTCGCTGATCGTGCTCGGCGTGGATCCCCAGTCGCTGCGACCCGAGGACGAGGCCAAGTGGCCGCGCCTCGCGACCCTGCTCAACCGGCCGCTGCCGGAGTTGCGCACCATCTTCCTGACCAAGTCTCGGCCGGAGTCCGTCGTGCTGGCCGCCGCGGCGGCCGCGCGGGACACCGCCGCACCCGGCGCCCCGGCCCTGGTCTTCAATCTCACCCCCGGTGCGACTGTCCCGTCCACCACCGCTCCCGTGGATGACACGGTGGTGGATGAGGAAACCGACGAGAACGGCCACCGCCCGATCCGCTGGGCCAAGCTCAGCGAAGGGGTGGAGGAGTCCGTCTACGAACAGATCGAGCAGCTCGGCATCAAGGGCGTCTACGGCACCCGTGTCTACCGCCGCGCCTATCCCAACAACACGCTCGCCGCCCACATCGTCGGCTACGTCAACAAGGCCGGCGAACCCGCCAGCGGCGTCGAGGCCTACGCCGACTTCTACCTCCGCGGCCAGAATGGCTGGCGCGAGAGCGAGCGCGACGGCCGCCGCCGCGAGCTTGCACAGTTCCGCACCCGCGAGGTGACGCCCGTGGACGGCTTTCACATCAAGCTGTCGATCGACACCGTCGTCCAGCACAAGGTCGAGGAGGAGTTGGAGCATATCGTGAAGGATTTCGCGCCCGCCAAGGCCACCATCATCGTCAGCGACGCCCGCACCGGCTTCATCCTCGGCCTCGGCAACTACCCGTCGTTCGACCTCAACGACTTCGGCCGCGCCCCGCTCGACGTGCAGCGCAACATCGCCATCACCGACCAGCTCGACCCCGGCTCCACCTTCAAGATCGTCGCCGCCTCCGGCGCGCTCAATGACGGCCTCGTCACGCCGGGCGACCGGTTCGACTGCTCGCTCGCGTCCATTGAATACAAGGGCAAGCCCCGGCGCTTCATGCCGGACGACCATCATTACGACCACCTGCTGACCGTCTCGGAGATCATCAGCCGCTCCAGCAACATCGGCGCCGCCCAGCTTGGCATGAAGCTCGGCGAACAGCGCCTCTACGATTATGCCCGCGCCTTCGGTTTCGGCGAGAAGGCCGGCTTCCCCTTCGGCGGCGAAATTTCCGGCCAGCTCAACACCCCGGACAAGTGGAGCGGCCTGGAAATCACCCGCATTCCCGCCGGCTACAGCATCTCGGCCACGCCGCTGCAGATTCACTACGGCATGGCCACCATCGCGAGTGGCGGCCTCCTCCTCCGGCCGCAGGTGATCCGCGAGATCAGCGATTCGTCCGGCGAGGTGGTCTACCGGTTCGACACCATCTCCAAGCGCCGCGTCATCAGCGAGCGCACCGCGGCGGCCATGTCCCGGATGCTGCAGGGCGTCGTCCGCAAGGGCGAGGGCACGGCGGCCGAAGCCGCCATCCCCGGCTACGAGGTCGCAGGCAAGACCGGCACCGCGCAGAAAATCATCAACGGCAAGTACTCCACGAAAAACCACGTCGGTTCCTTCGTCGGTTTCTTTCCGGCCAGCCGTCCGCAGCTCGTCATCACCGTCATCGTGGACGACGCCCGCGTGCCGAGGGAGAAGGGCGGCATCGGCTACGGCCGCGTCGTCGCCGCCCCGTCGTTCAAGCGCCTCGGGGACCAGCTCAAACAGTATCTCGACATCAAGCCGGTGGACTATTCCGCCGGCACCCGGCTGGTGGCCATGGAAGGAGGCCGCCGGTGATCGGTTATCTGACCCAGGACTATTCGCTCATCCACGCCTTCGCGCCGCGCGCCGCGCGCCGGACGCGACAGGAAAACAATGTCCGCAACCGCGTTTTCAAAATGGCTCCCAAAATTTCCGACTACTTTGCCGAGGAGGAAATCGTCGCCGTCAAGGGCTCCCTTGACCGCCCGATCTCCGGCCTCGTGATGGACAGTCGCCGGGTCGTGCCGGGCACGCTCTTCTTCGCCCTGCCCGGACTGCGGGCCGACGGCGCCACGTTCGTGGACGAGGCCATCGCGCGCGGCGCGGTCGGCATCGTCACCAACCGGCTCCCGACCGCCGCCCCGGCGCGGGTCACCTTCATCCAGGTGGCCGATCCCCGGGCCACGCTCGCCCGCGTGGCGCAGCGCTATTACAAGTTCCCGGACCGCGAGCTCGGCGTCATCGGCGTGACCGGCACCAACGGCAAGACCACCGTCACCCACCTCATCAAGCACTTCCTCGACGGCGACCGTCGCGTCGGCCTCATCGGCACCATCAATTACGACCTCGGCGCACGCACCGTGCCGTCGTTCCGCACCACGCCCGAGTCGGTGGACATCTTCGGCATGATGGCGCAGATGCGCGATGCCGGCTGTCATCAGGCCGTGATGGAGGTCAGCTCGCACGGCATCGACCAGTTGCGCGTGCTCGGCCTGCAGTTCGCCGTCGCGGTTTTCACCAATCTCACCCGCGACCACCTCGACTACCACAAGACGCTCGACGCCTACTTTGAAGTGAAGACCCGGCTCTTCTCCGGCGGGACCGGCAGCGCCCCGAAGGTCGCGGTCGTCAACCTCGACGATCCCTACGGCGAGAAGCTCACGGCCGCGATCCCGGCCGGCGTGAAGACCATCACCTTTGGCGAGAATCCCAAGGCGTTGGTGCGTGCCGAACAGGTCGGCCTCGGTTTCAAGAACAGCACATTCAAACTCGTCTGGCCACAGGGCGAGATGATCGTCGATTCACCGCTTATCGGCCGCTACAATGTCAGTAACCTGCTGGCCGCCATTGCCACGGCGTGGAGCCTCGGCCGCGATCCCGCGGTGTTCCTCACGCGCCTCAAGGCCTTCCGCGGCGTCCCCGGGCGCATGGAACGCATCGAGGAGGGCCAGCCCTTCAACGTGCTCGTGGACTACGCGCACACCGACGACGCCCTGCACAACGCCCTCGGCATGCTGCGCGCCATCACGCCCGGCCGCCTTTTCGTCGTCTTCGGCTGCGGCGGCAACCGCGACCGGACAAAGCGTCCACTCATGGTCAGGGCTGTGCAGGCCGCCGCGGATTTCGCCTTCGCCACCGCCGACAACCCCCGCAGCGAGGCGCTCGCGCGGATCTTCGACGACATGCGGCAGGGCGTCACCGCGCCGGACAAGATCACCTGGATCGATGACCGCCGTCGCGCCATCAGCCTCGCCCTCGATGCCTGCAAACCCGGCGACAGCCTGCTCATTGCCGGCAAGGGCCATGAAAGCTACCAGGAATTCGCCGACACCGTGAGTCCCTTCGACGATCGTCAGGTCGTGCGGGAACTCATCGGCATCAAGGCGATCAAGTCAGGATGAGCGTATTTGCTCCCAGTGAATTGGCGGAATGGACCGGTGGACGCTGGACGGCGACCCCGGTCGCTCCGCTTTCGGGGTTCACGATGGACAGCCGTCAGCTCCGCGCCGGTGAGGTTTTTGTAGCGATCAAGACCGCTCAGCGCGACGGCCACGCCTTCCTGGCCGCAGCCCATTCCGCCGGCGCCTCGGCCGCGATCGTCGCGACGCCGCAGCCCTCCTTGGCTCTCCCGCAATTGGTGGTGGCCGATCCCCTCACGGCGTTGCAGGTCATTGCGCGGACGCACCGGCGGGCTTTCACCGGTCCGGTCGTGGGTATTTCCGGCAGCGCGGGCAAGACCTCGACCAAGAATCTGCTGGCCCTGCTGCTGGGCGGGGAAGCCGGCGGCGTGCTCGCCACCGAGGGCAACCTGAACAACCACCTCGGTGTGCCGCTCACGCTCACCCGGCTTGATCCCGCGGTGCACAAGTGCGCCGTGGTCGAGGCGGGGATCAGCGCACCCGGCGAAATGGCCCCGCTCGCGGCCATGATCGAGCCCGATGTCGCGATCAACACCCTCGTGGCGGCGGCCCACACCGCGGAACTCGGCGGACTCGAGGGCGTGGCGCGCGAGAAGGCCGTCCTCCCGGCGGCGGTGCGCGAGGCGGGCGTGGCGATTTTCCCCCGGTCGAGTGCGGAGTTCCCGGCGTTTCGCGATTTGGGTGTGCGCCGGATGATCATCGAGCGCGCCGAGGTGATCCGGCCTGCGTCGCCGCCTGCGGATCGCGTCTATTTCACGGTCACCCACCGCGATGACACCACCGCCGTGGCCGTGGCCTACGGGCTGCCGCCGCCGCTGGTGTTCACGCTGCGTCGGGTGAGCGACGGCATGGCCCAGAACGCCGTGCTGGCCATCTGCGCCGCCCTCTGGCTCGGCGTACCGCATGCCCGGATCCAATCGCGCCTGGCCGGCTGGCAACCCGCGCCGCTGCGCGGCGAAATCCGGCGCGAGGGAGACCGGCTGCTTTATCTCGACTGCTACAACGCCAACCCGGCCTCGATGGCCGATGCGCTGTCGGCCTTCCAGGCGATTGCACCCACCGGCCAGCCGCGGATGTACGTGCTTGGCTGCATGGAGGAACTCGGACCGGACAGCGCGACCCACCACCACCTGCTGGGCCGTTCGCTCGTGCTGCGCCCCGGCGACCGCCTCTTTGTAATCGGCGACCAGGCGCATGCCGTCTGCGCCGGTGTCCTTGAGAACGGCGATTTTTCGCGCCAACTGCAGATTGTCTCCACGCTGGAACCCGTCACGGCCTGCCTCGCGGGATGGACCGGCGCCGTCTTCGTCAAGGGTAGCCGGAAGTACCGGCTGGAGACGATTTTGGAGAACCAACTGGCCGCGGCTGCGCACTGAGCGATGAAGGCTTTTGTTGACGCATTATTGGATCAAAAAGGGCGCACACAAGGTGCGCCCCTACACGCCGAATGTAGGGGCGCACCTTGTGTGCGCCCGGATCGGACCCTCCCATGCTGAGCTACCTCGCTGACTACGAGCACTACTTCGGTCCCCTCCGGCTCCTGCGCTACCTCAGCGTGCGGGCCGTCCTCGGGGCGGGCACCGCGCTGTGCATCGGCTTCCTCATTTCGCCGTGGCTCATCGCGCGGTTCCGTGCGCTGAAGTTCGGCCAGCACTACGACGACGACCGCACGGGCGACCTCGCGCACCGCTTCGACAAGAAGAACACGCCCACCATGGGCGGCCTGATCATCTTCCTCTCCGTCTTCATCAGCACGGTCCTGTGCGCGACGCCCAACGTCTGGGTGATTGTCAGTCTGTTTGTTTATACCGCCCTGACCGCCGCCGGCTGGCGCGATGACTACCTGAAGGTCGTCCACCGCAACCGCGACGGCATCAAGTCGTGGGAAAAGATCGCCTGGCAGTCCTTCGCCACGCTCGTGGCGCTGGGCGTGCTGCTCTGGCACCCGGTGAGCGCCGCCAAGATTCGCGAGTTGTGGGTGCCGTTCTTCAAGACTGCCGTCATCGCGCACATGCCGTGGTGGATGCTGCTGGTCCTCATTTACCTCTGGATCGTGGGCTTCAGCAACGCGATCAACCTCACCGACGGCCTGGACGGCCTCGCCGTGGGTTGCACGATTTCGGTGGCGCTGGTGTTTGGCATCATGGCGTACGCCGCGGGCAACATCCGCATCGCCGACTATCTGCTCATCAGCTACGTGCCAGGGGTCGGCGAACTGACCGTCGTGTGCGCCGCGCTGATCGGCGCGTGCATGTCCTTCCTATGGTACAACTCGCATCCGGCCGAGGTGTTCATGGGCGACACCGGCTCGCTCGCCCTCGGCGGGCTCATCGGCGTCATGGC
>CAZFHG010000151.1:3685-8578 GCA_964518665.1 uncultured Opitutaceae bacterium | reverse complement strand
TTAACATGCTCCGCGTCCATCCACTCGCTCACGCTCGTAGATACGCTGGTCTGCCCCTGGGAGCGCGGGCGGCCCGCCCGCATTTAGAGTCCATTCAGTCGCTCCGCGTTCGACGTTCGATGTTCAGCGTAAAATTACAGCCTTCACCCCTCCGCCAAACACCCCGCCAGTGCCGCCTGCAGCGCCGCTGCATCCAATCCGGTGCCGATGAAAACCAACTCCTGTCGCCGGTCTCCATGCGGCTCGGCCCAGCGGGCCTTGGCGGATTCGGGAATCTCGGCCTCGGTGATGACCCCGCGCTCGCGCAATTCCGCCGCCCAGGTTCCGACAAAATCCTTTTTCACCTGGCCGCCGGCGATCGACAGAAACCCGATGTCGGCCGGCTGCTGCCGCAGCCAGAAAAAGCCCTTCGCCCGCAGCAGGCCCGGCGGCAACCCGCCCATGAGAAACGCGTGGAATTTCTCCGCATCCAGCGGCCGGCGCTCCTGATAAACCACGCTGGTGATGCCGTAGTCGTGCTCGTGCATCGGCGGCGGCCTGACGTAGGGTGCGCCCGCCGGCCGCGCCGGGGCGGCCGCGCTTCCAAGGCTGTCCAGCACCCGGATCCAACGCGCGGCCCGCAAGGTCGCGTCCGGGTCGAAGCGCACCCGGTCCAGCAGCACTTCCGCGGCGAGCTGGCCGTGCTCGGCATGAATCACTTCCGCCCGCGGGTTCAGGCCGCGCAGAATCCGCTCCACCCCGGCAATTTCGTCCGCCGTGACGGTATCGCACTTGTTCAACACCAGCACGTCGGCGCACTCCGCCTGCTCGACCAGCAACTCATAGACGGGCTTCTGCGTCGCCGGCGGGGCGATGACCGTCGCCGCCGTCGCCTTCCGGTGGCTCTCCAGAAAATGCCGCGCATCAATCACCGTGACCAAGGCCGACAGCCGGGCAAAATCCGACAGGCTGCGCCCGAAGGCGTTGCGCCGTGTGAACAGCCGCGCGATGGACCGCGGCTCCGCCACGCCGGTCGTCTCGATCAAAATGTGATCATAGGTTGCGCCCGGGACGGACCCGGGCGGCGGGTTGGCGCACAGTTCCGCCACGGTTTCCGCCAACTCGTCGCGCACCGAGCAGCACACGCAGCCGTTCCCCAGTTCGACCACGCGCTGCGCGCCCGCCTGCGCCACGAGTTGCGCATCAATGTTGATGGAGGCCACGTCATTGACCACCGCCGCCCAGCGCCGGCCGGCGGCCTGCATCAGCAACTGGCGCAACAGCGTGGTCTTGCCCGCGCCGAGGAAACCGCAAAGCACGGTCACGGGTACGCGGGATTTCTCGGCAGCGGGAGCATTCATGTCCGGTCTTCATGCAAGGCGACAACCGCCCCGCCCTGCAAACAAACCTTGCCGAAAGTACGCGCCGGCCGGCATTGATATCCCGCGCCCATGTCCGCCCCGCCCAGTCAATCGACGGCCCCCAGCCTCCTGGTCGCCGTCACCGGTCAGCCCGGCGCCGGCAAGACCCGGCTGCTCGCCGAACTCGCGGCGTGGCATGGTACGCGCCACGGACGCACCGAGGGCTTCATCGCCGTGGCCGGCACGCGCTCGCAGCCGGACCAGGGTGCCGGCGATTACCGGTTGCAACTGGTTGCCACGGGCGAGGAGCTGCCCTGGCTGGTGCGCGACGAGTCGATTTCCCCGCCCTATCGCTTCAACGCCGCCACCTGGTCCCGGCTCGAGCATTGGGCCCATGCATTGCCGGTGACGTGTCCGCTGGTGGTGCTGGACGAGTTCAGCAAGTTCGAGGCGCGCGGCGAAGGCCTCATGCCCCTGTGGCCCGCTCTCCGTGCCGCGCGGCCGCTCATCATGGTCCTCGCGGTCCGCACCGACTGCGCCGAGGCCATCGAGGAGAAAATCGGCCAGCGCTTCGACCTGCGCATCCCGGCCGACGCCCCCGACGCCCTTGCCCGCCTGCAACTCGCCTGCGCCGATTTCGGCGAATGGACCCGCATCGGACTTTTCGGCGGCGCCGCCGGCGGCATCGAGATGTCGGTCGGCACGGCGCTGCATCTGGCGCAGGTGCCGCTGCGCGGACTGGCCCTTTCCAGTCTGCAGGGAGCAATAATGACCTTCACGGGCTTCGGCCTGACCCAGCCGGGGCGCGTGATCTGGGTGCCTTTTATTTCCGCCGGACTCAAGGCCCTCTCCCCGGGCGGCAGCCGCCTGCGGCCCATGCTCGCCATTTGTGCCCAAGGCGCGCTCTACGGCACGGCCGTGCAGGTCGCCGGCTGGAACCTCATCGGCGTGACCCTCGGCGGCGCCCTCATCGGCGCGTGGGCCGCCACCCAGGGTATTCTGCTCCAATACCTCCTGCTCGGCGGCGAAATGATCAAGGCCTACGACGCGATCGTGCTCTGGCTCGCCCAGCATTGGCAGATCACGGCACCGGCGCTGCCCTGGCTCGTCGGCGCATGGGCTCTGCTGCACGCGCTCGCGGGCGGAGGCGTGACCCTGACCGCCTGGCGGCTCCGCGCCCCGCCCCAAAAATTGCGCGAGCTCATCGAGCGCGAGACCCAGCGCATGCCGGTGGTGACCATTGACCAGGCCTCCGCCGCGTCCCGGCGCTGGCGTACGTTGCGCGAACTGTTCCGCTGGCAGTTCTGGCTCCCGATGCTGGTGGTCAGCGCCATTCTGCTGTCCACCGGTCGTTCCTGGGAAACCGTGGCCTGGCTCACCCTCCGCGTCGTGGTCGTCGGCGTGGTCCTGCTGACCCTCGTGTCTCTGCTGCGTCCGGTCCGCTGGGCCGACAAGCTCCGCCGCCGCGGCTGGTGGGGCCCCGCGCTGGCGTTCACCGGCGCGATGAGGCGCTCGGGCCGGGAGTGATGCCGGGCCGGCGCGGGGCGCCGGAACGCTTAACGCTGAACGTTTAACGCTGAACGCTGAATTGTTTGAAATGCGGGTAAGAGCGAGTGACGGGAATGAAGGAGCGCAGGTCTCTGACCTGCGAATCGTAGTGCAGGTCTTCAGCCGGCACTGGCTCGTGAGAGCCGAACTGCCGGGATGGCGCAGCAAGCGCGGGCTGAAGCACCGCGCTACGATCGGGTGGAGCACCCTTGAGCTTTAAAAGTTAAGCGTTGAATGTTAAACGTTGCGCGTTGCGCGCACGCCTCCGGCTTGATCCGCATCAATTATTACCCGAATCGGGATTGCCTCGGCATCGGCCAGGTTCATTCCTCCCGTCGTGCGACGGCATCTTTCCATTCTCAGCCTCTGTCTCGGCTGGCTCTGCGCCAACGGGGCGCTGTGGGATGCCGTGCAGGTTTTTGCCTGGGGCAAGATGGTCCACGACTACTCGCGGTTCATGACAGTCGCGCAGGCGGTGGAGATCACCTTCGATGGTTCCGCGCCCTGCGAAATCTGCGTGGCCGTGGACGACGCGAAACACAGCCAGCCGCCCGACCAGCAGGTTGAACGCAGCCACGAGCGCGTGCTGCTGGCCTGCCAGGTGCCCGAAAAGATTTTGCTGACCGTACCCGAGTTTGCCTGGCCGGGTGTCGTTGACGACATCGGCCTGACCCGCACCGAACCGGTGCCGGTGCCGCCTCCGCGCTGCTGAGCGGTCGCCTCTGACGTCGAACCGCGCCCCACCGGGCGGGTTCTTCCGTTTGCCCTGATGGGCACCCCGTGTCCGCGGCCGCATGACCGCCGCACGGCCCATTCCCTCCGCATGCAGTCACACCATGAACCATTTTCGCTCCTTCCTGTTTCCCACCCTGAATCTCGCCGCCGCCGTCCTGGCCCTGGCGAACGAAGCCGTTGACATGGCCGAACCGATCACCCTGCCGGCGGTCGTCGTTACCACCTCGCACACGCAACAGCCGCTCGTGGTCGCCGCCGACCCGAGGGCTCCCGCCCAGCCCGTGCCGGCGCACGACGGCGCCGACGTGCTCAAGGGCATCCCAGGCTTTTCCGTCATCCGGAAAGGCGGCGCCGACGGCGATCCCGTCCTGCGCGGATTCGCCGGCTCGCGCCTCGGCATCCAGATCGACGGCGAGAGCATCTTCGGCGGATGCGGCAACCGGATGGATCCGCCCACCGCCTATGTCTTCCCGGCCGCCTACGACCGCATCACCGTGATCAAGGGGCCGCAGACCGTGCTGCACGGGCCCGGCAATTCCGCCGGCGTCGTCCTGTTCGAACGCGATCACCAGCGGCTCGCGCAGCCGGCGTCCGCGCTCTTCGGCTCCGCCACTGTCGCCAGCTTCGGTCGGTTCGATCTCGCCGTGGACGCCCGCACGGGCCGGCCCGGGGCGCAGGCCCGACTCACCGCGACTTCAACCCGCGCCGACAATTATACCGACGGCAGCGGCCGCGACGTGCACTCGGCCTACGAACGCTGGAGCGCCAATGCCACCGCCGCCTGGACCCCCGACGACCGCACTTTGGTCGAATTCGCCACCGCCCGCAGCGACGGCGAAGCGGCCTATGCCGACCGGGCCATGGACGGCGTGAAATTCGACCGGGAAAACTACGGCCTGCGTTTCAAGCGCACCGCCCTGAGTCCGCTGGTCGCGGAAGCCGAGGCGCGCGTTTATTACAACTATGTCGACCACGTGATGGACAACTACAGCCTCCGGCCCTTCGTCGCTTCGATGATGATGCCCGGCCGCGCCGTCTCGAATCCCGACCGTCTCACCACCGGCGCACTGGGCCAGTTGGTCCTGGCACCGCGCGAAAACATCCGCGTGACCGCCGGCCTCGACGCCCAGCGCAACGTCCACACCGTCCGCAGCACCGCCAACGAGATGACCGATCCCTTCGCGGCCAAGTCACGGATCCGTGACGCCCGGTTTGCGCAGGCCGGAGCTTTTGCCGAGGCCGCGTGGACCTATGCTCCGGGCCGACGGCT
>CAZFHG010000151.1:0-3585 GCA_964518665.1 uncultured Opitutaceae bacterium | reverse complement strand
GTGTCGGTCTTCGCCACGGCGATTGACGACTACATTCTCGTCCAGAGCGGCTACATCAAACCCTCCGGCATGATGGGCACGCGCAGCGCTGTCATCACGCGCAACGTGGACGCCACCACGCGTGGCGGCGAGGCCGGGCTCGTCTGGCGTTTCGCCGACGGCTGGAAGCTCGACGCCTCGCTGGCGCATGTGCACGGCGAAAACGACACCGACGCTCGCCCCCTGGCCCAGATGCCGCCTCTCGAATCGCGTCTGGCCATCGCCTGCGAACAGCCGCGCTGGTCCGCCGGCGCCCTGCTCCGCGCCGCGGCCGAACAAGACCGCATCGCCATCAATCAAGGCAACATCGTCGGCCAGGATATCGGACCTTCGGACGGGTTTGTCATCTGCTCGTTGCACGCCAGCTGGAAGCCCACGGCCCGTGCCCGGCTTTCGGCCGGCGTGGACAACCTGCTCGACGAGAATTACGCCGAACACATCAGCCGCGCCGGTGCCGCCGTGGCGGGCTTCGCCCAGACCGCCCGCGTGAACGAGCCCGGGCGAAACGTTTGGGTGCAGTTGCAAGTGAGCTACTAGCCCGCCGCGAGGCGGCGGGAACGCTTAACGCTCAACGCTCAACGTTTAACACTTAAGTCGCACAATCTGAGCGTTAAGAGTTAAGCGTTAAACGTTAAGCGTTCTCCCGCCCCTCCCACTGCGCATTTGCCCTTCCTCAACTCTCAATCATCCTATTCGCAAGCTCTCCAACCCATCCACCCATGAAACTCATCCGATTCCTCTCCCTGCTGCTCAGTCTCACCACCGCCGTCTGGGCGTCCGAAAAAAACTGCGGCTGCGCCTGCTGCAAGGGCAAGGAGGTCTGCTGCTGCAACGCTGAAAAGGTCGGGCCGGCCAAGGACGAGGGCCACGCCTTGAAAGGTGTGGTCACCAAGGTGCTGGAGGACCGGCACCTGGTCATGATCAAGCACGAGGAAATCCCCGGCGTCATGAAAGCCATGACCATGGCCTTCAGCGTGCCGGACGATGTCTGGCCGCAGTTAAAACCCGGCGTCGCCCTCACCGGCCGCATGCATAAAGGCGAAAAGAGCTGGAAGCTCACGGACGTGAAGATCGTCGACCGCGCCAAGGAGTGAAACCTCATCGCAACTACCTGGATTGGGTAGGGCCCGGCCTCCGGACGGGCCGCGTGTGGCTTGCGCATGCCCAACCGCCCGTCCAGAGGCCGGGCGCTACCCAAAGCAATGGCATGGTTGTGGCGATTCTCCTCCTCTGCCTCGCCCTGCCGGCCCCATTGCCGGCCGCCGATCCGGCGCCTCGCAAACCCTGCCTGCCCTGCGATGAGGAGGATGCAAACGCCCGGCGCGGGTACCCAATCCGGGGCCGTATTCTGGGCGTCGACCCCGAACGTCATCAGGTGCTCGTAAAGCACCGTGAGATTCCCGGCGTGATGCGCGCCATGACCATGGCTTTCAACGTGGATCCGGCCGTGCTGCCGAAGCTGAAACGCGACCAGGACCTGCTCGGTCGCATCGAAAAGCGCGGCAAGGAATGGTGGCTGTTCAACATCAAGCTGCTCGGCGCGGAACTGCGGTGACACCGACCGCCGCCGGTGGCGGCGGAACGCTGAACGCGTAACGTCGAACGCTGAAGTGGCGAAAGGTAGGCAGCCCGCTCGCGGGCGCTGCTTAGCGTTCGCTGTAACCTCGAGCGCGAGCAAGCTCGCTGCTTACCGGTGCCGACGAAGGTCCGAACTTCGACGTTCGACGTTCAGCGTTTCCATCCACCTCCTTGACGTCTTTGCCATAATGGGTCCCGTTCTGCCGCACCTTTGAATCGCCACGCCCACACTCCCACCTTGACCGACGCTCTCCGCCGCCTGCTCGCGGTAGGCTGCGCCGTGCTGGTGCTGGTGCTCGGCTTGATGGCGGTGAATCCGGTGCTGCATGACCTGGCGCACCAGAGTGCAACGACAGACAAGTCAGCATGCGCGCATCATGCACATGGGCACGCCACGCCGCCCGAGGATCAGTCCAAAAACAGCCACGAATGCGCGGTCACCCTTTTTGCCCAGGGCCTCGCGCTGGCGACACCCGTCGTCGCGCCTGATAGTACATCGTTTGCCTGGCACGATCTGCTTTTCCCCGCCGTCGAGGAGCCACTCCTGACGGCACCGCCCTACCTGCATCAGCCGGAGCGCGGTCCGCCGGTCGCCTGACCGTACATTTATCTCGAGCCGGGATCCATCAACCCGGCGGTCATTTCTTCCGGTGCGCCTGGCGCACGGAACCCTGTGGGCGCGATTGCCCATCAACTTTCAAAATTCCGTATCATGTCCATTTTGCGTTCTCCCATCTGCTATATTGCCACCGCCGCGCTCATCGCGGCCCAGACGATGCCTCCGCCGGAAACCTTCGCGCACGAGGAGCCGATCACCCTCGAGCGCATCGTCGTCACCGGCAACCCCGACGCCCGTTCCGCCTTCGACCTCGCGCAAGGCGCCTCCATCCTCTCCGGCGAGGCACTGCACCGCAGCCTGCAGGCCACGCTGGGCGAAACCCTCGCCGCCACTCCCGGTGTGAACTCCACCTACTACGGACCCGGCGCCAGCCGTCCGCTGATCCGCGGCCTCGGCGGCGATCGAGTACGCATGCTCGACAACGGGGTGGGTTCGCTCGACGCCTCCAGTGTCAGCCCGGACCACAATGTGAGTGTCGAGCCGCTGCTCGTGGATCGCATCGAGGTCCTCCGCGGCCCGGCCACGCTACTCTACGGCAGCTCCGCCGTGGGCGGGGTCGTCAACCTCATCGACAACCGGATCCCCCGGGCTGCGCCCGCGCGCCCCCTCAGCGGCCGCACCGAGGCGCGCTTCGACTCCGCCGCCCACGAGCGCACCGGCATTGTCGCCCTGACCGCCGGCAACAGTCATGCCGCCGTGCAGGTCAACGGCCTGCGCACGGAAACGGACGACGTGAACATCCCCGGCTACGCCGATCCGGCCAATCCGGCGGACGAAGGCACCCTGCCCAACAGCGTCATCTCGACCAAAAGCGGGTCGGTCGGTGGCACGCTGTTCTGGTCCGCGGGCCATGCGGGCCTGGCTGTGAGCGAACATGCCAGTGTCTACGGCGTGCCCGTGGGTGAACCCATCGCGATCGACCTCAGGCAGCGCCGCGCGGATTTTCAGGCCGAGGTGACCCGGCCATTCGCCCTCTTCAAGTCCGCCAAGGTGCGTTTCGGCCTGGCCGACTACGAACACGCCGAGGTGGACACCAACACCGGCCGGCCCAACACGCGCTTTGCGAACCAGGCCTGGGAGGGCCGCGTGGAACTGATCCAGCTGGATGCCGGCGCACTCACTGGCACCGTGGGCGTGCAGGCCGGGCGCAGCGATTTCTCCGCCAAGGGCGAGGAAGTCGTCACGCCGCCGAGCCTGACCGCGAGCCAGGCGCTGTTCTTCCTCGAATCCTACCGGCTCAACCCGTCGATCACGCTGCAATTTGGCGGGCGCTACGAGCAACAAGTGATCGGCCTGGGCGAGGTTGATCCGCTGCTGCCCGCCTATCCCGGCTATGCCGCGGCCTCGGG
>CAZFHG010000150.1:0-8605 GCA_964518665.1 uncultured Opitutaceae bacterium | reverse complement strand
TCGCCGGCCAGGAATACGGCACCGGCTCCTCGCGCGACTGGGCGGCCAAGGGCACCAATCTCCTCGGCGTCAAAGTCGTCGTCGCGCAGAGCTTTGAGCGCATCCATCGCTCAAATCTCGTCGGCATGGGCGTGCTCCCGCTTCAGTTCAAGGAAGGCACCACGGCCCAAACCCTGAAGCTCGACGGCACTGAAAGCTATGACGTCGTCGGTCTCACCGCGGCGATCAAACCGCAGCAGGACCTCACCCTGAAGGTCACGCGGAAGGACGGCACGGTGGAAAACGTGCCGGTGCGCTGCCGGATCGATACTCCGATCGAGATCGATTACTATCAGCACGGCGGCATCTTGCCGTACGTGCTGCGCCAAATCATCGCCCAGAACTGAGTCTGATTTGTAGGACGCAAAGACCCGCCACACGGCGGGCTTTGCGTTTTTCCGTCTTTCAAAGATATTGCATCATGCCCGAAACCGGCAAACCCGTCTATCTGGTCAACGCGTACTCCGACCCTGTCGTGGTGCGCATCGATGGGCGTGCCTGTTTTCAGAATAGCGCGGGGCTCAAGGAGTTCGTCACGGAAATGATCAAACAGGGCAAGTCGCGCTTCGTGTTCGATTTCCAGCATTGTGCGAGCATGGACAGCACCTTTCTCGGCGTGCTGGCCGCGGCGGCCATGGAGCTGCGCAAGGCCGGCGGCAGTCTGATCGCTTCGCGGATGGGGCAGCGCAATCTCGAGCTCGTGCGCAACCTCGGCCTGCACCGGCTCCTGACCGTGGACGCCGGCGATTACTGCATGAGCTTCGTCAATTGCGAGCAGCCGCTATCGAATCCGGTGCAGAGCGAATTGGAAAATGCCCGGCTCGTGCTGGAGGCCCACGAGAGCCTCGTGTCGGTGGATGAGTCCAATCGCAGCAAGTTCCAGGATGTGCTCGTTTTCCTCAAGGGCCGGGTGGAAAAGAAGTGAGAAGGCAATTGCTTGCTGGCGCTACACCTTCACCTGAAACAAATCCGCGTGCATGACGCCGTCGGCGACTTTGTTCACGGTGCCGGTCATCATGATGGCGTAGTTGTCGCCGATCTCGATGCCGATGGTGCCGCCGGGCATATGGACCGTGACCTTGCGGTCAATCAACCCGAGTCGGTGGGCGACAGCGGCAGAAGCACTGGAGCTGCTGCCGGAGGCAAGGGTGTACCCGGCCCCGCGCTCCCAGATCTCGATTCGGATGTTCGAGCGATCCAGTACCTGCAGGAATTGAACATTGGTCTTGCGCGGGAAATTGGCATGCGTCTCAAGGACCGGACCATAGCGATGCGCCAGGTCGGCGTTCACCGCCGGCAGGGGAATCACGCAATGGGGATTGCCGATGGTGGCCGCGCAATAGGTGAATTCGCGGTCGCGCACGGAGATCTTCTCATTGATCACGTCCCGCGGGGCGCCAATGACGGGAATGCGCGTGCTGTCGAAGCTCACCCGGCCCATGGCGACCGTGATGAGGTGCCCGTTTTCCTTGATGACCGATTCAACGTGGCCGCCCGGGGTTTCGATCGTGAAGGCGGGGTTTTTGACCAGGCCGCGATCCCAGAGGTACCTTGAGAAAATGCGCAGCCCGTTGCCGGACTTTTCAGCCTCGGAGCCGTCGGGATTGAAGATACGCAATCCGAATGCGCTCTGGGTCGAGGGCAGGGGACCCCAGAGAATCCCGTCGGAACCCACGCCAAAATTGCGATGGCAGATCACCCGGATCTGCGCGACCGAGGGTTCCTTCCAACTCGGATAATCGGCGGGATCAAGGACGATGTAGTCGTTGCCGAGGGCGTGGTATTTGTGAAAGCGCATGGTAAAAATTAAGGTTTAACGGGCGGCGGGCGTGTAGCCAAACAATCCGCGTTGCCGGATACTCTCCGCCACAGTGGGCGGCACCATGGCGGCCCAGGTCGAATCCTGCTGTTTGATGCGCCGGCGCACGTCGTCGGCGAGAATCGACATCACGGCGGGATCGTAGCCGGTGATGGCGCCGATGTTCTGATTTTGCACGAGGTGGGCGTAGAGATGGCGCAGGTCTCCGGGCATGGGCATGTTGCCGACATCGATCACGCCGCTCTCGGGCAGACCTGCGCCCGGGGCGATGCCGCGGGTTTCGATGTAGCGCCGGTACGTGTCTGCACGCATCGGATAGATGTAGAGTTTGACCGCGTGCCGGAACAGCCGGCCGAAAGACTCAAGGATACCGCCCGGCAACTTTTCGCTCCACTTGGGATTGAACAGTTCGCGGAGGTTGTTGATGCCCATGGCGACGCCGACCATCTCCTTGGTATAGCGGCGGAAATAGGCGGTGAGCCGGTGGTATTCCAGATGGTTGGAAATGAGCACCGTCAGGCCGAGTTCACCCAGCAGGTCCACGCGGGCGAGGAAGTCCAACGGATCGAGCTTACCGCTCGCGAGCAGGTTGTTGACAGTGATCTCCATCAGGACGACGACCTCCTTGCCCGCCACGGCCGGCTCGCGCTTGAGCTGGGTTTCCGCGCACCGGAGCATGTCGAGGTTGACCAGGGTGACCGGGCGGAAGCTGCCACGCTCGACCAAAATGGCTTTCTTGTGCAGCGCCTCGGAAGGCTGGAGCATCTCCCCGGCGGGACTGAACATCACGGCGTTGGTCAGGCCGCATTCGACGAGGTGCAGCGCCATGAGTCGATTGTCCACGCCAGTAAAGGCCGGTCCGCTGAAGCGCAGCATGTCCACCTCGATCCGCTCCGTGCTGAGGTTGTCGAGGAGCGAATCAATGAAGCGGCAGGGATCGTCGCGGTAATTGAACGCCCCGTAGAGGACATTGACGCCGATGATACCCAGGGCCTGCTGCTGCAGGATGTTTTCCCGGTCCCACATGCGGACGTGCAGGAGAATCTCGCTCGGGGGACCTTCAGGCTCGGCCTGGAAACGCACACCCATCCAGCCGTGGGCCTCGTTGCTGCCCTGGAAATTCCGCGTCGCGACCGTGTCGGCAAAGACGAAAAACTGCGTGCGTTTGCCGCGCTGGGCGGACAGGCGTTCCAGCAGCAGCTCGTATTCATGGTCGAGCATCAGCGACAGCCGTTCGCGCGAGACGTAGCGCGGCGCCTTGCCATAGATGGCGTCGCTGAAGGTCATGTCATAGGCGGAGATGGTCTTGGCCACCGTGCCGGAAGCGCCGCCGGCCTGGAAAAACATCCGCGCCACTTCCTGTCCGGCACCGATCTCGGCGAAGGTGCCGTAGACCATTGGATCGAGATTGATCGTCAGGGCCTTGCGGTTGGTGGTGAGTAATTCCTTCTGCTCGCTCATGGCCGCACGATAGGAGCCGGCGCGGGCGCAGCAAACAGTTCGTGACAGCAAGAAATGACCACCGGTCGATATTAGGCCGGGTTCACCGCCACATGCCTGTCATTCTGAACGCAGCGCAGAATAGACCATACCCGTGCCGTCCAAGGTGCGATTGCGACCGCTTGTCGGGTTTTACTGGCTGAAACAGCGTAAGCATCTACATTAGGTACCATGAAGAATTTTATCTCCTCGATGCTGGGTGCCCTGGCCGCATTGGTCATCTTTTCCATGGGTGCCGGGGTGGTTTTCTTCGGCTTTCTGGTGGTGATCAGCTCGATCGGCCACAAGCCCGTCAGTGTGGAGGACGGTTCCTACCTCGTGGTGGATATGGACACCAACATCAGTGACGCGCCGCGCCTGATTGATTTCGGTTCGCTGATGGGCGACCGGCCCGAGGCCCTGCAACTGCGCGAGGTGACCCAGGCGATCCGGTCCGCCTCCACGGACAGCCGGATCAAGGGCATTTTCCTGATCGGTTCACTGCAGCCGGACGGCTTCGGCTCGGGCTTTGCCGCCCTCTCCGAGGTGCGCCAAGCGCTGGAGGCATTCAAGATGCAAAAAAAGCCGATCAAGGCCTATCTGACGTATGCCACGACGCGTGATTACTACCTCGCGTCGGTGGCCGACGAAATCGCCCTTGATCCTTATGGCGTTATTTTGATGCCCGGCCTCGCGACGGAGCCGATGTTCCTGGCCGGGACCTTTGATAAATTCGGCATCGGCGTGCAGGTCACGCGGGTCGGCAAGTACAAGTCAGCCGTGGAACCCTATACCCGGCGCGACCTGAGCCCGGAAAACCGCGAGCAACTGCGCAAGCTCCTGGATGACCTTTGGGGCAAGTTGCTGGCGGACGTGGCCGCGAGCCGTGGACTGCCGGTCGTCGACCTTCAGAAGGTGATTGATGCCGAGGGCATGATCCGAGCGTATGTGGCCAAACAGACCCAATTGGTGGATCGCATCGCCTATCGTGATGAGGTCATCACCTCGCTGAAGCAGGAAACCGGGCGGACCGGCGCGAAGGAGAGTTTCAAGCAGATTGCCCTCGCGGATTATGTGCGGGTGGCCCCAACCCCCGGGGTTGAGCACGTGAAGGATGGCAAGCGCGGCCGCATCGCGGTGGTTTACGCCGAGGGCGAGATTGTGGATGGCGAAGGCAAGCCGGGACAGGTCGGCGGCGTTAATTACGCCCGCGAGCTGCGGCAACTGCGCCAGGATCCCGACATCAGCGCGATCGTGCTGCGCGTGAACAGCCCGGGCGGCAGCGCCTCGGCCTCGGAAGCGATCCAACGCGAGCTGCGGCTGGCCGGTGAGGTGAAGCCGGTGGTGGTCTCGATGGGCTCCTATGCAGCCTCAGGCGGCTATTGGATCTCGACCTACAGCGACCGGATTTTCGCGGAACCGGCGACGATCACCGGATCGATCGGAGTCTTTGGCATTCTCTTTGATGTCAAGAAACTCGCCAACAACCTTGGCGTGACTTTCGACAGCGTGAAGACCGGACAGTTTGCCGACACCTTCACGATCAGCCGGCCCAAGACCGAGGCCGAACTGGCCATGATCCAGCGGGCGGTGGACTGGATTTACGACGAGTTCGTGGGGAAGGTCGCAGTCTCGCGCAAATTGGAGCGCAAGTTCGTGGAGGAGATTGCCCAGGGTCGTGTCTGGTCTGGTGCCGAGGCCCAGAAGCTGGGCCTCGTCGACGAAATGGGCGGGCTGCAGAGCGCCCTGGACTATGCCGCCAAAAAAGCCGGGCTGCGCGCGGACTACCGGGTCACGGAATTCCCGCGCAGGAAGGAGCTGGTCGAGGCGATTGAGGAACTCATTGAGAAGATCCAACCCGTGTCGGCGCGTGCGAACATTCAAAATCAGCTCACCCGCCGATTGACCGAGGAATTGCAGACCCTGCGGGCCTACAATGATCCGCAGGGCATTTACGCTCGCATGCCGCCCGGTCTGAAGGTGCAGTGAAGCCATGAAGCACACTTTGTCCCGCGATTGCTCCGCCACGGTTATTCCGGCCGGTGAATTGATCCAGCTCCCGGCCGGTACCGAGGTGTTCATCACCCAGACGCTGGGCGGCAACGTAACCGTGCGCACCGAACGCGGCCTGGTCCGCATCGCGCGTGAGGATATCGATGCCATCGCCGGATACACCCCGACGGAAGCCACGGCCACAGACGCCCCTGTGGAATTCAGCGAGCAACTGGTGTGGGAGACCTTGAAGACCTGCTTTGATCCGGAGATTCCGGTCAACATCGTTGACCTCGGCCTGATCTACGACCTGGCAATTGAGCCAACGCCAGACGGTAGGCAGAACGTCGAAGTCAAGATGACCCTGACCGCGCAAGGTTGCGGCATGGGTCCGGTGATTGCCAACGATGCCCGGGACAAGATTGCCGCATTGCCAGGTGTGACGTCGGCCAAGGTGCACATCGTGTGGGATCCGATCTGGTCCCCGCAGATGATTTCCGGTGCCGGCCGCAAGGCGTTAGGGATCGAGTAGAGCCGCACCGCGAATCCGATACGAAGAGGCGGGCTAAACCCAGCCTTACTGGTGGCTGGCGTCGATCAAATCGTAGCGCCGGTCTTCAGCCGGCGCATTCGAGGCTACCTCGGCAGTTATCCCTCCATACCAGTGCTGGCTGAAGCGCAGCACTACGAATCTAGCATAGACGCGTATTTGGGGCGGGGCAGATCACGCCGTCACTGAATCGAGCGAACAGCCATCAGCGGCTTCAGGCGTTTCGCAATTGGGGCGGGCAATGACGCCGGGATAAGGTTCGGCGGCGAATTCCCGGTCTGGCACTGACATCAGGTGACGGTCGCAAACGGCGAACAGCTCGGCGCGCGTGGCCGTGCGGCGCATGTCGTGCAGGAACGCACCGCCGGCATCCACGCCCTGGCCCACGAAATTGAGGTACTTCTTCATCTTGTTCACGTGGGCCCGCTCGGGAATGGTGTCGGTACGGGTCGCCTCGAACAGGTGCTCCACGTAGTCGCGGACATCGGCGAGCGTGATGCGGGTGACCGTCCCGCCGCCGAGGAGTTCGCGGCACTGGTGAAAGATCCACGGGTTGCGGATGGCGTGACGCCCGATCATCACGCCGGCGGCACCGGTCGAGGCGAGCACGCTGGCAGCCTTCGCGGCGGAAGTGATGTTGCCGTTGGCGAGGACAGGGCAGCGGACGCGCGTGACGGCATGCGCGATGCATTCGTAGCGCACTTCGCTGCGATACATTTCCTTGACCGTGCGGCCGTGGACACTGAGCAGGTCCACCTTGTGCCGGTCCACCAACTCGAGGATGCGGTCGAAGTGCGCGGTGTCCTCGAACCCCAGCCGCATCTTGACTGTAAGCAGACCCGGGACGGCGGCACGGAGCGCGCCCAGGATCTCGTCGATCCTCGCGGGGTCGCGGAGCAAGCCGCCGCCGACATTCTTTTTATAGACCTTGGGCGCGGGACAGCCGAGGTTGAGATCGATGCCGGCAACGGGCAAGGCGAGCAGTTCCTTGACGGTGCGGTTGAGGTGGTGAATGTCCTCACCGATGAGTTGGGCGAAGACGGGGCGCCCCGTGGTGTTTTCCGCGATGGAGCGCACGATGTGCTTCTCCGGGCGTGACTGGGAATGGACGCGGAAGAACTCCGTAAAGAAATAGTCCGGCGCGCCGTAGTGCGCGATGACGCGCATGAAAGCGAGGTCCGTGACGTCCTGCATGGGCGCCAGGGCGGTCAACGGCAGGCCGGGATGGTGGCCGGCGGGCAGGGGGACGCTCGGGAGGCTCAGGCGGATTCCTCCCCGCCGGACTCATCCGCCTGCTGCTTCAGCACCCGCTCAAGGATTTCAGTCATGTCCTCGGTGCCGTCCAGGACGGGAGTCGCGACGTAGATCGGCCGCTTCTGCTGCAGGGCGAGCACGATGGAGTCGCTGGGCCGGGCGTCGATCTCGATGATCTTCTTGCCCAGCTCGTTTTCCATGCGCAGCAAAATACGGGCGTAGAATGTGCCCTCGCGGGCATCGTTGATGACGATGTGATCAAGCCGCGCGTCGAGACCGGTCAGAATGCTCCCGATCAGGTCGTGGGTGAGGGGTCGTTCCTTCTTCACGCCGTCGAGGGTCATGCGGATCGAGTTGCCGACCGAGTGATCGACGTAGATGACGAAGGTCTTGGTCTCGTGACCGAGGAACACAGCGCAGCCGTTGGCGGTGGGCATCACGCCTTTGACGGTGACGAGTTGGGTGTCCTTGGGCATGGGGGCAGTCTATGCAGTCGTTTTCGTGACGCAAGCAACCGGCTCAATCGAAACCGAAGAGGCTGATGCCCCACGAACGCGCCTGCGCGAGCACGGCGGGCTTGTCGATGATGAGGACGCGGCCGCTTTCCAGGGCTGCCGCGGCCAACCCGGCCGTGCGCATGGTCTCGAGCGTGCGCAGGCCGAAGCAGGGCACATCGAAGCGGAAATCCTGACGGGCCTTGACGGTTTTCACGAAAAGAGCGCCGTCAGTCTTGAAGGTGCCGGCGCGCTGCAGCATCTCATCGGTGCCCTCAAAGGCTTCGACGGCGAGCACGGTGCCCTTGCGCACGACGCAGCCCTGGCCGATGTCGAGGCGGGCGCACTCCCGGGCGATGCTTACCCCGTGGTCAAGGTAGTCCTTTTCAATGGGGAAGCTGCGCCCGGTCATGCAACCGGCGGTGGCCAGATGTTCATCGAGATAGGATCGGGCATCGAGGAGCGTGACCCCGATGTCCTCAATCTCCTTGGCTATGGCCCCAAAGATGGTCTCGGCATTGCGGCGCTTTAGTCCGAGCAAAATGCGGGTGGCCTTGAGGTCGGGGTGCAGGCCCTTGAAAAGGCGCCGGGGCGTGATCTGCCCGGCCATCAGGGCGTAGCCGGCATCGAAGTCGCGCAGGGCCTTCAGCATGTGGCCGAGTTGACCCACGAGCAAAATGCGGCGCTCGGCGGCGGGGACCAGTTCAACCAGCTCGGCGCGTGTTTCTTCCTCAAAGCCGATGAGCCGCAGCGGAATCCCGGCCTTGAGGAGCGCCCGGGCGACCAGCAGAGGGTAATCGCCCTGGCCGGCGATCAAGGCGACCGGGCGGCGCGGGTCGTAACCGGCAGGCAGAAAAGCGGACAAGGTGGGCACGGAATCGAGGGTGGAGACAGGTCCGGCTGGATTGAAGCCGGAAATGAAGCGTAGTGCCGGTCTTCAGCCGGCACTGGTTCGTGAGCCCTGCCGGCCGGACCAGC
>CAZFHG010000149.1:0-8895 GCA_964518665.1 uncultured Opitutaceae bacterium | reverse complement strand
TCAAGCCGGCCTGCAACCAATCCGATCACGGCTGAATGGTCTCTGCCTGTTTGACGAGGCGGATAAACTCACTGCGATAACCGCCGGCATCATCCCCCAGCCCGGCCAGTGCCCAGGCCGCCACGTCTGTCAGGGTCGCCGTGCCCTTGGACGGGGAATCGCGCAGGATCATCCCAAATCCCGCCACCGCCGCAGCTAGTTTGAAATCTGAACTCGCCGCGGCAAATCCGAGACCCGCGTCCTTCAGCGGATACTCCCGCTTGAGGCTCTGCTCACCCGCCGGCTCCTTGTAACGGATCTTCACGGTCAACAGTTCGCCGCTGGTCGCACCGGGCGCTTTGCTACCGGCCACCGGCTGCACGCGCTGGTACTTCAATTCATCCACCGCGCCAGCCACCGGCGTCGGCGCACCTGCCGGCACGATTTCATACAGCGCCGTGACGGTGTGGCCCGCCCCGATCTCGCCGGCATCGACCGCGTCATTGTTGAAATCCTCCTTGGCCAGCCGCCGGTTCTCGTAGCCGATCAGCCGGTAGCTGGAGACCAGGGCCGGGTTGAACTCGACCTGGATCTTCACGTCCTTCGCGATGGTGACGAGCGTGCCGTTCACCTGCTCCACGAGCATCTTCTCGGCCTCGCGCTTGGTGTCGATGTAGCCGTAGGCGCCGTTGCCCTTGTCCGCGAGCCGCTCCAGCATTGAGTCCTTGTAGTTGCCCATGCCGAAACCGAGCACGGTCAGGAAAACCCCGGACTTAGCCTTCTCCTCGATCAGCCGCGTGAGTTCACCTTCGCTGGTCGTGCCCACGTTGAAATCGCCGTCGGTGCAAAGAATCACGCGGTTGATGCCACCGCTGATGAAATTCGCCTTCGCCACATCGTAGGCCAGATGGATGCCCATCGCCCCGTTGGTGGAACCGCCCGGGCTCAGTTCGGCAATGGCGCCCAGGATCTCCGTCGCCTTCCGCACGGACGTGGAAGGCAGCGCCAGGCCGGAGTTGCCGGCATAGGTGACGATGGCCACCCGATCATCCGGCCGCAGCCTGCCGAGCAGTAGGCGCATCGACTCCTTCACCAACGGCAGCTTGTTCGGCTGGTTCATCGAGCCCGACACATCGAGCAGGAAAACGAGATTGGCTGTCGGGCGATCCGCCATCGTCACTTCACGACCCTTCAATCCGATGCGCACCAACCGGTGCTCCGGCGCCCAGGGAGCCGACGCGACTTCCATCGCCACGGCCAAGGGAGTAGTGCCGTGCTCGTCACCCTCCGCAGTCGCGGGAGCCGGATAATGGTACGGGAAATAATTCACGAGTTCCTCAATGCGCACGGCATCCACGGGTGGCCGGCGGCCCTGGTTCAGGAAGCGACGCACATTGGCATAGCTCGCCGTGTCCACATCAATGGAGAAGGTGGACAGCGGATTCTGCACTGCGTCCATGAAGCCGCTTTCCGCCTGGTAGGTGTACGCCTCGGTATTCGACTTCAGGTCCGCCTGGCGACTTTCCTGCATGGCCAGCGCGACCGACTTATGCAGGCGCTGCTTTGCAATCGCTCCACTCTGGTACTCGGCTTCCGCCCGGCCGCGCGCCTCCACCATGCGGCCGTAGGTCACTGTGGACGCGTCCAGTAATGGCGGAGCCGGTGCGACGGCAGCGGGTTCAGGCCGCATCAACACGCGTTCCTTCTTCATTTCATTCGCCACGCCCTCGGCCACCGTTGGCGCGGTCACGGTCTTGGCCGCAAACTGTGGCAGTTCCACGGCGTCTTTCGTCACCGTCGGTGCAACTGATGTGTCCACGGACATCATGACGCTTACCGGCTCCGGCTCGGTGAGTTTCATCCGGGGCTCAGGCTGGCGGATGACCACCAGCACCGCCACGCATGCCGCCGCGAGCGTGGCGGTCACGTAATAGAACCGGGGAAACTGCAGCAGCTTCGCGGACCGGCGCGGCGCCTCGCGGCGGACCGGGCCTGTCGCCGGCAATGGCTCCGCCGCCAGCGCCTGTTCCAATTGCCGCGCCGTGGCGCGGATGGACTCCACCGTCGCCCGGGCCGCCGGGTCGTTGCGCAGCAGCGCTTCGACTGCGCTGCGCTCCGGCTCGTCCAGTTCGCCCAGGGCGTAGGCCGTCAGTTTCGGATCATCGGGAGAAAAAAGCGGTGCGTTCATGGGTATCCTTACGGCCGCTGCGCGGCCAGTTCCGTGCGCAGGCGCGCCACGGCGGTGTGAATGATGAAGCCGACATTGGTCACCGAAAGCTCGGTGATGCGGCTGATTTCCTTGTAGCTGAAACCATTCTGGAATTTGAGCCGTACGACTTCCTGCTGGTTCGTCGGGAGCCGGCCGATGAGTTCAAGGATTGAAGCCTGCGCTTCCGCCGCCTCGATCGCGCGCCCGGGTCTCGGATCCTCCGCGGCCACGCGTTCCACTTCGCCTTCCTCGAAGCGTTTCATGCGCCCCTCCTTGCGCAGGATATCCATGGCCCGGTGCCGGCAGACAGTGAAAAGCCACTCCACCGTGTGACCCTCCACCACCGCGCGCGATTGCTGCATGAGCCGAACAAAGGTGTCCTGCACGACATCGCGAGCGCGGTCGGGATCGTTGAGCAGCTTCGCCGCATACCGGGTAAGCGGGGCCTGCTGCTCCAGGAAAGTGCGTTCCAAGAAAGTGGCGTCTTCATTGTCCTGCGTTTCCCGTCCTTTCGGGTGATCGGTAGGCATGTGGTTCTGCAGGATTAAACGGACATCGGAGCGCTTTCTTAGAAAAATCCTCCGCTTTCCGCTGGCAGGCAATGCCGGCCTTTCTGCCCAACACCCTGTGGCTACGAGCGTGAGCGAGTGGGAGTACGGGAAAGTAGGGCAGGTTGTCCGACCTGCCCTGTGAATGCCTACCTGCGAATGGAGCGTCCGAGGGCGGGTCACAGACCCACCCTACTTGGGGCTTCGCCCCCGGAAAATTAGACGTAGTCCAACCGCACGTCCCATGGGCTGGATTGCAGCTGCGCAAAATCTCCGCTTGCCAGAACGGCACCCAGCTCTTTTGGTTCCGCTCCAGCCCACCCGCCCTTCCTATGATGCACCGCGACAATCCTTATATCATCCTCGTCGCAGCCGCGGGCACCCGGAACCTCTGAAGGTAGTTCCCGCCCGCGCCACCGAGCGGGCCCCATGGCAAAACGAAGTTGTTTTCTCCTGACCCGCTCCCTCCCGAGCGGGTTTTTTGTTTTTCACCCAACTTTCCGATCTTCCCATGTTTTCCCAAGTCCAAGTCATCTGGTCCCTGATGCGGGGCCACCGCCTGCGCTACGGATTCGCCCTGGGCTGCCTGGTGCTGGCCACGGTCATCAACTTCGGCGTGCCGCTGATCGGCAGCGTCACGATTGATTACGCCGTCGCGGGCAAGACGCTCGACGCCGACGCGCCCTTCCTGCTCGCCCTCATCCTGCGGGCCTTCGGCGGCGCCGAACACCTGCGCGAAAATCTCTGGCTCGCCCCCGTGGCGATGGTCCTGCTCGCCGGCCTCAGCGGCTTCTGCAGCTTCCTGAAGGGCTGGCAGGCCGCGCTCGCCAGCGACGGCATCGCGCGCCGGTTGAAGGACGAACTCTACGATCACCTCAACCACCTGCCCGCCCGCCATCACGATCGCGCCGACACCGGCGACCTCGTGCAACGCTGCACCAGCGACGTCGAGACCACGCGCCAGTTCCTCGCCTCGCAGGTGATGGAGATCGGCAACGCCCTGTTCCTGGCCGGCGCCGCGTTCCCCCTGCTCTTCTCCCTCAGCGTGCCCATGACGCTGGTGTCGTTCTCCCTCATCGGTCCGATCGTGTTCTATGCCTACTTCTACTTCCGCAACGTGAAGCACGTCTTCAAGGAAGTGGACGAGGCCGAGGGCGCGCTGACCGGCGTCATCCAGGAGAATCTCACCGGCATCCGCGTCGTGCGCGCCTTCGCCCGGCAGGATTTTGAACGCAAAAAATTCGCGGAGCCCAACGCCCGCTACCGCGACCGCAGCCTCCGCATGCTCCGGCTCATGTCGTGGTATTGGTCCATCAGCGACTTTGTCGCCCTCAGCCAGATCGGCCTCACCCTGCTCGTCGGCGCCCTCTGGATCACCCAGGGCATCTTTTCCGTCGGCCTGCTGTTCGCCTTCATCTCCTACCTCGGCATCATGCTCTGGCCGGTGCGGCAGATGGGGCGCATCCTCACCGACCTCGGCAAGACCTCGGTGGCGCTGACCCGCATCCAGGAAATCCTCGCCGTCGCCCGTGATCCCGAGCCGCCCGCCCAGCCCCTGCTCCTGGCCCAGCCCATCACCGGCCGGATCACTGTGCGCGACCTGCACTTCCACCACGCCGCCGCGGGCCTGCCGACCGACGGGCGCGGCGCCCTCAACGGCATCTCCTTCGAACTGCGCCCCGGCGAAACCCTCGCCCTGCTCGGACCCTCGGGCTCGGGCAAGAGCACCCTCATGCACCTGCTGCTGCGGCTCTACGATTACACGACCGGTTCAATCCAGTTCGACGGCCGGGAGCTCTCCTCCCTGCCGCGCCCCTGGGTCCGCTCGCAGATCGGCGTGGTCATGCAGGAGCCGTTCCTTTTCTCCAAGTCCCTGCGCGACAATCTCCGGCTCGGCCGGGGCGATGCTCCCGACTCCGAAATCGAGGCCGCCACCCGGGCCGCCTGCATTCACGACACCATCCTCACCTTCGAGCACGGCTACAACACGCTCATCGGCGAACGCGGCATCACCCTCTCCGGCGGCCAGCGCCAGCGCGTCGCCATCGCCCGCGCCATCCTCAAGCATCCGCCCCTGCTTATCCTCGACGATGCCATGAGCGCCATCGATGCCGAAACCGAGACCCTCATCCTCGGGGCGCTCAAGGAACGTCGCGGCCGCGCCACCACCCTCGTCATCGCCCACCGCCTCTCCACGCTCGCCCACGCCGACCGCGTGATCGTGCTCGACCACGGCCGCATCATCCAGACCGGCACCCACGAGGAGCTGTCCGCGCAGCCCGGCCTCTACCGCCGCCTCTGGCAGATCCAGTCCAGCGTGGAATCCGACCTCCAACAGGAAATGGGGATCAGCCAGTAAGCCCCTTCCTACCGTTATCCCTCACTCCTAACGCCACCGTTTCATGTCCGCCCAACTCCAACAGGAAGACGATTTCAAGGCCCGCCTCGACGCCGGCTTGTGGTGGAAGATTTTCCTCCGCGCCCTGCACCTGAAGCGCTACCTCATCCCGCTCGCCATCGCCGCCGTCATCATCGCCATGTGCGACGCCGGCTTCGCCCTGGTCACCCGCTGGGTCATTGACGGCGTCGTGACCAGCGGCAGCGCCGCGCCCTTCACCCACTACATTCTGGTCTACCTGCTGCTGACCGTCCTGCTCTGCACCGGCATCTGGGTGTTCATTGACATGGCGGGCAACATCTCCAACCGCCTCGCCCACGACATCCGGCGCGACTGCTTCGACCGGCTCCAGCAACTGGAGTTTGCCTTCTTCGACACCCGTCCCGTCGGCTGGCTGATCACGCGCCTGACCAGCGATTGCGACCGTCTCGCCCGCATCATCTCCTGGGGCTTCCTCGATATCGTCTGGGGCCTGACCTTCCTCGTGATGATCGCCGCCTGCCTCCTGATCATGAACTGGAAGCTCGGCCTGATCGTCATCGCCATCGTGCCGCCGCTCGCCGTCATCTCGAAATACTTTCAGAAAAAGATGCTGCTCAGTGCCCGCGACATCCGGAAGTACAACTCCCAGATCACCGCGAGCTACAACGAGTCCATCCAGGGCGTCCGCACGACCAAGACCCTCGTGCGTGAAGCCGACAACCTCGCCGAATTCATGCAGGTGTCGGCCCGGATGTTCGAGGCCTCCGTGCTCAACGCCTGCCAGAACGCCCTCTACTATCCCATCGTCACGACCCTCGGCTCCCTCGCCGCCGGCCTCGCCCTCTGGCGGGGCGGCTGGCTCACGCTCAACGACAGCCTCACGCTCGGAACGCTGGTCGCGTTCGTGAATTTCGCCGGCATGTTCTTCAATCCCATCAATTCACTCGCGCAAAAGCTCACGGAAATGCAGGGCGCCCAGGCCGCCGGCGAACGTGTCATGGGCCTGCTCGCCACGGAGCCGGCCATCAAGGACAGCGAGGCCGTGCTCGCCAGGCTCGCGGAATACCGGAATGCGGATACCGGAAACCGGAAAGATTCCGACCTATCTGGTATCCGGTCTCCCCAATCCGCAATAGCCCCGGACGGCCACGCCCAACAGATCGCCACCATCGAATTTCGCAACGTCTCCTTCCGCTACGAAAGCGGCCCCATGGTGCTGCAGGATTTCAACCTCACCGTCGGTGCCGGCGAAACCATTGCGCTCGTCGGTCCTTCCGGTGGCGGCAAGAGCACCATCGTCTCCCTGGTGTGCCGCTTCTACGAGCCGACCGCGGGCCAGATTCTGATCAACGGCGTGGATTACCGCGAGCGCTCCCTCGCGTGGCTCCAGTCCCAACTCGGCATCGTCCTCCAGACCCCCCACCTATTCAAGGGCACGGTCCGCGAGAACATCCGCTATGGCCGGCTCGATGCCACTGACGCCGAAGTCGAGGCCGCCGCCGTCATGGTCAACGCCCATGAGTTCATCAACCAGATGGAGCAGGGCTACGACTCGCAGGTCGGCGAGGGCGGCAACCGCCTCTCCACCGGCCAGCGCCAGCTGCTCTCCTTCGCCCGCGCCCTGCTCGCCAACCCGCAGCTCTTCGTCATGGACGAGGCGACCTCCTCCATCGACACCGAGACCGAGCAGCTCATCCAGCGCGGGCTCGAGACGATGTTCACCGGCCGCATCAGCTTCGTCATCGCCCACCGCCTCAGCACGATCCGTGGTGCCGACCGCATCTTGGTCATCACCAAGGGCCGCATCGAGGAATGCGGCACGCACGAGGAACTGCTCCGCTCCCGCGGCCACTACTACGACCTGTACACGAGCCAGTTCCGCCGCGAACGCGAGGAAGCGGCGCTCGAGGCCCAAGCCTAAGGCAAGCCTGCAATTCAAGCTGTAGGCCAGCGCGCGCGCGCCCAACCGCGCCCGCAAGTGGGCTGTCCTACCATTGCTGCCTTTGGCTTGTCTTCTCCTCATCGCGTCACGCGCCGTACTTCACGCACGGAATTCCAGCCCGCGTCTTGGCAAGTTCCCCGGGGCATGCCTAGTGTGCTCCATGCACCGGCCACTTTCCCTCTGCTGCCTGCTGGCAGTTTTCACCTGCCTGGCCTTTTCCGGCTGCACCCGTCGCACCACCCCGGCTGAAGACGGCGTCCGCACACAAACGCTTCTCCTCGGCAACGGCGCCGAACCACAGTCGCTCGATCCGCACCTCGTCACCGCCTATACGGATCAAAACATCCTCCTCGCCGTCTTCGAGGGACTTTGCGCGCTCGACGAACGCTCCTCGCAACCCATCCCCGCCGCCGCTGAAAGCTGGCAGGTCTCAGCCGACGGCCTCACTTACACCTTTCACCTTCGCCCCGGCCTCAAGTGGTCCAACGGCGAGCCGCTCATTGCGTCGGATTTCGTCCATGCCTGGCGCCGCGCCCTGTCCCCGGCCCTCGCCTCGGAATACGCCTACCTGCTTCATCCCCTCAAAAACGCGGCCGCCCTCAACGCCGGCACGCTCACCGACTTCACCCAGCTCGGAGCCGCCGCTCCCGATGACCGCACCCTGCGCCTCACGCTGGAGCGGCCCACCCCATACCTGCCGGCACTCACCGCCAACCCGGTCTGGTTTCCGCTCAATCCCCGTGCGCTCGCCGCCGGCGGCGGGCTTGATGACCGCGCCAACCGCTGGACCCGCCTTTCCCTTGTCGGCAACGGTCCGTTCACCCTGCAGGAATGGAAAGCCAACGCCCACGTGAAGGTGACGCGCAATCCGCACTACTGGGACGCTGCAGCCGTCCGTCTCAACGGCATCTTCTTTTATCCGACCGAAAGTCCCGACACCGAGGAACGCAATTTCCGCGCCGGCCAGGTGCACCTCACGCACGCCTTGCCGCCCACCAAAATCGCCACCTATCGCGAACAAAGCCCCGCGGCCTTGCGCATTGATCCTTTCCTCCAGGTCATCTTCCTGCGCTTCAACACCACGCGTCCGCCCTTCGAACAAGCTGCCGTCCGGCAGGCCTTCGCCCTCGCCATCGATCGCGATGCCATCACCCGCAGCGTGCTGCGCGGCGCGAATCCGCCCGCACCTCATTTCACTCCGCCCAACCTGGCTGGTTATACCTCACGAACCAAGCTCGCACCGGAGTTCGCCCAGGCCCGCACCCTGCTCGCCCAGGCCGGCTATCCGGACGGCCGCGGTCTCCCGACCATCACCCTTCAGGTTCGCAACGACGCCCAGCAACCCGGCATGGCCGAGGTGCTCCAGGCGCTCTGGTCGCGCGAACTCGGCGTGAAGCTGGAGATCCGCACCCTTGAACAAAAGACCTGGGTGCAAAACCAGCAGGCGCTCGACTACATGATCTCCGGCGCCGGCTGGATCGGCGACTTCGCCGACCCCGTCACCTTCCTCGATCTCTTCGTCAGCACCGGCGGCAACAATTGGACCGGCTGGAAGGACCCGGCCTACGACAATCTCATCAGCCGCGCCGCGACGACGATCGATCCCGCCACCCGCCTCGAATCCTTTCAACAGGCCGAAGCGCGTCTCCTGACTGAAGCGCCGGCCACCCCGATATTCTTCGGCGCCAACGCCTACCTGATCCACCCCGCCGTCCGCGGCTGGGAACCGGCCCTGCTCGGTTTCCACCAGTACAAGAAAGTGTTTCTCAAGCTACCGGAATGAATCGCGCAGGCAGCCTTCTTGGGTAGCGCCCGGCCTCCGGACGGGCGGTTTGGC